>NZ_JBFTQG010000017.1:0-129124 GCF_056398885.1 Cupriavidus sp. 01T418
ATGTCGCGCGCGCCCGGGGTGTTGTGGTCGTCCTTCTCCGGCAGCACGGTGCCGAGCACGGACACGCCGGTGCGCATCACGTCCATCGGGTGGGCGCTGGCGGGCACCCATTCGAGTGCGGCCTTGACGTTGGCGGGCAGGCCGCGCAGGGCCTTGAGCGTGGCCTTGTAGCCGGCGAGTTCGGCGCGGGTGGGCAGCTTGCCGTGCACCAGCAGGTGCGCGATCTCTTCGAACTCACAGGTCTCGGCGATGTCGAGGATGTCGTAGCCGCGGTAGTGCAGGTCGTTGCCGGTGCGGCCGACCGTGCACAGCGCGGTATTGCCGGCGGTAACGCCCGACAGGGCGACGGATTTCTTCGGCTTCGGGGTGTGCTGCTGGACCGGTTGCTGCTCTGGCATCGCGTCTCCTGTCTGGTCTCGTACCCGCGCCCGGCACGGGCTCGGCCCTGTGTCATGCGGCTGTGTCATGCGGTGCTATTCCTGGCGCATCGTGCAAACCGCGCGAAATGCAATCCAGGCGGCGTTCATGCAAAGAAGCGCTCCAGCACGTTGCCCGGCAGGGCGGCGCCGGTCGCATGCGCGCGCTGCAGCAGCGACCAGTAATAGCGATAGCTGGCGCGGTCGTGCAACTGGCCCTGGTGCCGGATCGGCGCCCAGCTGTTCTCATAGGCGGCCAGCAGGATCTCGCTGGCCGCGCCGATCTCCGTGCCGGCGGGGCGGAAGGCCGCCACGATCGGCTGGATCTGGCTCGGGTGGATGCTCCATTTGCGCAGGTAGCCGAATTCGGCGCGGGCCCGCATGGCATCGTCCCCGGCGCGCGCCGGCTGCTCGATATCGGTGCTGACATTGTGCGAGGGCACCTTGCCGTGACGATGGCAGGCAGCCGAAATCTCCAGCATGGCGCGCCGGATCAGCGGCTGTTCGAACTGCTGCGGCGAACGCATGGCCTCGCCCGGAATGGCGCCGTGGTGCGCGGACACGAAATCCATCAGCCCGAAGCTGAGGCATTCCACTTGCACCAGGCGGGCGATATCGAACACTTGCTCCAGTGCGGCGTGCGTCTCTATCAGCACATGAATCGGAATGTGGCGGGCGATACCGGCCGCGCGCGCGGCCTGGTTGACGCGATCGGTGACGCGCGCGACCTCGACCACATCGGTCACCTTGGGCACGACCACGTAGGCCAGGCGCGCGCCGGCGCTGCCGACCAGGATGTCGATGTCCTCGCGCCAGCTGGCATGGGTGGGGTCGTGGATGCGGACGCCGACGCGGTTGTAGCGGTTCAGCGGGCCGTTGATCAGGCGCGTGCACAATTCGGCGTGATCGCGCTCCAGGCCCACGGCAGCACCGTCTTCGCAGTCGAAGGTGATATCGAATACGGGCCCAAGCTCTTGCTGCAGGGCAAGCGATTTCAGCATCAGCTTTTCGCTGCCGGCATAGTGGTCGCAAACCGGCAACTGGGCCGGTATGGCTTCGCCCTGGAACAAGATCTCGGAAGGATGCACGTTTATAGGATCGGGTAGCGGTGGGAGGGCAGGGCGGCGGCGCGGCCATGAAAAAAGCCGGAGCCCGCGCCGATTCGTGAATCGTTGCGAGGCTCCGGCTTCATCATTGGCGCTTGCCTGGATCAG
The DNA here is from genome assembly GCF_056398885.1 of Cupriavidus sp. 01T418. Taxonomy (NCBI): domain Bacteria; kingdom Pseudomonadati; phylum Pseudomonadota; class Betaproteobacteria; order Burkholderiales; family Burkholderiaceae; genus Cupriavidus; species Cupriavidus sp. 01T418. Next base: position 1,631 of record NZ_JBFTQG010000017.1, read on the forward strand.
CCGAGCAGATGCTGCACGCCGGCACGCTCTTCTTCCAGTTCCTTGAGCGTGATGTTGATCTTCTCCTGGCTGTAGGCGTCGATTTCGAGGCCCTTGACCATTTCATACTTGCCGTTGGCGGTGGTCACCGGGAAGCCGAACATGGTATCCACGGGGATGCCGTAGGAACCGTCCGACGGGATGCCCATGGTGACCCACTTGCCGTTCGTACCCAGCACCCAGTCATGCACGTGGTCGATGGCAGCGTTGGCGGCCGAAGCCGCCGACGACAGGCCACGGGCCTCGATGATGGCGGCGCCGCGCTTGCCGACGGTCGGCAGGAACACGTCGTTGTTCCAGGCGTGATCGTTGATCATGTCCTTGACGCTCTGGCCGTCGACGGTCGCGTAGCGGTAGTCGGCGTACATGGTCGGGCTGTGGTTGCCCCACACGAACATCTTCTCGATCGCCGCAACCGGCTTGCCGGTCTTGGCGGCGATTTGCGACAGGGCACGATTGTGATCCAGGCGCAGCATCGCGGTGAAGTTTTCCTTGGGCAGGCTCGGCGCCGATTTCATGGCGATGTAGGCGTTGGTATTGGCCGGGTTGCCGACCACCAGCACCTTGATGTCGCGGGCGGCGACTTCGTCCAGTGCCTTGCCCTGCACCGTGAAGATCTGGGCGTTGGCTTCGAGCAGGTCCTTGCGCTCCATGCCCTTGCTACGCGGACGGGCACCGACCAGCAGCGCGACGTTGGCGTCCTTGAACGCAACCTTGGGATCGTCGGTGATCACCACGCCAGCCAGCAGCGGGAATGCGCAATCTTCCAGTTCCATCACCACGCCCTTGACGGCGGCCTGGGCTTGCGGGAGGTCGAGCAGCTGGAGGATGACCGGCTGGTCTTTGCCGAGCATGTCGCCATTGGCAATGCGGAACAGCAGGGAGTAGCCGATCTGGCCAGCGGCGCCGGTGACTGCGACGCGCATTGGGGCTTTAGCCATGAGTAATTCTCCGAACAAGAAGAGGGGGAAACTGGGCGGTGGCGAGCCGGACGGGGGTCCGGACGTCACCGGGTGCGGATTTGTCGCCACGGCGGCAGGCGGCAATCCACCGGCGCGCTGCTAGCGGTACCGACTGGAGAGAGCCACAACGGTTCATGGGGTGCGACAAGGTGTAAGTCTACTGCGAAGAGGGGTGTCGTATCCAGAGTGGATGCCGGCGTGTGAAACCTGCGGGAGTGTAGGCCGGCACCAATGTATTGTCAATTCATATGTCTTATATAAGACATAAGACGTTTGATGCCGGGCTGGACGCCCTTTGCCGTTTTGTGGTGAAATTCGTTTATGTCATCCCTGCCCCCGTCCCTCGCCGGCACTGCCGTTGCTGCAGTGCAGGAAAACGGCGCCGCCGCGCCCGGCGCCGGGACGCGGCCGTCCGCGATGCCGGCAGCCTCGCCGACCTTCAGCCCGCTCTACCAGCAGATCAAGGCGCTCATCACGCAGAGCCTGCAGTCCGGCGAATGGAAGCCGGGCGACATGATCCCCAGCGAGATGGACCTGGCGGCCCGCTACAAGGTCAGCCAGGGTACCGTGCGCAAGGCGATCGACGAGCTCGCGGCCGAGAACCTGGTCGCGCGCCGGCAAGGCAAGGGCACCTTTGTCACGACCCACCACGAAGATGGCGTAAAGTTCCGCTTCCTGCGCCTGGTGCCGGACGAGGGCGAGCCGCACTATGGCGCAAGCCAGGTGCTGGAATGCAAGCGCCTGCGCGCGCCGGCCGAGATCGCGCGCTTGCTGGACATCCGCACCGGCGATAGCGTGGTGCAGATCCGCCGTGTGCTGTTTTTCTCCGGCGAAGCCACCGTGCTGGACGAAATCTGGCTGCTGGGCACCAACTTCAAGGGCCTGACGGCCGAGAAGCTGACCGAATGGAAGGGTCCGATGTATGCGCTGTTCGAGGCCGAGTTTGGCACGCGCATGATCCGGGCCAGCGAGAAAATCCGTGCCGTGGCCGCCGATGCCGCCACCGCCGCGCTGTTGTCCGTAAATGCCGGCACGCCACTTTTGTCCGTCGAGCGCGTCTCGTTCACTTATGGCGACCGGCCCGTCGAGGTCCGGCGCGGGTTGTATGTCACCACCCGGCACTATTATCAGAACGATTTGAGTTGAACTGCCGTGTGGGAATCCTGGGGGATAATTGCTGGCGCCGTCCCGGCTGGCCTTGCCGTTGCGAAAAGCGGGGGAATATCCCCGCCCGGCATGATTGCGTGCGATTGTCGGGCACGCCATGTTGGTGCGCGATAGCAGAAAATTATTGGTGCGCCGCGCAACAAAGGCGCTAAAATTATCGGGATTTGCTCCGGCTGCATTCATTTGCATCCAGAGTGCTCAGTAGTTTCGTTTTTTGTTTACCGCAAAATGGGGTCTCGCATGGCTGAAGCCAAACAAGCCAGGCCGGAGTTCCGGAACATCCATGTGACGCAGCTGGCGCGTTACAGGTTGCCCTGGGCCGGCAAGGTGTCCATCCTGCATCGCGTAAGCGGTGCGATGATGTTTCTCCTCCTTCCTTTCGTCCTGTATCTCTTCGAGCAGAGTGTCACCTCCGAACTGAGTTTCGCAAAGTTCTCGGCGCTGCTGTCCGGTGGCTTCGTCAAGCTGGTTCTGCTGGCCCTGATCTGGGGTTACCTGCACCACTTCTGCGCTGGCATCCGTTTCCTGCTGCTCGACGTGCACGTCGGTGTGACCAAGCCCGCTTCGGCCAAGTCCGCCGTTGCAGTGCTGGTCATCAGCCTGTTGCTCACCGCGGTGTTCGGCCTGAAGCTGTTCGGCCTGTTCTGAGGAGAGAGTCAAGGTGGCAAATAATAATATCGGTCCCAAGCGTCTGGTCGTCGGTGCGCACTACGGTCTGAAAGACTGGCTCGCGCAGCGCGTCACCGCTGTCATCATGGTGGTCTTCACCATCGTGCTGGCAGTCGCCTTCCTGCTCTCGAACGGCGCTTCCTACGAAGCGTGGGCAGGTCTCTTCGCCAACCAGTGGATGAAGATCATCACGTTCCTGACCATCCTGTCGCTGCTGTATCACGCCTGGATTGGCGTGCGCGACATCTGGATGGACTATGTGCAGCCGATGGCCGTGCGTCTCGTGCTGCAAGTTCTTACGATTCTGTGGCTCGTCGGTTGTGCGGGCTACGCAGCTCAGATTCTCTGGAGGGTGTAATAAATGGTCGCAGTCAAGACAGGATTGCCGCGTCGTCGCTTTGACGTGGTCATCGTCGGGGCGGGCGGCGCCGGGATGCGCGCATCCCTCCAGCTCGCAGAGGCCGGCCTGAACGTTGCCGTGCTCTCCAAGGTTTTCCCGACACGCTCGCACACCGTGGCGGCGCAGGGTGGGATCGGTGCCTCGCTCGGCAATATGAGCGAGGACAACTGGCACTATCACTTCTACGACACCATCAAGGGTTCCGATTGGCTGGGCGACCAGGACGCAATCGAATTCATGTGCCGCGAAGCCCCCAAGGTGGTCTACGAGCTCGAACACTTCGGCATGCCGTTCGACCGCAACCCCGACGGCACCATCTACCAGCGTCCGTTTGGCGGCCACACCTCCAACTACGGCGAGAAGCCGGTCCAGCGCGCCTGCGCCGCGGCCGACCGTACCGGCCACGCACTGCTGCACACGCTGTACCAGCGTAATGTGCGGGCCAAGACGCACTTCTTCGTCGAATGGATGGCGCTGGACCTGATCCGCGACGCCGACGGCGACGTGCTCGGCGTGACCGCGCTGGAAATGGAAACCGGCGAGGTCTATATCCTCGAAGCCAAGACCACGCTGTTCGCCACCGGTGGCGCCGGCCGCATCTATGCCGCTTCGACCAACGCCTTCATCAACACGGGTGACGGCCTGGGCATGGCAGCGCGCGCTGGCGTGCCGCTCGAAGACATGGAGTTCTGGCAGTTCCACCCGACCGGCGTGGCCGGCGCGGGCGTGCTGATCACCGAAGGCGTGCGCGGCGAAGGCGGTATCCTGCGCAACAAGGACGGCGAGCGCTTCATGGAGCGCTATGCGCCGACGCTGAAGGACCTGGCGCCGCGCGATTTCGTCTCGCGCTCGATGGACCAGGAAATCAAGGAAGGCCGCGGCTGTGGCCCGAACGGCGACTATGTGCTGCTGGACCTGACGCACGTTGGCGCGGACACCATCATGAAGCGCCTGCCGTCGATCCGCGAGATCGGCGTCAAGTTCGCCAACGTCGACGCGATCAAGGAACCGATCCCGGTCGTGCCGACCATCCACTACCAGATGGGCGGTATCCCGACGAACATCAATGGCCAGGTGGTGGCGCCGAAGAACGGCAACCCGAACGAGGTCATCAACGGTTTCTACGCGATCGGCGAGTGCTCGTGCGTGTCGGTGCACGGCGCCAACCGCCTGGGCACCAACTCGCTGCTGGACCTGGTGGTGTTCGGCCGCGCGGCCGGCAACCACATCGCCGCAAGCGCGATCAAGCAGAAAGAGCACAAGCCGCTGCCGGCCGATGCCGCCGACCGCGCCATGTCGCGCCTGGCCAAGCTGCAATCGTCGACCTCGGGCGAGTACACCCAGGACGTGGCCAACGACATCCGCAAGAACATGCAGTCGCATGCGGGCGTGTTCCGTACGCAGGCGCTGATGGACGAAGGCGTCGAGCGTATCCTGGAGGTCACCGAGCGCGCCAACAATATCCACCTGAAGGACAAGTCCAAGGTCTTCAACACCGCGCTGGTGGAAGCCCTGGAAGTGGCCAACCTGGTGGAAGTGGCGAAGGCGACCATGATCTCGGCCGCTGCCCGCAAGGAATCCCGCGGTGCGCACGCGCATAGCGATTTCCCGAATCGCGATGACGAGAGCTGGCTCAAGCACTCCCTGTTCTACAGCGAAGGCAACCGCCTCGATTACAAGCCGGTGAAGATGAGCCCGCTGACGGTGGAAAGCGTGCCGCCCAAGGCCCGGACCTTCTAAGCACCGCCGTAGACGACCCACAGGACCCACAAAAATGAAGCGTATTTTCGAAGTCTACCGCTACGATCCGGACAAGGATGCTGCCCCCCGCATGCAGACTTACGAGGTCGAGCTCGACGGTCATGAGCGCATGTTGCTGGACGCGCTGGTCAAGCTGAAGAAGCTGGACGAAACCATCTCGTTCCGCCGCTCCTGCCGCGAAGGCGTGTGCGGTTCGGACGCGATGAACATCAACGGCAAGAACGGTCTGGCCTGCCTGACCAATATGCGCGAGCTGCCGGACCGCATCGTGTTGCGTCCGCTGCCCGGCCTGCCGGTGGTGCGCGACCTGATCGTCGATATGACGCAGTTCTTCAAGCAGTACAACTCGATCAAGCCGTACCTCATCAACGACGAGCCGCCGCCCGAGAAAGAGCGCCTGCAGTCGCCCGAGGAACGCGACGAGCTGGACGGCCTGTATGAGTGCATCCTGTGCGCAAGCTGCTCGACATCGTGCCCGTCGTTCTGGTGGAATCCGGACAAGTTCGTCGGCCCGGCCGGCCTGCTGCAAGCCTATCGCTTTATCGCGGACAGCCGCGATCAGGCGACCAGCGAGCGCCTGGACGACCTGAACGACCCGTACCGCCTGTTCCGTTGCCACAGCATCATGAACTGCGTCGACGTTTGCCCGAAGGGGTTGAACCCGACCAAGGCCATCGGCAAGATCAAGGAGCTGATGGTTCGCCGCTCGGTCTGATCCGTGCGGTAGATGCAGTAAGAAGCGGCGCGTCAGTCCGGGTGATCGCACTCCATACCCGACCGGCGCGCCGGAAGCAGGTACCTATGACCGAAAGTGTTTCCCCCAGTTTCTCCCACCAGGCCGATCCGCACCGGCGTGCGCGACTGCGCTGGCGCGCGCGGCGCGGCCTCCTGGAGAACGACATCATCGTCGAACGTTTTTTCAACCGTTATGAAGAAAGCCTCTCCGACCAGGATGTGGCCGCGCTCTCCGAGCTGTTCGAGCTGAGCGACAACGAGTTGATGGACCTGCTTCTTGCGCGCAAGGAGTTGGACGGTGAGCTCGACACGCCCCCGATGCAGCACGTGATTGCCCTGCTGCGTTCGGTCTGAGTTTCGTCAACATTATTAGTCTGCATTAGAAGGAACCGACATGACGCCGTCCGATGTGAAAGCCACGCTATCGTTTTCCGATGGTTCCCCCAGCGTCGAGCTGCCGATTTACACGGGTACCGTTGGCCCGGATGTGATCGATATTCGCAAGCTGTACGGACAAACCGGCAAGTTCACCTATGATCCCGGTTTCATGTCGACGGCTTCGTGCAATTCGAAGATCACCTATATCGACGGCGACAAGGGCGAGCTGCTGTACCGCGGCTACCCGATCGAGCAACTGGCGACCAAGTGCGACCACCTGGAAACCTGCTACCTGCTGCTCAAGGGCGAACTGCCCAACGCCAAGCAGAAGGAAGAATTCGTCGGCGCCGTGATGAACCACACCATGGTTCACGAGCAGATGCAGTTCTTCCTGCGCGGCTTCCGCCGCGATGCCCACCCGATGGCCGTGCTGACGGGCCTGGTGGGCGCCATGAGCGCGTTCTACCACGACGCCATGGACATCGACGATCCGCACCAGCGCGAAATCTCCGCGATCCGCCTGATCGCCAAGATGCCGACCCTGGTCGCCATGGCCTACAAGTACAACATCGGCCAGCCGTACATCTATCCGCAGAACGACCTGTCCTATTCGGGCAACCTCATGCGCATGATGTTCTCCACGCCGTGCGCCCCGTACAAGGTGAACCCGGTGCTGGAGCGCGCGCTCGACCGCATCTTCATCCTGCACGCTGACCACGAGCAGAACGCCTCGACCTCCACGGTGCGCCTGGCCGGCTCCTCGGGTACCAACCCGTTTGCCGCCATCGCCGCCGGCGTGGCTTGCCTGTGGGGCCCGGCCCACGGCGGCGCCAACGAAGCCGCCCTCAAGATGCTCGAGGAAATCGGCAGCGTCGACAACATCACCGAGTTCATCAAGCAGGTCAAGGACAAGAACTCGGGCGTGCGCCTGATGGGCTTTGGCCACCGCGTGTACAAGAACTACGACCCGCGCGCCAAGCTGATGCGCGAAACCTGCTATGAAGTGCTGAACGAGCTGGGCCTGCACAACGACCCGCTGTTCAAGCTCGCCATGGAACTGGAAAAGATCGCGCTGGAAGACGAATACTTCGTCAGCCGCAAGCTGTACCCGAACGTGGACTTCTATTCGGGGATCGTGCAGCGCGCGCTGGGCATCCCGACGTCGCTGTTCACCTGCATCTTCGCCCTGGCGCGCACCCCGGGCTGGATCTCGCAGTGGGAAGAAATGATTACCGATCCGGAGTACAAGATCGGCCGTCCGCGCCAGCTGTTCAACGGTGCGGCAAGCCGCAACGTGCCGGATATCGGCACGCGTTGAGCTTTTCGCCGCCGGGGCCTGGCCCCGGTGAGCGGCGCAGCAATACCAGACGCCCCGGCCCGCCGGGGCGTTTGCCGTTCTGGCCGGGCAGGATTTGTGCATCGCGGAAGAAAAGTTGCGTGAAAGGTGGCGAAGACGTCAGTTTTCGATGATTTGTGCCGTATTACTGCCAATTACATCCGCATTTGTTGTGCAAAATTGCCATCCGGCGCGGAGTTTGACCCTATAATGCGGGCTGCTTTGCCGACAGCAGCCGGGCCACCCTTCCGGACTGCGTTGAGGCGAGCGGGGCAGGCGAATCACCTGCGCAATTGAGAACGCATCAACGTTGTCATTCCGAACCAAGGTCCTCCGTTTTTTTGGAGGGCTGGCACATGCCGGGCCCCGCACACGCTTCAAGTCTTGCAGGCCCGTCTTCCGCGTCTCGGGCGTCTTTCAGGTTGTAGCTCGCGGGTGTTGTTCGATTGCGCAGGTCATGCCGCCTCAGCCCATGACCAAACCATATCGAGGAGCTCCTGATGACGCTGTCCCGTCTTACGTCCATCTCCCTGGCCACGGCCCTGGTTGCCTTCGGCGCCACCGCCAACGCGGAGACCATCAAGATTGCCATTGCCGGCCCCATGAGCGGCTCCGTTGCCCAGTACGGCGACATGGTCAAGGCTGGCGCGCTGACTGCCATCGAGCAGATCAACGCCGCCGGCGGCGCGGGTGGCAACAAGTTCGAAGTGGTGCTGATGGACGATGCCTGCGAACCCAAACAGGCCGTGGCGGTAGCCAACAAGATCGTCAGCCAGAAAATCCATTACGTGATCGGGCACGTGTGCTCGGGCTCGACCATCCCCGCCTCCGACATCTACGAGAACGAAGGCATCGTGATGGTGACCCCGTCCGCCACCGCGCCGCAGTTGACCGAGAACAAGAAGCGCAAGTTCATCTTCCGCACCATCGGCCGCGACGATCAGCAAGGCCCGGCCGCTGCCCAGTACATCATCACCAGGATCAAGCCGAAGAAAGTCGCGATCCTGCACGACAAGCAGTCGTACGGCCAGGGCATCGCCTCCTCGGTGAAGAAGGACCTGGAAGCCGCCAAGATCCCGGTGGCCGTGTTCGAGGGCGTGAACGCCGGCGATTCGGACTACTCCGCCGTGATCACCAAGCTCAAGTCGCAGGGCGTGGACTTCGTCTACTTCGGCGGCTACCACCCGGAAATGGGCCTGCTGCTGCGCCAGGCGCGCGAGCAGGGTGTCAAGGCGACCTTCATGGGTCCCGAAGGCGTGGGCAACAAGGACGTGACGGCCATCGCCGGCGCATCCTCCGAAGGCATGCTGGTGACGCTGCCGGCCGACTTCTCCGCCGATCCGTCCAACGCGGCACTGGTCAAGGCCTTTGCCGACAAGAAGCGCGATGCCAACGGCCCGTTCCAGATGCCGGCCTACGCCGCGGTGCAGATCATCGGCGACGCCATTGCTGGCGCCAAGAGCACGGATCCGGCCAAGGTCGCGGCCTATATGCACAAGAACGCCTTCCAGACCCCGATCGGCAAGGTTGAGTACGACGCTCAGGGCGACCTGAAGTCGTTCAAGTTCGTTGTGTTCACCTGGCACAAGGACGCCACCAAGACCGCTGCCAACTAAGCCGCACTCCGGCTTCGCACGCCCCGCTTCCGGTTTGAGCGGGGCGTTTTGGTATCGGGGTCCGGTTGCCTGGCCGGCGCGGCTTGTCCGCCACGTCCGGGGCCTGGGCACTTCCGGCAGAGAGGGGTTGGCCCGGCGCTCGCGCATTTCCTGCGGCGCCGGCTTCTCCAGCTTCAAAGTTATGGGGCTTCCCGCATGAACGAGTTCCTTCCACAGTTCACCCAGCAACTGGTCAACGGCCTGACGCTGGGTGCGATCTATGCGCTGATCGCCATTGGCTACACCATGGTCTACGGCATCATCGGCATGATCAATTTTGCCCACGGCGAGATCTATATGATCGGCGCCTACGTGGGCCTTGTGACGCTTACCGCGATCGGTGCAAGCGCCGGTTATCCGCTGCCGCTGGTGCTGGGCGCCGCCTTGCTGGTCTCGGTGCTGGTCACCGGGCTTTATGGTTTCGCGGTGGAGCGGGTGGCCTACCGGCCGCTGCGCGGCGGGCCGCGGCTGGTGCCGCTGATCTCCGCCATCGGCATGTCAATCTTCCTGCAGAACTATGTGCAGATCGGGCAGGGCGCGCGCGACATGTCCGTGCCGGTGCTGATCTCCGGCGCCATCGAGTTCCAGATGGGTGGCGACTTCACCGTGACCATGCCGTATTCGCGCCTGCTGATTGTCGGCGTGACGCTGGTGCTGATGATCGCGCTGACGCTGTTCATCGGCCACTCGCGCATGGGCCGCGCCTGCCGCGCCTGCGCCGAAGACATGCGCATGGCCAACCTGCTCGGCATTGACACCAACCGCGTGATCTCCTTCACCTTCGTGCTGGGCGCGATGCTGGCGGCGGTGGGCGGCGTGCTGATCGGCCTGACCATCGGCAAGCTCAATCCCTATATCGGCTTCGTGGCGGGTATCAAGGCCTTTACCGCGGCCGTGCTGGGCGGCATCGGCAGCATTCCCGGCGCCATGCTGGGCGGTGTGCTGCTGGGCCTCGCCGAGACCTTTGCTTCCGGCTATATGCCGGCCGAGTACAAGGACGTGGTGGCCTTCGGCCTGCTGGTGCTGATCCTGCTGTTCCGCCCGACCGGCCTGCTGGGCAAGCCCGACGTTGAAAAGGTGTGAGGACGCCATGACACAAGCTATTTCCACCCCAATCACTGTGGCGCAGGGCGCCCCGGCAGGGGAGACCCTGAAGAACGCCATCGTCGCGGCCGTGATGACGGCCATCCTGACCATTCCCGTGCTAGGCCTGCAGCTCAAGCTGGACGGCTACAAGGTGGTATTCGAGCCGCACTGGAAGCCGGTCTGGCTGGCGGTAGGCGCGGTCTTCCTGTTCCAGTTGTTCAAGCCCCTGTTCGTGCGCGCCACCGCCGGCGTCAAGGTGCCGAGCCTGCCCGCGCTGGGCGCCGGCCAGCAACGCAAGGTGATCTGGCTGCTGCTGGCGGTTGGCCTGGTGTTCCCGTTCTTCAGTTCGCGCGGCGCGGTGGACGTGGCCACGCTGGCGCTGATCTACGTGATCCTCGGGCTGGGACTGAACATCGTGGTGGGCTATGCCGGCCTGCTGGATCTGGGCTACGTCGGCTTCTACGCGGTCGGTGGCTATACCTACGCGCTGCTCAACCAGTACTTCGGCCTGACCTTCTGGGAGTGCCTGCCGATCGCCGCGTGCATGTCGGCGGCGTTCGGCTTCGTGCTGGGCTTTCCGGTGCTGCGGCTGCGCGGCGACTACCTCGCCATCGTCACGCTGGGCTTCGGCGAGATCATCCGCCTGCTGCTCAACAACCTGACCAGCCTCACCGGCGGCCCCGATGGCGTCTCGGGCATCCCGAAGCCGACCGTGTTCGGCATCGAGATGGCGCGCAGCGCCAGCGTGGAGGGCGTCAAGACCTTCCACGAGCTGCTGGGCTGGGACTACAGCGGTGCGCACATGGTGATCTTCCTCTACCTGCTGGCGCTGCTGCTGGTGGGCTTCACGCTGTTCGTCACCAGCCGGCTGATCCGCATGCCGATGGGACGCGCCTGGGAAGCCCTGCGCGAGGATGAAATCGCCTGCCGTTCGCTGGGCCTGAACCCGACCCGCATCAAGCTGTCGGCCTTCACGCTGGGCGCGGCCTTCGCCGGCCTGGGCGGCGCGTTCTTTGCAGCGCGCCAGGGCCTGGTCAATCCCGAATCGTTCACCTTCATCGAGTCCGCGCTGATCCTGGCGGTGGTGGTGCTGGGCGGCATGGGCTCGCAGCTGGGCGTGATCCTGGCCGCCATCCTGCTGACCGCGCTGCCGGAAGTGGCGCGCGGCTTTGCCGAGTACCGCATGCTGATTTTCGGCCTGGTGATGGTGCTGATGATGATGTGGCGTCCGCAGGGCCTGCTGCCCGCGAGCCGCCCCCATGTGGAGTTGCCGCAATGAGCCAAGTTCAACCAGCGGAACTGCTGAAAGTCTCCGGCCTGCAGATGCGCTTCGGCGGCCTGCTGGCGGTCGACGGCATTGATTTCGACGTGCGCCGCGATGAGGTCTTCGCCATCATCGGACCCAACGGCGCGGGCAAGACCACGGTGTTCAACTGCGTCGGCGGCTTCTACAAGCCGACCGCCGGCGAGGTCTCGCTGGACGGGCATTCGATCGCCCGACTGCCGAGCCACCAGGTGGCACGCCGCGGGCTGGTGCGCACCTTCCAGAACATCCGCCTGTTCAAGCAACTGACGGTGGTGGAAAACCTGCTGGTGGCACAGCACCTGCAGGTGCGCTCCGGCTTGCTGCACGGCCTGTTCGCCACGCCGGCCTATCGCCGCGCCGAGCGCGAGGCGCTGGAGCGTGCGTCGGCGTGGCTCGAGCGCATGGGGCTGCGCGGCGTTGCCAACCGCGAGGCGGGCACGCTGTCGTACGGCCACCAGCGCCGGCTGGAGATCGCGCGCTGCATGATCACCAACCCGCGCCTGCTGATGCTGGACGAGCCGGCCGCCGGTCTCAACCCGCAGGAGAAGGTTGAGCTGTCGCAGCTGATCGACCGGCTGCGGCGCGAATACAAGATCTCGGTGCTGTTGATCGAGCACGACATGAGCCTGGTGATGGGCGTATCCGACCGCATCCTGGTGATGGAGCACGGGCGCCCGATCGTGATCGGCAAACCAGCCGAAGTGCGCAACGATCCGCGCGTGATCAAGGCTTACCTGGGAGAGGACTGATGCTGAAGCTGGAACAGGTCCATACCCATTACGGCGCCATCGAAGCGCTGTCTGGCGTATCGATCGAAGTGAACAAGGGCGAGATCGTCACGCTGATCGGCAGCAACGGCGCCGGCAAGACCACGCTGATGATGACGGTGTGCGGCTCGCCGCGCGCGTCGAGCGGGCGCGTGATGTTTGAAGGGCAGGACATCACGCGGCGTCCCACGCACGAGATCATGCGTCTCGGCATGGCGATCTCGCCAGAAGGGCGGCGCGTGTTTCCCAGCCTGACGGTGCTGGAAAACCTGAAGATGGGCGCCTTCTTCGGCAAGCGCGACGAGATCGAGGCGGGCATCGAGCACGTCTACAAGCTCTTCCCGCGGCTCAAGCAGCGTTCCGCGCAGCGCGCCGGCACCATGTCCGGCGGCGAGCAGCAGATGCTGGCGATCGGCCGCGCGCTGATGAGCCGGCCCCGGCTGTTGCTGCTGGACGAGCCTACGCTCGGGCTGGCGCCGCTCGTGATCGCGCAGATCTTCGACATCATCCGGACCATTCGTGACGAAGGCGTCACTGTGTTCCTGGTCGAGCAGAACGCGAACAAGGCGCTGGGCGTGGCCGATCGGGGTTATGTGCTGGAGACGGGGCGCGTGGTGCTGGCGGACAGCGGCGCCAATCTGCTGGCCAACGACCGCATCAAGAGCGCTTACCTGGGCGGTTAGCTGCCCCAAGAACGGGCCGCCGATTTATCTGCCCGTTTTTGCATTTTTTCCTATTGTTTGACACACTCCTACTTATTGAAAAACGCTCAGTAGCGAGAGGAAAATGATGGGCACCAAAACCATAGACACGCCGAACGCTCGCCGGCTGGTCGAGGCCGCCGCCGTTCGGGGCGCGGCCATCATCGGCCAGCCTGGTGGCTGGTGCGTCATGTTGAAGATCGGCATGCAGGAAACCCCGCTAGGCACTCAGCGCACCGACAAGCCGCGCACCTGGCGCAGCTTGGATAGCTGCATGGAATACCTGCGCAAGGAGCTGCACATTGTCCGCATCGACGGCATCGACGGCAGCAACTACAGCGAAGCGGCCGTGCATCGGTCGCGCCGGCAGGATGCCGCCGAGCGCATGAAGGCCGCGCACGAAGCCGCCGCCTACAAAGATTGGCTGACGAAGGAAGTACAGGAAGCCATCGACGACCCGCGCCCATCCATTCCCCATGCCGAGGTCAAGGCCGAATTTGCCGAGCGCCGTAAGGCCCTGCGGCAGCGGATCGCGAAGCACGGGGGTAACGCTTGACGCTGGCGCTGCACTGGAAACCGAAGGCACGCGAGGATCGCGCCCGGATCATGGACTGCATCGCCCAGGACAACCCGGCCGCCGCGCTCGATCTAGATGAGCTGGTCGAACAGAAGGCCGAGACATTGCAGTTGAACCCAACAATAGGACGCATCGGCCGCGTGAAAGGTACGCGCGAGCTGGTGGCCCATCCGAACTACATCCTGATTTACCGAATTGTCGGCAAGGTCGTGGAAGTGCTGCGCGTCAAGCACGCAGCGCAGAAAAGGTCCTGACAAAAGCGAACGGCAAGGGGGGCTAGGCCCATCCTTGCTCCCGCTCGCCCGCGTGGCGGGGCGAGCGGGAGAAAGCCCACGGCCCAGGGTATTCCTCTCCCTTTTCGCCATCGGCGAAATCCCCCTTTCGCCAATCACATTACATTCCCGCCGCCGCGCGGCCCGGGCAGGGCCTGGCCGCGCACAATCGCTGTGGCATAATCGATTGCGAAGTCAAGCATCGCAGCAAGCCGCAGTGCATTGCCCGCATTCCGGCGAAAAAATCCCCGCAAACTACCGCGCGACGCCGCCAGCCGTGCAGTTCCTGAACGGTCCCGGCCCGCCCCCCCCTGCATCATGGCCAAGACGCTCTACGACAAACTTTGGGATGACCACACCGTGCACGTCGAGGAAGACGGCACGACGATGCTGTACATCGACCGGCACTTGCTGCACGAAGTCACCAGCCCGCAGGCGTTCGAAGGCCTGAAGCTGGCGCAGCGCCCGGTCTGGCGTATCAGCGCCAACCTGGCGGTGTCGGACCACAACGTGCCGACCACCGATCGCAGCCAGGGCATTTCCGATCCGGTGTCGAAGCTGCAGGTGGACACGCTGGACAACAACTGCGACGCGTACGGCATCACCCAGTTCAAGATGAACGACCTGCGCCAGGGCATCGTGCACGTGATCGGGCCGGAGCAGGGCGCCACGCTGCCGGGCATGACGGTGGTGTGCGGCGATTCGCATACCAGCACGCACGGCGCGTTCGGCGCGCTGGCGCACGGCATCGGCACTTCCGAAGTGGAGCACGTGCTGGCCACGCAAACGCTGCTGGGCAAGAAGGCCAGGAACATGCTGGTGCGCGTGGAAGGCAAGCTGCCGCGCGGCTGCACCGCCAAGGACATCGTGCTGGCCGTGATCGGCAAGATCGGCACCGCGGGCGGCACCGGCTACACCATCGAGTTCGCCGGCTCGGCCATTCGCGACCTGAGCATGGAAGGGCGCATGACGGTGTGCAACATGGCCATCGAGGCCGGCGCGCGCGCGGGCCTGGTGGCGGTGGACGAGGTCACGCTCGAATACGTCAAGGGCCGCCCGTTCTCGCCGCAGGGCGTGGAGTGGGAGCAGGCCGTGGGCTACTGGCGCACGCTGCATTCGGACACCGGTGCGCATTTCGACCACGTGGTCGAGCTGCGCGCGGAAGATGTCCGTCCGCAGGTGACCTGGGGTACCTCGCCCGAGATGGTGGTCAGCATCGAGGACCGGGTGCCGGATCCGGAGAATGAAAAAGACCCGAACAAGCGCAACGCCATGGAGCGCGCGCTGGAGTACATGGGCCTGCAGCCCAACGTGCCGGTGGACAGCATCAAGATCGACAAGGTCTTCATCGGTTCCTGCACGAACTCCCGCATCGAAGACATGCGCGCCGCTGCGTGGGTCGTGCAGAAGCTGGGTCGTCGCGTGGCGTCCAACGTGAAGCTGGCGATGGTGGTGCCGGGCTCGGGCCTGGTCAAGGAACAAGCCGAGCGGGAAGGCCTGGACAAGGTCTTCAAGGCCGCCGGCTTCGAATGGCGCGAGCCGGGCTGCTCGATGTGCCTGGCCATGAACGCCGACCGCCTGGAAGCGGGCGAGCGCTGCGCGTCCACCTCGAACCGCAACTTCGAAGGGCGCCAGGGCGCGGGTGGCCGGACTCACCTGGTGAGCCCGGCGATGGCGGCAGCGGCTGCCATCGAAGGCCATTTCGTCGATATCCGCCAGCTCGGCTGATTCGCGCGCAAGCCCATCATGAAACAAGCCCTGATCCTCATGCTGGCATGCCTTGGCATGCTGCAGCTGGCCGGCTGCAATACGACGGCCGGCCTTGGCAAGGACACTCAGGCCGCCGGCCGCTCGCTTGAGAGCGCGGCACGCAAGTAAGGAACCGACCATGGACAAGTTCACTGTACACAGCGGGCTCACGGTGCCCCTGGACCGCGAGAACGTCGACACCGACGCCATCATCCCCAAGCAATTCCTCAAGTCGATCAAGCGCACCGGCTTCGGCCCCAACCTGTTCGACGAATGGCGCTACAAGGACGTCGGCGAGCCCGGCCAGGACAATGCCAAGCGTCCGCTGAACCCGGATTTCGTGCTGAACCAGCCGCGCTACCAGGGTGGCTCGATCCTGCTGGCCCGGCGCAACTTCGGCTGCGGCAGCTCGCGCGAGCACGCGCCGTGGGCGCTGACGCAATATGGCTTTCGCGCCGTGATCGCGCCCAGCTTCGCCGACATCTTCTTCAACAACTGCTACAAGAACGGCCTGCTGCCGGTGGTGCTGACCGAATTGCAGGTCGACCATCTCTTCAACGAGACCAACGCGTTCAACGGCTACAAGCTGACGGTCGATCTCGACAAGCAGCTGGTGATCACGCCGGGTGGCGACAGCTACGCGTTCGATATCGCGCCGTTCCGCAAGTACTGCATGCTCAATGGCTTCGATGATATCGGCCTGTCGCTGCGCCATGCGGACAAGATCAAGGCTTACGAAGCAGCGCGCGTGGCCAGGATGCCATGGCTGAACAATCGCGTGGTTGGCTGAGGCTGGCTGGAACGCCGAGACACAACAAGGAAGACAAGCATGAAAATCGCAGTCCTGCCGGGTGACGGCATCGGTCCCGAGATCGTCGAGCAGGCCGTCAAGGTCCTGAACGCGCTCGACGAAAAATTCGAGCTGGAAACCGCCCCGGTGGGCGGCGCCGGCTACGAGGCCAGCGGCCATCCGCTGCCCGACGCCACGCTCAAGCTGGCCAAGGAAGCCGACGCCATCCTGTTCGGCGCCGTGGGCGACTGGAAATACGACAAGCTGGATCGCCCGCTGCGTCCGGAGCAGGCCATCCTGGGCCTGCGCAAGCACCTGCAGCTGTTCGCCAACTTCCGTCCGGCGATCTGCTATCCCGAGCTGACCGGCGCTTCCAGCCTGAAGCCCGAACTGGTGGCCGGCCTGGATATCCTGATCGTGCGCGAGTTGAACGGCGACATCTACTTTGGCCAGCCGCGCGGCATGCGCGAAGCGCCGGACGGTCCGTTCCAGGGCGCGCGCGAAGGCTTCGACACCATGCGCTACAGCGAGCCGGAAATCCGCCGCATCGCGCACGTGGCCTTCCAGGCCGCCGCCAAGCGCGGCAAGAAGCTGTGCAGCGTGGACAAGGCCAACGTGCTCGAGACCTTCCAGTTCTGGAAGGACGTCGTGATCGATGTGCACAAGGAATATCCGGACGTCGAGCTGTCGCATATGTACGTGGACAACGCGGCCATGCAGCTGATCAAGGCGCCCAAGAGCTTCGACGTGATCGTCACCGGCAATATGTTCGGCGACATCCTGTCGGACGAGGCCGCCATGCTGACCGGCTCGATCGGCATGCTGCCGTCGGCTTCGCTGGATGCCAATAACAAGGGCCTGTACGAGCCGTCGCACGGTTCCGCGCCCGATATCGCCGGCAAGGGCGTGGCCAATCCGCTGGCCACCATCCTGTCGGCGGCGATGATGCTGCGCTTCTCGCTGAATCGTGCCGAACAGGCCGACCGCATCGAGAATGCCGTCAGGAAGGTGCTGGCCCAGGGCTATCGCACCGGCGACATCCTGACGCCGGGTTGCAAGCAAGTTGGCACGCGCGAGATGGGCGAAGCGGTTCTGGCCGCGCTGCTGTAAGTTGTATCAAGTTGAAAAGGCGCCGCATGCGGCGCCTTTTCTTTCATTTGTCCCCGATTTCCCCTGTGTGGCAGCGCCGCAAAATCGTGTAGACTTTGCCGATGGTCCGAATCTTCCAGTCCCCCTCGACTGCCATCGCCGCCCCGGTTGCTACCCGCAGCCCGGTTGGCCTGGGTTCGCACGGCCACCCGCTTACCGCAACGACGATTAAAACCATTATTACCAAAACGATCGGCTAGATCGTCCGTCGTGCCTGCTCGTCTTCCCCGCGCAGTCACGTCGGGCGAGGAAAGCGCGGGGAAGTTCAAATCACATCCGAGGTAAGTCATGATTGTAGGTCTCGTCGGTTGGCGAGGAATGGTCGGCAGCGTCCTGATGCAACGCATGCAGGAAGAGCGCGATTTCGACCATATCGAGCCCGTATTCTTCAGCACGTCCAACGCTGGTGGCCAGGCCCCGGCCATGGCCAGGAATGAAACCAGGCTCCAGGACGCCAACGACATTGAAGCGCTGAAGAAGTGCGACGTTGTCCTCACGGCCCAGGGTGGCGACTACACCAACGAGATTTTCCCGCAGCTGCGCGCAGCCGGCTGGAAGGGCTACTGGATCGACGCGGCGTCCTCGCTGCGGATGAAGGACGATGCCATCATCGTGCTGGATCCGGTCAACCTCGGCGTGATCAAGGATGCGCTGGCGAAGGGCGTCAAGAATTTCATCGGCGGCAACTGCACGGTCAGCTGCATGATGATGGGCCTGGGCGGCCTGTTCCAGCACGACCTGATCGACTGGATGACCTCCATGACTTACCAGGCTGCCTCGGGCGGCGGCGCGCAGCATATGCGCGAGCTGCTGACGCAGTTCGGCACGCTCAACGCGTCGGTCAAGTCGCTGCTGGACAACCCCGCATCGGCCATCCTGGAAATCGACCGCACCATCCTGGCGACCCAGCACGGCCTGTCGGCGGATGAAACCAGGCAGTTTGGCGTGCCTCTCGCCGGCAACCTGATTCCCTGGATCGACAAGGACCTGGGCAACGGCGTGTCGAAGGAAGAATGGAAGGCCGGCGCCGAGACCAACAAGATCCTGGGTCGCGGCGAAGGCTTCCTGGGCGCGACCGGCGCTTCGCCGATCGCCGTGGACGGCCTGTGCGTGCGCATCGGCGCGATGCGCTGCCATTCGCAGGCACTGACCATCAAGCTGCGCCGCGACGTGCCGCTCGATGAGATCGAAGGCATGCTGGCCGAGAACAACCAGTGGGCCAAGGTGGTGCCGAATACCCGCGAGGCCAGCGTGACCGACCTCACGCCGGCTGCCGTGACCGGCACCCTGACCATTCCGGTGGGGCGCCTGCGCAAGATGCAGATGGGTGGCGAATACCTGTCGGCCTTCACCGTTGGGGACCAGCTGCTGTGGGGCGCGGCCGAGCCGCTGCGCCGTATGCTGCGCATCCTGATCGAAGCCTGAGCCAGGGACCGGCGCTGCGGACGGCCTTAGGCCATGTCTTGGCCCATGTCTTGCCGGCCAGGCCCCGGCTCCTCCAGGGTTTCGTTGCAGCAAGGCAACAGAAACCCCTGGCTTTGATGACAACGCCGCGCATGTGCGCGGCGTTGTCGTGTCCGGCTGCCTATTTTTCCCGGCGGTGCGTCACAATGCAGACGGCATATGCCGGGCTGTGGGGCGGTCGCCCGCACGTCCGTACGAGTTGGCGCGGGGCTCAGTCGGGACGCTAACTTGCTGCGCTAAACCATTGATGTTAAGTTAATTCCACTACTAGAACACAACGGAGCACAAGGTGAGTGTGAGCCAACATCGCCGGAAAGATGCGCCTGTCGTCCGCCAGCGCTGGTCAACGCTGGCCTTCACGGCACTCGGTTTGCTGCTCGCGCAGCCGGCCGCTTATGCCGCGGGGTTCGGGCAATTACGGGTACAGTCGAATCTGGGTCAGCCGCTGCAGGCGGAAATCGATATCAGTGGCGTCAGTGCGGACGAAGCGGACGGGCTTACCGTCAAGCTGGCGTCGCCCGATGCGTATGCCAGGGCCGGCCTGACCTATCTGCCGGCGGTAAGCAGCCTGCGGCTGCAGGTCGAGCGCCGCCCCAACGGCAGCTACGTGGCACGGGTCCGGTCAACCCAGCCGCTCAGCGAGCCGTTCGTCGACATCCTCGTCGACATGACATGGTCTAGCGGCAAGGTGTCGCGCGCTTACACCTTCCTGCTGGATCCGGCGGGTGCCAAGCCCTCCAACCAGACTTTCTCGCCCACCACCGTGGTGCAGGCCGGAACACCCGACGCGGCCCCGGCGGCAGCGGCGCCCACGCCAAGCGCGGCGCCGGTGTCCGGTACGGCATCGGCCCCGTCACCTGTGGCGGCCAGCCCGGCGCCACGGCCGCAAGCCAAGGCCCCGGCACCACGCCCGCACCGCGCCGCTGCGCGGGCAACGGCCGACGGCACCGGCACGTACACCGTGCAGCGTGGCGACAACCTCTCCGCCATTGCCAACGAGGCCTCGCAGGGGCAGGACGCGGTATCGCTCGACCAGATGCTGGTCGCGCTCTATCGCAACAATCCGAACGCCTTCGTTGGCGGCAACATGAATCGCCTCAAGGCTGGCGCCGTGCTCAAGGTGCCCAGCCAGCAGGACGCCCAATCGGTCGCGCCGCGCGAGGCTCGCCGCGAAGTGGTGGCGCGCACGCAAGGCTTCGCCGCCTACCGCGGCCGCCTGGCCACGGCAGCGGCCGGACGCTCGGTCGAGGCCGGCAGTGGCCGCGAGCAGTCAGGCAATGTCACCGCGCGCGTGCAGGAACAGGCTGCGCCGGCCACCGGCCCGCGCGACGAACTCAAGCTCAGCAAGCCCGACCGGGGCAACCAGGCTGCCGCCGCAGCGGCAGCCGAAGCCACTATCGCCAAGGAGCGGCAGATCAAGGAAGCCGAGGCACGCCTCGCGCAGCTTGAGAAGAATGTTAACGACATGCAGCGGCTGGTCGAGCTGAAGAACGCCGAGATCGCCAAGCTGGCCCAGGCCCGGGCGCAGAAAGACGCGGCCAACGACGGCGCCACCGCGCCGTCGGCCGCACCCGCCGTGGTGCCGGCCGGTACGGCCAAGGCCGATGCCGCCACTGCCGCCGCCACACCGGCCCCGGCAGAAGCCGGCGCCAGCGCCAGTGCTGCCGCTGCGGCCACCGCGGTACCGTTGGCCGGCTCGCCGGCCTCGGCGGCTTCTGCCACGGCTGGCGCCAGCAGCCCGAGCGCAAATGCAGCGGACACGGCGGTTGCCGCCGCCAGGCCCGCGGCAGCCTCCGCGCCGGCAGCCAAGCGCCCGCCGGTTGTGACGCAGCCCCAGCCGGTGGCTCAGCCGTCCTTCGTCGATGATCTGCTCGCCAATCCCATGCTGCTGCCTGGCGGCGGCCTGCTGCTCGCCTTGCTGGGCGGCTATGCCATCTATCGCCGGCGCCAGCAACAGAAGACCGGCGAGAACGCCGCCTTCGGGGACAGCATCCTGTCGCAGGAAAGCACCGTCATGGCGGGCGGCAATTCGCTGTTCGGCGCCGCGGGCGGGCAGAGCGTCGATACCTCGCAGCACAGCGTGTTCGGCGCCGATTTCCGCATTGGCAACAATGCCGCGGAAGCCAACGAGGTCGACCCGATCGCCGAGGCAGAGGTCTATATCGCCTACGGGCGCGATGTGCAGGCCGAGGAGATCCTGCGCGAAGCCCTGCAGCAAAACCCTGAGCGCCAGGCGATCCGCCTGAAGCTTATGGAGATCTACAACAATCGTCAGGATGTGGAAGGTTTTCGCGTGATTGCAGAAGAAATGTTTGCCCAGACGGGCGGACACGGGGCTGAGTGGCTACAGGCAACCGAGATGGGACGGCATCTCGATCCGGGCAACGCCTTGTACCTGAGCGTGTTGCCAGATACGGCTCCCGGCGATACCACCACCATGCCGGGCGACCAGTGGCGCACCCACGATCCTTCGCAAGATCCGGCGGCCGCGCCGCGCGAAGCCGCGCTGGCGGACCTGGCCGACCTGGCGCTGCCGCTGGACGGCTTCCCCGCGCCGGCGGCCGGTACGCCGATCACCGCGCCCGAGTCGGCCTCGCGCGTGTTCGCCAACGCCGACGAGTCGCTGTCGGGGCTCGCCATCCGGCTGGACGACGGCCTCGGCATGGATGTACCGGAGCCGCATGACCGCGACGGCCACGACGATATCCCTGCGCTGGATACGCCCACGCGCAGCCGTCCGCTCGATTTCGACATGTCCGGCATCTCGCTTGACCTCAACCCGGCGGGCCACGCCGACGCGCGAGCCGATAGCCTGGCGGACGCGCACGAAGAGACGCGCACATCCTATGGGGCATCGTCGCTGCCGGCGCCCACCATGCTGCGCGACGGCAAGTTGTCCGCACCGATCGACCTGTCCCGCGTGAGCGCGGAAAGCGGGCTGGATACGGAGCGCGGTATCTCTCCGAGCACCATGTCGGCCGAATCCGTCGATGGTGGCCGCGACATGCAGATCAAGTTCGATCTGGCCAGGGCCTATATCGAGATCGGCGATAAGGAAGGCGCGCGGGAACTGCTGCAGGAAGTGGTGGACCAGTCGCAGGATCCGCTGCAGACGGAGGCCCGCAGCCTGCTGCGCGACGTGGCCTGACAGGCCAGGCTGTATGATGGCGGGCTGTGCGCAAGCCATGCGCCCGGCCGCGCCACGGATGCGCCGGGAGCGTGGCTCCCGGCGCATTTGCCTTTTGCGGGCCTGAAATGCGGGCCTGAAAGCGCCGGCCTTGGCCGCTTTTTCGCCGGATTCGCCGGATTCGCCGGATTCGGCCCGTTTTCGTTCGCGTTTTGCCCATCCATTTCCGCTCGTCGATTTTTGCCTCATGACCCGCATTGCCCTCGGCCTCCATTACGACGGTACCGCCTTCTCCGGCTGGCAGTCGCAACCGCATCGCAATACGGTGCAGGACCGGCTCGAGGAGGCCATCGAAAGGTTTGCCGGCAGCCGCGTGCAGGCCACCGTGGCGGGTCGCACCGATACCGGCGTGCATGCGCTCGGGCAGGTGATCCACATCGACACCGATTTGTCGCGGGAGCCATTCTCCTGGGTGCGTGGCATCAACGCCTTCCTGCCGCCAACCATCGCGCTGCAATGGGCCAAGCCCGTCGATGAGAGCTTCCATGCCCGTTTCCTGGCCTTCGAGCGCATGTATTACTACGCGCTCTATACAGGCCCGCTCCGTGTGCCGCTGGTGCACGGCAGGGCTGGCTACCTGATGCTGCCGCCGGGCAAGGGCCTGGACGTCGGCGCCATGCGCGACGCCGCCGCCTGCCTGCTGGGCGAACACGATTTCTCCGCGTTCCGCGCCGCCGAGTGCCAGGCGAAGTCGCCCGTGAAGAC
The DNA here is from genome assembly GCF_056398885.1 of Cupriavidus sp. 01T418. Taxonomy (NCBI): domain Bacteria; kingdom Pseudomonadati; phylum Pseudomonadota; class Betaproteobacteria; order Burkholderiales; family Burkholderiaceae; genus Cupriavidus; species Cupriavidus sp. 01T418. The sequence goes on from NZ_JBFTQG010000017.1 coordinate 24,486, forward strand.
CATGTACGACATCACCCTCAAGGCCGACGGCGACTGGCTGTTCGTGCGTTTCCGCGCCAATGCCTTCCTGCATCACATGGTGCGCAACCTGATGGGTTGCCTGGTGGGGGTAGGGCGGGGACGCCACCCGCCGGGCTGGATGGCTGAAGTGCTGGCCGAGCGCAGTCGCGCCAAGGCAGCACCCACCTTCATGCCCGACGGCCTCTACCTGGCCGGAGTGAAGTATCCTGAGCAATACGGGATCCCGGCCGCGGACGCGGCTGCCAGCCTGTTCCATGGAGTGTTTGCCAATGACCCAGTTGCCTGAACCGGGCAGCGCCGCGCAGCGCCGCACCCGCGTCAAGATCTGCGGACTCACGCGCGAGGAAGATGTGCGCGCCGCGGTCGATGCCGGTGCCGACGCGATCGGCCTGATCCTTTATCCGGGCAGCCCGCGCTTTGTCGAGGTGGCGCGCGCCGCCGCGCTGGCCGAAGCTGCCGGCCCCTTTGTTTCGGTGGTCGGGCTGTTTGTCAACGCGGACGCCGACGACATCGCCCATGTGGCCGAGCGCGTGCCGCTTACGCTACTGCAGTTCCACGGCGACGAGAGCCCGGAGGCCTGCGCCCTGGCGGCGCAGCGCTGCCGCTTGCCGTTTCTGCGCGCAGCACGCGTGCAGCCCGGCCTTGATTTGGTAGAATTCGCGGATCTGTATCGTGATGCCGCTGCCTTGCTGCTTGATGCCTTCGTCGAAGGCTACGGCGGTGGCGGGCACGTCTTCGACTGGACCCTGATACCCCCGGCATGGCTTCCGCCCACCCACAACCCGACCGCAAGCGCCGCTCCTCGGATCGTTTTGAGTGGTGGGTTGAACGCGCAAAACGTCGCTGGCGCGATTGAGCGCGTGCGGCCCTACGCCGTCGATGTAAGCAGCGGCGTGGAGGCCGGCAAAGGCGTGAAAGACCACGCCAGGATTGCCGCCTTCGTGCGCGCCGTGCGCAGCGCCGATGCCGGGTGAGACAGGTTGCCGTTCAGGCATCCAGCTTCCCGCATATCCTGCGCCTRCCCAGCACACGACCCTAACGTCATCGCGCCCCTGCCGGACCGGCAAGGGCCCTGTTCAGAAGAGCTGACTCATGTACGATCTGCCCGATTCCCGTGGCCATTTTGGCCCCTATGGTGGTTCCTTTGTCTCCGAGACGCTGGTGCACGCGCTGGACGAACTGCGCGAAGCCTATGCCCACTTCCAGAAAGATCCCGAGTTCGACGCGGAATACCGCCGCGAACTGAAGCACTTCGTCGGCCGGCCTTCGCCGATCTATCACGCGCAGCGCTGGAGCGAGATGCTCGGCGGCGCGCAGATCTATTTCAAGCGCGAGGACCTCAACCACACCGGCGCCCACAAGATCAATAACGTGATCGGCCAAGCGCTGCTGGCCAAGCGGATGGGCAAGCCGCGCGTGATCGCCGAGACCGGCGCCGGCCAGCACGGTGTGGCCACCGCCACCATCGCCGCGCGTTTCGGCATGGAGTGCGTGGTCTACATGGGCTCCGAAGACGTCAAGCGCCAGGCCGCCAACGTCTACCGCATGAAGCTGCTGGGTGCCACCGTGGTGCCGGTGGAAAGCGGCTCCAGGACGCTCAAGGACGCGCTCAATGAAGCGATGCGCGACTGGGTCACCAACGTCGAGAACACCTTTTACATCATCGGCACCGTGGCCGGCCCGCATCCCTACCCGATGATGGTGCGCGACTTCCAGTGCGTGATCGGCGAAGAATCCAAGGTGCAGATGCCCGAACTGACGGGCCGCCAGCCCGATGCAGTGATCGCCTGCGTGGGCGGCGGCTCCAATGCCATGGGCATCTTCTACCCGTACATCGAGCACAAGGACGTGCGCCTGATCGGCGTGGAAGCCGCCGGCGACGGGCTGGAGACCGGCCGCCATGCCGCCGCGCTGATCTGCGGCTCGCCGGGCGTGCTGCACGGCAACCGCACCTACCTGCTGCAGGATGCCAACGGGCAGATCATCGAGACGCATTCGATCTCCGCCGGCCTGGACTATCCGGGCGTGGGTCCCGAGCATGCCTGGCTCAAGGATATCGGCCGCGCGGAATATGTCCCGATCACCGATGAGGAAGCGCTCAAGGCCTTCCACGACTGCTGCCGCATCGAAGGCATCATCCCGGCGCTGGAATCCAGCCATGCCATTGCATACGCGTGCAAGCTGGCGCCGACGCTGCCCAAGGACAAGTTGGTGCTGGTGAACCTGTCGGGCCGTGGCGACAAGGACATGCATACCGTGGCCGAGCGTTCGGGGCTGAAACTCTGATGCGCGACTTTCTCCCGCCGGGCGCCGCTGAAGGCGGCGCCCCGTCCGTGCCCCTCGCCGCGCCGCAACTGACGCTTTACCAGGAAGATGTGCTGGAAGGCATCAAGCGCATTGCCGACGGCTCCATCGACCTGATCGTGGCCGATCCGCCCTATGGCCTGGGCAAGGACTACGGCAACGACTCCGACCGCCTGTCCGGGCAAGCCTACCTGGAATGGTCGGCGCGCTGGATCGACGCGGTGGTGCCCAAGCTGGCGCCGCGCGGCTCGCTGTATCTGTTTTGCACCTGGCAATACTCGCCGGAGCTGTTCGTGATGCTCAAGCAGCGCCTGACCATGATCAACGAGATCATCTGGGACCGGCGCGTACCCAGCATGGGTGGCACCACGCGCAAGTACTCCTCGGTGCACGACAACATCGGCTTCTTCGCCACGGCGCGAGACTACTACTTCGATCTCGACTCCGTGCGCGTGCCCTACGATGCCGTGACCAAGAAAGCGCGCAGCCGTCCGCGCTTCGAGGGCAAGAAGTGGCTCGAGGTGGGCTACAACCCGAAGGATCTGTGGAGCGTGCCGCGCATCCACCGGCAGGATCCGGAGCGTGCCGACCATCCCACCCAGAAGCCGTTGCATATCGTGCAGCGCATGGTGCTGGCCAGTTGCCCGCCGGGCGGGCTGGTGCTTGACCCGTTTACCGGCAGCGGCACCACCGCGGTGGCCTGCGCGCTGCACGGGCGGCGCTTCGTCGGCTACGAGATGAATCCCGAGTATGTGCGCGTGGCGCGCGAACGCGTCGCGGCGTGCATCAGCTCGCCGCAGGCCGCGCCGGCTACCCTGAACATCGCAGCAGCGAACGATGAGCCTTTGCTGGCCACGCCGTCCGCGCTGTTGCCCACTCTCGCTCAATGACCATGTCCCGCATCAAATCGACTTTCGCGGCGCTGGCCGCGCAGAACAAGAAGGGCCTGATTCCGTTCATCACCGCGGGCGATCCCGAGCCCGGCCTGACGGTCGCGCTGATGCACGCGCTGGTGGCGGGCGGCGCCGATGTGATCGAACTCGGCGTGCCGTTTTCCGACCCGATGGCCGACGGCCCGGTGATCCAGCGTGCCTCCGAGCGCGCGCTCGCCAATGGCGTGACCCTGACCCAGGTGCTGGCCTGGGTGGCCGAGTTCCGCCAGACCGATGCCGCCACGCCGGTGGTGCTGATGGGCTACGCCAACCCGATCGAGCGCATGGGCGAGGAGACCTTCGCCAAGGCCGCGGCGGCCGCCGGCGTCGACGGCGTGCTGGTGGTCGACTACCCGCCCGAAGAGTGCGAGTCTTTCGCGGCGCAGATGCGCATCCATGACATGGACCCGATCTTCTTGCTGGCGCCCACCTCCACCGACGATCGCATCGAAGCCGTGGCCAGGCTGGCGAGCGGCTACCTGTACTACGTGTCGCTCAAGGGCGTGACCGGCTCGGCCACCATCGACCTTGACAGCGTCGCCGCGCGCATTCCGCTGATCAAGCGCCATGCCAACCTGCCGGTCGGTGTGGGCTTCGGCATCCGCGATGCGCAGACAGCGCGCACGATCGGCAGCGTGGCCGATGCCGTGGTGATCGGCAGCCGCCTGGTGCAACTGCTGGAAGATGCGCCGCGCGAGCTGGCAGTACAATCGCTGCAGTCCTTTATCGCGGAAATCCGCCAGGCGCTCGACGCCTGAATGTGATTCGTATGGCACCACCCGTGCTGGCGCGCGGGCGGCAAAAGCGACAAAATGCATGATTTTGGCGGCCGTTGTGCCGCAACAGGCGCATAGCCCCGGCGGAACGGGGACTGCGGACTGCAGGCATGGTAAATTCGCGGCCTGACATGTTCCGCACATGTGCCGAAAGGAGCCTTTCATGAGCTGGTTGGATAAACTCCTCCCCCCCAAGATTCAACAGACCGACCCCTCCACCCGCAAGGGCATTCCGGAAGGGCTGTGGGTCAAGTGCCCGTCGTGCGAGTCGGTCCTGTACCGGACCGACGTCGAGGCCAACCTCCACGTCTGCCCCAAGTGCGACCACCATATGCGCATCCGCGCCCGCGCCCGCCTCGACGGGCTGCTGGACGCCGAAGGCCGCTATGAGATCGGCCAGGAGATCCTGCCGGTCGACGCGCTCAAGTTCAAGGACACCAAGAAGTATCCCGACCGCATCAAGGCCGCCATGGACGACACCGGCGAGACCGATGCCATGGTCGTGATGGGCGGTGCCATCCATACCATCCCGGTGGTGGTGAGCTGCTTCGAATTCGAATTCATGGGCGGCTCGATGGGTTCGGTGGTGGGTGAGCGCTTTGTGCGTGGCGCCCAGGCGGCGCTGGAGCAGAAGGTGCCGTTTATCTGCTTTACCGCGACGGGCGGTGCGCGTATGCAGGAGAGCCTGCTGTCGCTGCTGCAGATGGCCAAGACCACGTCGATGCTGAACCAGCTGTCGAACGCCAGGCTGCCGTTTATCAGCGTGCTCACCGATCCCACCATGGGTGGCGTGTCGGCCAGCTTTGCGTTCCTGGGCGATGTTGTTATCGCCGAGCCCAAGGCGTTGATCGGCTTCGCCGGGCCGCGCGTGATTGAGCAGACTGTGCGTGAAAAGCTGCCTGAAGGCTTCCAGCGGGCTGAGTTCCTGTTGCAGAAGGGCGCTATCGATATGATTATCGATCGTCGGAAGCTGCGGGCCGAACTGGCACAGTTGCTGGCCTTGCTGCAGAAGCAGCCGGCGGATGCGGTGGCGTAACGGTTGGGTTTGTTGATGTGATCAGGCGCGGACGGTTGTTCGCGCTTTTTCGCTTTTGGGGATAACTGCTTGACTTCAATGTCAAAGGCTTAAAGTCAAAGGCGGTTTCCCCTCCCCCTGCGGGAGAGGGCGGGCGTTTGCAGGAGCGAGTCCGTCCAAATAACGATTGGTAGCCGTGTGAAGCGCCCGAGGGGCGGGCCACACCGTCCCGCGATGCGAAGCGAGCCGTGCAGGTTTACCAGGCCGTATGGGGCGCCTCGGGGTGTCGCCCCATCCGGCGCGCCTTTTTTGCCTACTTTTTTGGCAAGACAAAAAAGTAGGTCGCCCCCCGCAGGGGGGTGAAACCGCCTTTGACTTTAGGCCTTTGACTTTAAGCCTTTGAAGTTGAAGTTGAAATTGAAGTTGAAGTTAGAGTTAACCGGCTCCAATTAAGCCAGACACCCGAACAACCTGTATCCCCATCATGCCCATCTTTGCCTCCCTCCCCGAATGGCTATCCCATCTCGAATCCGCCCATCCGGTCGGCATCGACATGGGCCTGGCGCGCATCACCCGCGTCAAGGAGGCTCTGGGACTGCGCATCGACGCGGTGGTGTTCACCGTCGGCGGCACCAACGGCAAGGGTTCCACCTGCGCCATGCTGGAGCGCATCCTGCTGGAGGCCGGCTACAAGGTCGGTTGCCATACCTCGCCGCACCTGATGTCGTTCAATGAGCGCGCGCGCATCAATGGCGAGTTCGCCACCGACGCGCAACTGCTGCCGCATTTCGAGGCGGTGGAGCGCGCGCGCACCAGCTTTGCCGATCCGGTGAGCCTGACGTATTTCGAATTCACCACGCTGGCCATCATCCATGCTTTCGCCGCGGCGGGGCTCGATGCGATGATCCTGGAGGTGGGTCTGGGCGGCAGGCTAGACGCGGTCAACGTGATCGACACCGATTGCGCCATCCTGACCAGCGTGGACATCGACCATACGCATTACCTGGGCGACACGCGCGAGAAGATCGGCTACGAGAAGGCGGGGATCTTCCGTCCCGAGGTGCCGGCCATCGTGGGGGATCCAATGCCCCCGAACTCGGTGATCGAACATGCCGAGGCCATCGGCGCGGACCTCTGGCTGGTGGGCCGGGACTTCCAGCATCAGGCGTCCAAGGGCCAGGAGCGCCAGCAGTGGGAGTGGAGCGGCCGCGGGCGCAAGCTCAGTGGCCTGGGTTATCCGGCGCTGCGCGGCGCCAACCAGTTGCTCAACGCCTCGGCCGCGCTGGCCGCGCTGCAGGCCATGCGTCCGCGCCTGCCGGTCAGCGCCCAGGAAGTGCGCAACGGGCTGGCCTTCGTCGAATTGCCGGGGCGCTTCCAGGTCTTGCCGGGGCGCCCGGCGGTGATCCTTGATGTGGCGCACAATCCGCACGCGGCCGCCGCGCTCGGCCAGAACCTCGAAAACATGGGCTTCTTCCGCTACACCTACGCGGTGTTCGGCTCGATGGAGGACAAGGACCTCGCCGGCGTGCTGCGCCATCTGGCCGACAAGGTCGACCACTGGTGCCTGTGCGATCTGCCGACGCCGCGCGCGGCCAGCGCCGCGGATCTGCTGGAGAAGCTGGAAGAGGGCGGTTTCCATCCCGGGCCCGATGCCACGGCGGCCTGCTTTCCCAGCCCGGAGGCGGCTTACCGGGATGCCCTCGGCAGAGCGACCGAGGATGATAGAATTCTGGTCTTCGGATCGTTCTACACCGTGGCCGGCGTGATGGCATATCGCGCCACCCGGGCAAATTGAGTCGCGCGGCCGCCGGGCAGTGATCCGGGGCTAACACCGGGGCAAATCGCCGCGCAATCTGAGCGCCAATTTCAACGGCCGGTTTTGCGGCCGTCGCACCGAACCAATCTATGGGCCTGCTTTCGCTGTTTTCTTCCCGCAAGGGCAACGCCCCGGCACCGGAGCGCACTCGCCGCTCGCGTTCGGATCCGGGTGCAGGCATCGCTTCGTCGCGACGCCTGGCCGAGGAGTACGCAGACGACACGCTCGACCCGGAATTCCCGCAGAAGCAGCGGGCGCGCCGGCGCCTGATCGGCGCGGTGGTGCTGATGGCGGCTGCCGTCATCGTGCTGCCGATCGTCTTCGAGACCCAGCCAAGGCCTGTCGTCGACAATGTCCTGGTAAAGATCGACGGTGGCCCGGGCGGCGCGGGCGACAAGGTGAAGCCCGATGCGCGCAAGGTGGATCCACTGCCGCCGGCGCCGCAATCCAGGCTCGATAGCCAGGCGCTCGATGCCGGCGAGGAACTGGTTGCCGAAGCTGCCGCGGCCAAGCCCGCCACCGCGGCACCTGCCGAGAAAGTTGCCGACAAGCCCGCCGCCCGCGCCGACGCCAAGCCGGAAAGCAGCAAGTTCCTGGTGCTGATCGGCGCTTTTTCCTCGGAGGAGAAGGCCAAGGGGTGGCTCAGCAAGCTCAAGGCAGCCAAGATCCCCGCCTATATGGAGAAAAAAGTCCTGGCCGATGGCGAGCGGGTGCTGTTGCGCGCCGGACCCTTCTCCGATCGCGGCGCGGCCGACGCTGCCGAGAAGCGGGTGCGCGACGTGGGCCTGACCGCCAAGGTGGTCGAACAGTAAAGGCCGGGGCCGGCTGGGCCAGACGCCAGCCGCCGCGCCGGAACATCGTATTACGCATGCAGCCGACCTTTTTCGATTACAGCGTTGTTTTCATCCTCGTCGCCTCGGGCCTGATCGGCGTGCTGCGCGGGCTGGTGCGGGAGGTGCTCGCGCTGATCGGCTGGGTGGTGGCGTTCCTGGTGGCCTACCATTTCGCGGGTACCGCGGCTGGCTGGATTCCCGATTCGGTACCCGGTGGCCAGCTGGCGCGTAGCGCACTGGGCTTCGGGGTGGTGTTCATCGGCACCGTGATTGCTGCCGCGCTGGCGGGCACGGTGCTCGGCCAGTTGCTCGAAAGGACCGGGCTCAAGCCCGCCGACCGTGGCCTCGGGCTGGTGTTCGGGCTGTTGCGCGGTGCGCTGGTGGTGATGTTCCTGGTGACCGTGGCCGGGTTCACCAAGCTGCCCGAGGAGGCATTCTGGCGCGACGCGCTGTCCCGGCCTTATGTGATGCAGGCGATGKAGTCGCTGCGGCCCTGGCTGCCCCCTGAAGTCGCCAGGTACGTCAAGACATGACATGAAGCCGGGCAGACCCGCCCGGCTGGTAGTACGCGGGCTCCTCCCTGCAGGGCGGGGCCGCACCCTGATTCAAACGCCTTTCCTGGGAGCTTGGCATGTGCGGTATCGTCGGTGTGGTTTCCTCCACGCCCGTTAACCAATTGATTTACGACAGCCTGCTGCTGTTGCAACACCGCGGACAGGATGCAGCCGGCATCGCTACCGCAAATGGCAGCACCTTCCACATGCACAAGGCCAACGGCCTGGTGCGCGACGTGTTTCGCACGCGCAATATGCGCGGCCTGCCTGGTGCCGCCGGCATCGGCCAGGTGCGTTACCCCACCGCCGGTTCGGCTTCGAGCGAGGAAGAAGCCCAACCGTTCTACGTCAATGCGCCCTACGGCGTGATCCTGGCCCACAACGGCAACCTGACCAACTGGAAACAGTTGCACGAGGAGCTGTTCAGCCGCGATCGTCGTCACATCAACACGCACTCCGACACCGAAGTGCTGCTCAACGTGCTGGCCGACGAGCTGCAACGCGCCAGCAGCGGCCTGGCGCTGGATCCGCCCACGATCTTCAAGGCCGTGGCCGGCATGCATCGCCGCGTGCGTGGCTCGTACGCCATTGCCGCGCAGATCGCCGGCTACGGCATGCTGGCCGTGCGCGATCCTTTCGGCATCCGTCCGCTGTGCCTGGGCAGCGTGGAAACGCCGACCGGCAAGGAGTGGATGGTGGCATCGGAGTCGGTGGCGCTCGAAGGCATCGGCTACAAGCTCGAACGCGACGTGGCGCCCGGCGAGGCCATCTTCATCGACCTCGACGGCCATCTCTACACGCAGCAGTGCGCCGATAACCCCGTGCTCACGCCGTGCATCTTCGAATACGTCTACCTGGCCCGCCCGGATTCGTGCATCGATGGCGTGCCCGTGTACGACGCGCGCCTGCGCATGGGCGATTACCTGGCCGAGAAAATCCGCCGCGAAGTCTCTGCCGGCGATATCGACGTGGTGATGCCGATCCCCGATTCCAGTCGTCCGGCCGCCATGCAGGTGGCCAACAAGCTGGGCGTGAACTATCGCGAAGGCTTCTTCAAGAACCGCTATATCGGCCGCACCTTCATCATGCCCGGTCAGGCCGTGCGCAAGAAGTCGGTGCGCCAGAAGCTCAACGCCATGGGCGTGGAGTTCAAGGGCAAGAACGTGCTGATCGTGGACGATTCCATCGTGCGCGGCACCACGTCCTTCGAGATCGTGCAGATGGCGCGCGAAGCGGGCGCCAACAAGGTGATCTTCGCCTCGGCCGCGCCGCCGGTGAAGTTCCCCAATGTGTACGGCATCGATATGCCTACCCGCAGCGAGCTGGTTGCCTACGGCCGCACGGATGAAGAAATTGCCCGCATCATCGGCGCCGACAAGCTGGTCTACCAGGACGTCGAAGCCATGAAGCAGGCCGTGCGCGACATCAACCCGAAGCTGAACGACTTCGACACCTCGTGCTTCGATGGCCGCTACGTCACGGGCGATATCGACGAAGCCTACCTGGCACGCCTGGAAACCGCGCGCAGCCAGGCGGATCGCGAAGGCAACGGCGGCCAGGGCGAGAGCGAGCGCTCGCAGCTGCACTTGCAGCGCTCGGGCGGCAACGAGTAACGGCAGCGGGTGGAGACGGGCACGCCGGCGGCAACGCCGTGGAGTTGACGGGAAGCGACGCCCGGCCGTAACATGGCCGGGCGTCGATTTGATTGTCAGCTTGCGGACGCGGGTCCTGCCGGAGGGTTATGCCGATTCCGGAACAGGAATTGCCCGTCACAGGGAAATGCCCGAAACAGCTAAAGCGGAACGCCGGCTTCCCGGTTGTGCGCAGCAACGGCACAATGGCAAGCCGGATTCCCGCCGCAGCGCGGGGCTTATCCCCACGAACACAAGCAGCCCGTCGATTCGGCCCCCGGCCACGGATCGCACGGGCTTTTTTATGGCTGCCACTAGTATCCTGAATCACAAATTCGTTGAATAAGTCTGCCGATAAGACGCGCGATCCGTCGTCACAAATGCTCGCAAGGCTCCAGCCTTGCTGCGCTTCGTTCCTAGGCTCGCACGCCTTCTCGGCACACTTATTTTCTCAACGAATTTCAGATTCRGGATACTAGCGGGCAGCGTGGCTGACACCTCTTACACGGATAACCGCGCGGGTACCACCGCCTCTCCATCATGAACGAACCGCTTCCTCTCGACTCCCTTGACATCGATACGCTCGGCGTGCGCGCCGGCACCATGCGCAGCGAGTTCATGGAGCACTCGGAGGCGATGTACCTGACCTCCAGCTTCTGCTTCAACAGCGCTGCCGAGGCCGCCGAGCGCTTCGCCAACTCGGAAACGGGCTTCACCTACTCGCGCTTCACCAATCCCACCGTGGCCATGTTCCAGAGCCGCCTGGCCGCGCTGGAAGGCATGGAGGCCTGCATGGCGACCGCGTCCGGGATGAGCGCGATCATGTCGATCGTGATGTCGGCGATGCAGGCGGGCGACCACCTGGTCAGCTCGCGGGCCATCTTCGGCTCGACCATGACGCTGTTCTCCAATATCTTCGGCAAGTTCGGCGTGGAGGCCACCTTCGTCGACGGCACCGACCTGGCGGCCTGGCGCGCGGCGGTCAAGCCGAATACCAAGCTGTTCTTCCTGGAGACGCCGTCCAACCCGCTGACCGAAGTGGCCGACATTGCCGCGGTGGCGGACATCGCCCACAACGCCGGCGCGCTGCTGGTGGTGGATAACTGTTTCTGTTCGCCGGCGCTGCAGCAGCCGATGAAATTCGGTGCCGACATCGTGGTGCATTCGGCCACCAAGCATATCGACGGGCAGGGCCGCGTGCTGGGCGGCGCGGTGCTGGGCTCGCACGATTTCATCATGGGCAAGGTGTTTCCCTTCGTGCGCACGGCCGGCCCGACGCTGTCGGCCTTCAATGCCTGGGTGCTGCTCAAGGGCATGGAAACGCTGGCGATCCGCATGGAGCGCCACAGCGCAAGCGCGCTGGCGCTGGCCGAATTCCTGGAGGCGCATCCGGCCGTGGCGCGGGTTTATCATCCGGCGCTGAAATCCCATCCGCAGTACGAAGTCGCCATGCGCCAGCAGAGCGGCGGCGGCGCCATCGTGTCGTTCGAACTCAAGGGCGATACGCCGGAGCAGCAGCGCGCCAATGCCTGGCGCGTGCTCGACAACACCCGGCTGTGTTCGATCACCGGCAACCTGGGCGACACGCGTACCACGGTGACCCATCCCTACACCACCACGCATGCCCGCGTCAGCCCGGAGGCCAAGGCCGCGGCAGGCATCGGCGAAGGGCTGATCCGTCTGGCGGTGGGGCTCGAATCCGTGGCGGACCTGAAAGCAGACCTGCTGCGCGGCTTGCAGGGCTGAGTCCAGCCGGGCCGCCGCCATGGCGCCCCTGGCGCGCCGGCGTCCTAGTCGCCGCTGCCGGCCGCCGCCTTCACGCCCGCCTTGGTCACGTCATAGGTCGTCTCGACCACCGTCGACCCCACACTGATCGCCGCCGAGCCGACCGTGGTCACGGTGGATACCGCGGCACTGCCCACCGCCACCGTGGCGCCTACCACGCTGCAGGCCGCCAGGCCGCAGCCCACGCCTAATATGGCCAATAGGGGCGCACCGCGGGCGACGCCGCGCATGCCTGCCGGCACGATATGCCACGTTGGCGTATCTTTTCCCTTGGGGGCAACCCCGACGGACATTCGAAATGGCATGGACATTGCCGGACCTCAGCGCAGCAGGCGCCGGCGCAGCAGCATCAGCGCGACCACCAGCGCCACGGCCGCGTAGCCGCCGAGCACGGTCAGGTGCAACGCCAGATTGTCGATCGGGCGCCCCAGCATGATGGGGCGGATCATTGCCACCGCATGCGCCAGCGGCAGCACCCGGGTGGCGGCCTGCGCCCCCGCGGGCAATTGCTCCAGCGGGAAGAACACGCCGGAGAGCAGAAGCATCGGCGTCATCACCAGCGTCTGGTAGAACATGAAGAAGTCATAGCTGGGCGCCAGCGCCGTGACGATCATGGCCAGGCTGGCGAAGGCGATGCCGGCCAGCACGATCACCGGCAGCGCCAGCAGCGCGCCCGGCATCCGGGCATAGCCCAGCGCGCCCGCCACCAGCATGATGGCCAGGCCCGACAGCACCGCCTTGCTGGCGGCCCACATGATCTCGCCCAGCACCACGTCGCCCAGGGTCAGCGGCGCATGCATGATGGCCTCCCAGGTGCGCTGCACATGCATGCGCGAGAAGGCGGAATACATGGACTCGAAGCTGGCCGACATCATCACGCTCGAAGCCGTGGTGCCGGCGGCGAGGAAGGCGATGTAGGACACGCCGTTGACCTGCCCCACCAGCAGGCCGAGGCCAAGGCCAAGCCCGAACAGGTAGATCATCGGATCGGCCAGATTGCCGATCATGGAGGGGATCGCCAGCTTCTTCCACACCATGAAGTTGCGGTACCAGACCAAGGTCCAGTTGCTCATGTTCATCGGCAGCAGCGGCTGCGGGTAATGCTGCTGCAAGGGGGCATGCCGCGGCGCGGCGGCGGCCGGCGTGGCTGCGGGGCGGGAGTCTTGTTCGCTCATGTTCATTCGTGTTCGGTCGCTGTGTTCGGTCGCTGTTCGTTGCGGCTCAGTCGCGCATCTCGCGGCCGGTCAGCTTGAGGAAGACGTCTTCCAGGTTGGCGGGCCGGTGCAGGTAACGCACGTCGCTGCGGCCATGCAGCGCGGCCAGCAGTTGCGCGGGCTCCTTCACATAGCAGAACAGCGTCTCGCCGCTCATCTCGGTACGCGTGGCGAGTGGTTGCAGCTTGCCGCGCAAGGGATCGAGGTTGTCGCCATAGACTTCCACCACGTCGCAGCCGATCTGGCTGTCGATCAGATCATGCGGCTTGCCTTCGGCGATCTTGCGGCCGCTGTCGATGACGCACAGGTAGTTGCACAGGCGCTCCGCTTCTTCCATGAAATGGGTGGTCAGCAGGATGGTCTTGCCGCTGGCCAGCAGCGATTTGAGGCGTTCCCAGATCAGGTGGCGCGCCTGCGGATCGAGCCCTGTGGTGGGCTCGTCCATCACCAGCAGGTCGGGGTCGTTGATCAGCGCGCGCGCCACCGTCAGGCGCCGGCGCATGCCGCCCGACAGGTCCCGCACCTGCGCCCCGGCGCGGCTTTCCAGTCGCGCGAACTCCAGCAGCGCGGGCACGCGGCGCTCGATCTCGGCGCGCGCCAGGCCGAAGTAGCGGCCAAAGATGCGCAGGTTTTCCACCACGGTGAAATCGGGGTCGAGGTTGTCGAACTGCGGCACCACGCCCACGCGCATGCGGGCCTGGGGCGCGCGTTGCGGAATCGGCTCGCCGCATAGCGTGAGCGTGCCCGAAGCCGGCGTGGTCAGGCCCAGCAGCAGGCGCAGCGTGGTGGTCTTGCCGGCGCCGTTGGGTCCCAGCAGGCCAAAGCACTGGCCACGCTGCACGCTCAGGCTGAGGTCGTCGACCACGACGGTGTCGCCGTATCGCTTGCTTACATTGCGTAGTTCGAGAATGGCAGTCAAGGCAGGAGCGTGGGTTGGGCGCACGGCGGGCGCAATATCCGCCATTATGCAGGCAGTGGCGCGGCGGCTTTGTGGCGCGCCGCAGCAAGAGTTCGCGGATGCGGTAGTCTTGCTGGTTCGCGCCTGCCACTTCGGCAAGAGTTACGGCAAGAATGACGGCGAGGGCAGGGGTCATCGGCCTGACCACGCAGATCGGCATCGCCGAGGGCCGCATAGTCGACACGCGGGGCAAGCTGTATGCTTACAGCACGACGACCTGCCTGGTGTTTCCGATGCCGGCAGGCTGACTTGCCTGTTCCAGCGGGGCGCCCCTCGGTGGTGTTCCGATCATCCTGCTGGTGATCGGCGATGCGCTTGCCCGTCGCGGCCGCGCGGCCCATGCCACCGTGGCGCCCGCGTTCAGTCGAAGGCCTGGTCGTTCGGCGCCGCATAGAGGCGCGTCAGTTCCGGGCTCATGGCGAACTGGAAGTTGATGTTCTTGGGCGGCACCGGGCTCATGAACCATTTGTCGTAGAGCTTGCGGATCTCGCCGCTTTTCATCACGCCAGACAGCGTGCCGTCCACCAGCTGTTTGAACTGCGGATCGTCCTTGCGCATCATGAAGCCGTAGGCTTCAAACGACTGCGGGGTGCCGGTGACGACCCAATCGTCCGGTTTTTGCGCCAGCGTGCGCGCCCCCGACAGCAGCACGTCGTCCATCATGAATGCCTGCACGCGGCCGGACTGCAACACCAGGAAGGCCTCGGCGTACTCCTTCGCACTCTGGATCTGCAGGTTTGCCTTCTTCTCATCGTTGAGCTTGCGCAGGATGCGCTCCGAGGTGGTGCCCGCCAGCGTGACCACCGCGTGGCCGTTCAGGTCGGGGAAGTCGTGCACGCCGCTATCCTTGCGCGTGAGCAGGCGGGTGCCCGCGATGAAAAAGGTGGTGGAGAACGCCACCTGTTGCTGGCGCGCCTTGAGGTTGGTGGTCACGCCGCACTCCAGGTCCACGGTGCCGTTCTGCACCAGCGTCATGCGGTTCTGCGGCGTGACCGGGATCATGTTGACCTGCAGCGCGGGTTTCTTCAGGCGCGTCTTGACCTCGTCGATCACCCGTTGGCAAAGGTCCTGTGAAAAGCCCACCACCTGCTGGTTCGCGTCGTAGTAGGAGAAGGGAATGCTCGACGTGCGGTGGCCGATGGTGATCTGGCCGGCATCGCGGATCTTCGTCAGTGTCGGGCCCAGGGCCTCCTCGGCATGTGCGCTTGCCGCGGCGCATGCCAGTGCGGCCGCGGCACTGATGAGTCCTGCTCGGATGAATCGCCTCATGCTTTCCTCTCTCCTGGTGGGTGGCGCCTTGGTGCCGCCTTCATGCCGGATTGGCTCGAAACCTGTGTCAGATGCCGGGGCTCGCGTGGCCGGTCACCGCTTGAATGGACTCGGCCAGGCGCGACGCAATGCGCTCGATGTCGGCCGAGGTGCAGATGAAGGGCGGGGCAAGCAGCACGTGGTCGCCGAGCTTGCCGTCGATCGTGCCTCCCATCGGATAGACCAGCAGGCCGCGCTCCATGGCATCGCGCTTCAGGCGGGCGTGCGTGCGCGCGTTGGGGGGCAGCGGCGCCTTGCTGGCGCGATCGGCCACCAGTTCCACGCCCACGAACAGGCCGCGGCCGCGGATGTCGCCCACGTTCGGATGTTCGCCCAGCAACTCGCGCAGGCTGCTCCGCAACTGCTCGCCGCGCGCCAGCACGTTGGCCAGCAGCCCGCGCTCGGCAATCTGCTGCTGCACCGCCAGCGCGGCGGCGCAGGCAATCGCGTGGCCGATATAGGTATGGCCATGCTGGAAGAAGCCTGAGCCGCCTACCACCGCCTGGTAGATGCGATCCGTCGCCAGCATCGCGCCGACCGGCTGGTAGCCCGCGCCGAGACCCTTGGCGATGACCAGCAGGTCGGGCACCACGCCGTCTTCCTCGCAGGCGAACAGGTAGCCGGTCCGGCCCATGCCTGACATCACTTCATCCAGGATCAGCAGCACGCCGTATTTGTCGCAGACCGCACGGATCTTGCGGAAATAGTCGCCCACCGGAGGGACCGCGCCCGCGGTGGCGCCGACCACGGTTTCGGCCACGAAGGCGCAGACCGAGTCCGGGCCCAGCGCGAGGATGCGGGCTTCCAGTTCGTCGGCCAGGCGCTGGGCATATTGCTCGTTGCTTTCATCCTGCAGCCGCTCGCGGTAGGCATAGCAGGGCGAGACATGCTCGGCGGGCACAAGCAGCGGCAGGAAGGGCTCGCGCCGCCACGCATTGCCGCCGATGGCCAGCGCCCCCAGCGTATTGCCGTGATAGCTCTGCCGGCGCGCAATGAAATGGCGCCGCTGCGGCTGGCCGATCTCGACGAAGTATTGCCGCGCCAGCTTGAGCGCAGCCTCGACCGCCTCGGATCCCCCGGACACAAAGTAGACGTGGTTCAGGTCGCCCGGCGCCGCATTGGCCAGCGTGGTCGCCAGCGTCTCGGCGACTTCGGTGGTGAAAAATGAGGTGTGTGCATAAGCCAGCGTGGCTGCCTGGCGCTGGATCGCTTCCACCACGCGCGGGTTGCCATGGCCGAGGCAGGAGACTGCCGCGCCACCGCTGGCGTCGAGATAGTGGCGGCCTTCGCTGTCGATCAGCTCGATGCCGCTGCCACCGGTTGCGGTGGCGAGTGTCTGGCGCGGGTCGCGGTGGAATACGTGGGACATGCTTTGCTTCCTGGGTGCTGGTCGATCAGCCATCTGGCTTGCAACGATTGTAGGGAGCGATCGCCGGCAATGCAACAAATGTTGCTTGAGTGCTTGTGGCAACATCGAATGATGTATATTTGTGTATCCGGAGTTTCATGGCGGAGCGTCACCAGCAGGACGCGCGCTTCTTGTACTATCCGGAGCGCATACAGGCGCAAGCGAGGAGGACGCTGATCATGCGTGAGGAGCAACAACAAGTGGCGGGCTTCGACGAGCTGATGGCCGCGCTGCGGGCGGAGTTCGCCACGTTGAGCCCCCAGTTCCAGCAGGGTGCGCGCTACCTGATGGATCATCCGGACGACGTCGCGGTTTCCTCGATGCGCTCGATTGCCACCAGCGCGGGCGTGCAGTCGTCGACGCTGGTCCGCCTGGCGCAGCGCCTGGGATTCTCGGGCTGGCCGGAACTGCGGGAAATCTTCGTTGCACGCGTGCGCGCCGTGCCTGAGGGCTATGCCAGGAAGGCCGCGTCACTGGCCCGGCAAACCGACAGCGGCGGCATGGTGGCGGAAATGTTCGAAGCCCAGCGCCTCAACCTGACCCAAACCGAGGCCAGGAACGTATCGCAGCTGGCGGCTGTCGCCAGGCTGGTTGCGCAGGCCCGGCATGTGCACGTGGCGGGCTTTCGTGCCTCGCATCCGATTGCCCACGCCTTCCACTACCTGTATCGCCTGTTCCGTCCCAGCGTGACGCTGATCGGCAGCCATGGCGGCGGCCTGGAGATGGACCTGCGCGGGCTGGAGGCCGGGGATGCGGTCGTGGTCGCCAGTTTCGCGCCTTATTCAAGCGAAGCGCGCCTGGTGGCGGAGGCGGCGCGTGCCGTCGGCTGCAAGCTGGTGGCGATCACCGATAGCCTGTTGGCGCCCATCGCGCTACATGCCGATGCCACGGTGCCGATCGCGGTGCAAAGTCCATCGTTTTTCCCATCGACGGTGGCCGGCGTGGCCGCGGTCGAGAGCCTGATCGAGTTGCTGGTGTCATGCCATGGCGTCGATGCGGTGCGGCGTATCGAGGCTGCGGAAACGCAGTTGTTCGAGCTGGGCGCCTATGATCCGGCTGGCCGCGCGGGTTGAAGCGTGCCAGGCGCATGACACCATGCGTGCAGGGGCCAGCCATGCATGCCAGGAGATAAATCGGGGGAGGGGGTCGCACCATGCGCTACAGGCGTGCGCGTGCAATACGCCGGCCGCGCTCGAACCGGATGGAACGACGGGCAGGGCGAAGGAAGGGCCGGTCGGCGGTGTCTGGTCCGCTAGGACCGGACAGCCGACGGCGCCGCTAAAACGAGAAATCCGCCAGGCGTGACTGGCGGATCTTGCGCGGCCGGCGGCAGGTCGCGTCAGAGCGCGCTTGCCGCTTGCGGTGCCGAAATCAGTACATCTTCTTCGGCAACATCTGCATGCGCAGACGCTTGCGAAGGCGCGATTCCGCAGCCTTCTTCTTGCGCTTGCGCTCGGTCGTGGGCTTCTCGTAAGCGGTACGGCTCTTGAGTTCAACGATCAGGCCGGTCTGGAGGATGGCCCTACGGAAACGCCGCATTGCAACTTCAACGGGCTCACCGGGTTTCAAGACGATCTTAGTCAATTCTGTCCTTTAGCATTGCCGCAAAGCGGCGGGTTCAAACGGGGGAAACATTGGCCGCTTCAGGACCCTTCTTGCCCTGTTGCGACTGGTATTGCACTCGCTGGTTATCTTGCAGCGGAGCACCCCCGCGAACCTGAGAGATGTGGACGAACAAGTCCTTGCCACCAGCGTCCGGGGTGATGAAGCCAAAACCCTTCTGGGCGTTGAAGAACTTGACGGTACCAGTTTCCATGGAAAAATCCTTTTTTGAGCGCAAAGAATGCGCGCACTTGCTTTTACACGTTTACGTAAATGCTGTCAAGAAAGCCTGCTGAAAACGCTTTGCAAATCCGCGAGAGTGGCGTATAGTGCGCCCCTCTGGCGCGAGGTGGAGCAGTTGGCAGCGCGTCGGGCGCATAACCCGAAGGTCGCAGGCTCGAGTCCTGCCCCCGCAACCAGGCATCATTTTACTCAAAAGCCCGTCCATAGTCCGGCGGGTTTTTTTGTCTTGCGTGCTGCGCTTTTTGCGTCACTGCGGCGCCTTGAAGCACGATCGCGCCCGCTCGTGCCGGCGGTGCCCCGGCCCTGCGTGCCGCCCGTGGCGTGCCGCATGATGCGGCGCCTGTAGAAGTGTTACTCTTTTGAGTGATGCCCAACAGGAGATCACCGTGAGCCGCAAAACCCCCATCGAGCGCTATCGGAACATCGGTATCAGCGCGCATATCGACGCTGGCAAGACCACCACCACCGAGCGCATCCTGTTCTACACCGGGGTCAATCACAAGATCGGCGAAGTCCATGATGGCGCGGCCACCATGGACTGGATGGAGCAGGAGCAGGAGCGCGGCATCACCATCACCTCGGCCGCCACCACGGCGTTCTGGAAGGGGATGGCCAACAACTATCCTGAACATCGCATCAATATCATCGACACCCCCGGCCACGTGGACTTCACCATCGAGGTGGAGCGTTCGATGCGCGTGCTCGATGGCGCCTGCATGGTCTACGACGCCGTGGGCGGCGTGCAGCCGCAGTCGGAAACGGTCTGGCGCCAGGCCAACAAGTACAAGGTGCCGCGCATCGCCTTTGTCAACAAGATGGACCGCGTCGGCGCGGATTTCTTCCGGGTGCGCGCGCAGATCGCTGAGCGGCTCAAGGGCACGCCGGTGCCGATCCAGGTGCCGATCGGCGCGGAGGACGGTTTCCAGGGCGTGATCGACCTGGTCAAGATGAAGGCCACCGTCTGGGACGACACCAGCCAGGGGCTTCACTTCGAGTATCGCGAGGTGCCGCCCGAACTGCTGGGGCTCGCCAGGGAGTGGCGCGAGAAGATGGTCGAGGCCGCGGCAGAGGCCAGCGATGAACTCCTGCACAAATACCTCGGCGGCGAGCCGCTGACCGAAGACGAAATCAAGGCGGCCCTGCGCAAGCGCACTGTCGCCAACGAAATCGTGCCAATGCTGTGCGGCAGCGCTTTCAAGAACAAGGGCGTGCAGACGCTACTCGATGCGGTGATCGACTACCTGCCGTCGCCGGCGGATGTGCCCGCCATTCTCGGCCACACGCTGGACGACAAGGAAGCGGAGCGCCATCCCAACGACGACGAGCCGTTTTCCGCGCTGGCATTCAAGATCATGACCGACCCCTTCGTCGGGCAACTGATTTTCTTCCGCGTCTACTCGGGCGTGGTGAACTCCGGCGACACCGTGTACAACCCGCTCAAGGAGAAGAAGGAGCGGCTCGGGCGGATCCTGCAGATGCACGCCAATGTGCGCAGCGAAATCAAGGAAGTGCGGGCGGGCGATATTGCCGCGGCGGTGGGGCTCAAGGAGGCCACCACCGGGGATACGCTGTGCGATCCCGATCACGTGATCGTTCTTGAGCGCATGAGCTTCCCCGATCCGGTGATCTCCCAGGCGGTCGAGCCGAAGACCAAGGCCGACCAGGAAAAGATGGGCCTGGCGCTGAATCGGCTGGCGCAGGAAGACCCGTCGTTCCGCGTGCATACCGACGAGGAATCGGGCCAGACCATCATCTCGGGCATGGGTGAGCTGCACCTCGAAATCCTGGTGGACCGCATGCGGCGCGAGTTCGGTGTGGAGGCCTCCGTTGGCAAGCCGCAGGTGGCGTATCGCGAGACCATCAAGCAGGCGGCGAAGGACATCGAAGGCAAGTTCATCAAGCAATCCGGCGGGCGTGGCCAGTATGGCCACGTGGTGCTCGATCTGGAGCCGCAGGCCCCGGGCAAGGGCTATGAATTTGTCGACGCCATCAAGGGTGGCGTGGTGCCGCGCGAGTTCATTCCTGCCGTCGACAAGGGCATTCGGGAAACGCTGGCGTCGGGCGTGCTGGCCGGCTACCCGGTGGTGGATGTGAAGGCCACGCTGGTATTCGGCTCCTATCACGATGTCGATTCGAACGAGAATGCCTTCCGCATGGCCGGTTCGATGGCGTTCAAGGACGGCATGCGCCGCGCCAAGCCCATCCTGCTCGAGCCGATGATGTCGGTGGAAGTGGAAACACCGGAAGAGTTCACCGGCAACGTGATGGGCGACCTGTCCTCGCGCCGGGGCATGGTGCACGGCATGGAGGACATCGCGGGCGGCGGCGGCAAGCTGGTGCGCGCGGAAGTGCCGCTGGCCACCATGTTCGGCTACTCGACGTCGCTGCGTTCGCTGACCCAGGGACGCGCCACCTACACGATGGAATTCAAGCACTATACGGAAGCGCCGGCCAGCGTGGCCGAAGCGGTCATCAATAGCCGGCACGCGCGCTAGCGTGCCGTGATCCGTTGAGATTGCCGCGGGCAAGCCGCGGCAAGTCCTGGGGCGGCCCATGTGGCCCGCCCTGCGCAGCCGCGCGCCTCGCGGCATCCGATCGACTCGATGGGAGAGTGCGATGGCCAAGCATTTGTTTCCACAATTCCCCGAAGATGAGCAAAGCGCAGTCGCAACCCTCTGCGCACGCCTGGGCTTCGCTCCGGAGGATTTCGAGATCAAGGATGAGGGGGGCGAGCCGGCCAATGGCGACGTGAGACCGCGGCAGGTCAGCGTGCGGCGGCTGGCAACGGATGCGCAGAGCATATATGACGCAAGCGAGGGCCCGGGCTGGATCGAGGAATTCGAGAGCGATCTCGAGTGCGGATTGTTCGGGAAGGCGTCACGGCAGGCGCAGACTTAGCCATGCCGTTTGGAGGAGCGCAAGGGGCGAGCCAATACCAACAGGCAATTGGCAGCAGGCAATAACAAACGAAAGTACAAATGGAAAAGGCCCGCAATTTCTTGCGGGCCTTTCACATTCTTTGGCTCCCCGAGCTGGGCTCGAACCAGCGACCTGCGGATTAACAGTCCGTCGCTCTACCAACTGAGCTATCAGGGAACAGCTGAGAAAAGGATTATAACCAGTTTCTCTTTTATTCGTCAACACCTGCGCGCTGACTTCTTGCCGCCGGTGCTGCGAAACTTCTGGTTCCGCCCCAGTGTTCCGAGGCAGGGCCACATTGTAGGCATTTTTTTGGATTTATGCCATAAAAATCGCCACGAAGCGCCTTTTTTGATGCTGTGTCCACTTGCGGGACGCAGCGCCTGGCTCAGTCGAACACCGGCGAATCGACGCCGAGTATCTTGTGCAGCTTCGGCGAGGTGGTGGTGTACTGCATGTGGATTTTCTTCTCGGGGAAGATATAGGGAGCGGCCCCGAAGGCGGCCAGCGCGGCTTCATGGAAGCCCGAGAGGATCAGCTTCTTCTTGCCGGGGTAGGTATTGATATCGCCCACCGCGAAAATGCCGGGGATGTTGGTCTCGAACTTCTCAGTGTCCACCTTGATCTGCTTGCGCTCCAGGTCCAGGCCCCATTCGGCGATGGGTCCCAGCTTGGGCGACAGGCCGAAGAACACCAGCAGGTCGTCCAGCGGCAGGCGGCGCGTGACGCCGTCGGCGCCCGTCACCTTGATCTCGGTGAGCAGGCCGTCCTTTTCCTCGTAGCCGCTGATCTGGCCCACCACGAACTGCATCTCCAGCTGCTCGCACAATTCCCTCATCTTGGCGACCGAGGCCGGCGCGGCGCGGAAGCCGTCGCGGCGATGCATCATCACCACCGACTCGGCCTTGCCGACCAGGTCCAGCGTCCAGTCGAGCGCGGAGTCGCCGCCACCGACGATGACGAGGTTGCGGCCATGGAAACGGCTCGGATCCTTGACGCGGTAGAACAGCTGCTTGCCGTCGAACTTGTCGATGCCATCCACCTTGACCGTGCGCGGCTGGAACGAGCCCACGCCCGCGGCGATAAAGATGGTCTTGGTGATGAAGCGGGTCCCGAGCGAGGTTTCGACGAAGAAGCGGCCGTCCGCGCGGCGCTCCACCACGGCCACTTCCTGGCCCAGGTGGAAGGTCGGCTCGAACGGCTCGATCTGCTTGAGCAGGTTGTCCGTCAGGTCCTGGCCAGTGCAGATGGGCACGGCCGGGATGTCGTAGATGGGCTTGTCCGGGTAGAGTTCCACGCACTGGCCGCCGACCACCTTGAGCGAGTCGATCACGTGCGCCTTGATTTCGAGCAGGCCCAGTTCGAAGACCTGGAAGAGTCCGACCGGGCCGGCGCCGACGATCAGCGCGTCGATTTCCAGCGGCTGGCCGCCACCACCGTTGCCGACGGCAACGTGGTGGTTGGCTTCGGCAACGGGGTTGGGGATGCTCAAGTCCATATTCGTCCTGATACGTTGTGGGGCACGGTCGTGCCCGGCATGACGGGAAAGCGCGCGGGTGGGGACGGCTTTCTGACCTGTCTTTTCAGCTCTTTTTCAGCGCTGCAGGTATTGCAGCTTGTCGGTCGTGTCCTTCCACTCCTCGGCTTCGGCCAGCGGGGCCTTGGTCTTGGTGATGGAAGGCCAGTTGCGTGCCAGTTCGGCATTCAGGTCGATGAACTGCTGCTGGTCGCCCGGCACGTCTTCTTCCGCGTAGATCGCGTTGACCGGGCATTCCGCCACGCACACCGCGCAGTCGATACACTCATCCGGGTCGATGGCGAGGAAGTTGGGGCCTTCGCGGAAACAATCGACAGGACACACGTCAACGCAGTCGGTATAGCGGCAACGGATGCAGGATTCGGTGACAACGTGAGTCATTTCGGTTCCAGAAAAACGGGATCGGCTTCGATGGGAATGTTGTTAGGCCACTTGTGCTGTGCTCGTCATGCCGATGGGGTTTGCCGTGGGGTTCACCATCCGCGGCGCGAGCGCTGGCCGTGGCCTTTCAAAGACCGATATTGTAGCTGAGCCACCTCCCAAGGGTAGTCGCTCTATATAGCCAGATAAGATAGTTTTCTTATTTCTTTATGTGCATTTGATCCAAGGCAGTCCGCATTGCGTCGGCGAATGTGCTTTTCTGGCCGGTGCCGCGATCGCGTTGTATGCTGGGCGGATCCGCGCGCCGCAGCGCCGCGTGCTTACTGAGGAGTGCGCCATGCCAAGACCTGTCCCGGAGTCGCCGCGCCGCGGCCGTCCGATGCGTCCGATCCGTCTGGCGTCCGCCTTGCTTTGCCTGGCGGCGCTGGCCATGCCGGCCGCGCAGGGGCAGACGCTGGCGAAGGCCGGTCCGCCGGACAGCGTGGTGGCCCGCCTGATGGCCTGGCGCACGATGAGCAAGCAGCCGGTATCGCTGGCGGCGCTGGCGCGCTTCGACTGGGATGACTTCGGCGTGGTGATCGAACCCGCCGGGGAGACCATGGCCAATTGCGGCCAGGCCGGCTTTCTGCCATGCGATGCCGATCTGCAGCCGGAGCGCGGTGCGCCGGTCCAGGTCCTGATCTTCCGCCTCGGATCCGCGCGGGTGTACCAGGAGCGCATCACAGCCCGCTCGGCGACCTTCGCGGTGCCGCTTCCCGTCGACGTGCCCCGCGCCCAGGCCACGCTGGTCGGCTGTCCCGGTTACCGGGGGCAGGTCCTGTGGTGCCTGCGCGGCAGCGCGCGAGGGCGCCAGCCCGATCCTTTCCTCGATGGCGCATGAGCCGCCCGGCGAAGTGGCCGGGCCTCGCGCCGCGCTTTCGGTTAGCATGTCGCACTGACTCGGCACTGCCGTCTGGCCCGACATGATCATTCCCTCATTGCTCGACACCGACCTGTACAAGTTCACCATGATGCAGGTGGTGCTGCACCACTTCCCCGCGGCACAGGTCGAATACCGCTTCAAGTGCCGCAACGCGGGCGTCGACCTGACCCCTTATGTCGACGAGATCCGCGACGAGGTGGCGAAGCTGTGCCAGCTCCGTTTCACGCCGGACGAGCTCCGGTACCTGCGCGAGCTGCGTTTCATCAAGAGCGATTTCGTCGACTTCCTGGGCCTGTTCCACCTCAACGAAAAATACGTGACCATCGCGCCCGCCGCCCCCGGCAGCGGCGAGATCGACATCATCATCCGCGGGCCCTGGCTGCACACCATCCTGTTCGAGGTGCCGCTGCTGGCCATCGTCAACGAGGTCTATTTCCGCCGCACGCAGCCGCAGCCGGACTGGGAAGAGGGCCGCAGGCGCCTGGAAGACAAGCTCGCCTTGCTGAAGATGCCTGCCCACGCCGATTGCGTGATTGCCGACTACGGTTCGCGCCGCCGTTTCTCGCGCGACTGGCAGGAGGAGGTATTGCAGACCATGCGCAGGGTGCTGGGCCCGCAGCTGGCCGGCACCAGCAATGTGCATTTCGCGCGCCTGCATAACCTGACCCCGCTGGGCACCATGGCGCATGAATACCTGCAGGCCTGCCAGGCACTGGGGCCGCGCCTGCGCGATTCGCAGGTGTTCGCGCTCGAGGTGTGGGCCAAGGAGTACCGCGGCGACCTCGGCATCGCGCTGTCCGACACCTACGGCTTCGATGCTTTCCTGCGCGATTTCGATCTCTATTTCTGCAAGCTGTTCGACGGCGTGCGCCACGACTCGGGCGATCCCTTCGCCTGGGGCGAGCGCATGCTGGCGCATTACGCCGCCAGCCGCGTCGACCCGCTGGGCAAAACGCTGATATTCAGCGACAGTCTCGACATCCCGCGCGTGATCGCGCTGTGCGAGCGCTTCGGCAGGCGCTGCCGGCTGGCGTTCGGGGTGGGCACCAACCTGACCAACGACCTCGGCTACACACCACTGCAGATCGTGATCAAGATGACGCGCTGCAATGGCCAGCCGGTGGCCAAGCTGTCCGACACGCCCGAGAAGACCATGTGCGACGACCCCGCCTACCTGACGTACCTGCGGCATGTATTCGGCGTCAAGGCACCAGCGCTCGAAGCCGTCTGACTCGTCTGACTCCCTGGCAACCCATTACCCGAAACAGTCATGGATACTACCTCCGCCCGCGATCGCATTTTTGCCCGCATCCGCGCCGCCCAGGGCCGCGCACCCGGGGTCAGCAACGGCGAGCGCGCGGCGGCGGCCGACTACCTCGCGCGCCACCCCGCCGGTCCCCGCCCGCCGGCGCCGGCGCAGCGCTGCGAAGCCTTCCAGGAACAGGCCCGGAAGTTGGCTTCCACGGTGGAGCGGGTGGCCGCGCTGGCCGATGTGCCGGCCGCCGTGGCGCGCTACCTGGACAGTCTCGGTTTGGTGCGCCGCGCCGTCGCCTGGGATAGCCTGGGCGCGCTGGACTGGCAGGCGCAGGGGCTGGCAGTGGAATGCCGCCCGCCCATCCGCGATGCCCAGGGCGATCACGACCACGGCGACCTCGTCGGCATCACGGGCTGCTTCTGCGCGATTGCCGAGACCGGTTCCCTGATGCTGCTCTCCGGCCCGCAGACGTTCGCATCTGCCGCGCTGCTGCCGGAGACGCATATCGCGGTGGTGCCGGTCTCCCGCATCGTCGAGGGTCTCGAAGACGCGTTCGCGCTGGTGCGCAGCGAGCGCGGTGAATTGCCCCGCGCCACCAATATCATCAGCGGCCCGTCGCGCACCGGCGACATCGAGCAGACCATCGTGCTGGGCGCGCACGGGCCTTACCGCGTCCACGTGATTCTCGTCGACCAGGACTGAGCGCGGCGCGCAAGCATGCGGCGTGCGCGGCCACGAGCGCCGCGGGCCGAACGGGCAGGACCGTGCGCAAAACGGGGTGTCGAGCGGCGATTGCTTTACACTTGAGGGCCTCGCTGCGTGTCCGCGGCCCGCCTGGCGGGCTTAGCGGGCTCGTGCGCTTTCTCCGCCCGCGGCTGCTGCCAGCCGTGGGTGCAGCCATCCGAAACAAGGAGATCCCGCCCGATGCGACGTGCCCACGCACTGCAATCTTCGCTGGTCCTGCTGTTCCTCACCCTTCTGCCCAACCTGGCCAGTGCCGCCGATCTCGATGGCGCCACGCTGTCCCCGATGTGGGCGTTGCCGTTTGCCGGCACCTTGCTGTCGATCGCGTTGTTCCCGCTGATCGCGCCGCGTTTCTGGCACCACCACTACGGCAAGATCATTGCCGTCTGGTCACTGCTGTTCCTGGTGCCGTTCGCGCAGGTCTTCGGTGCGCATGCCGCCGCCGCCAATGCCGTGCATGCGCTGCTGTCCGAGTACATTCCATTCATCGCCCTGATCGCCGCGCTGTACATCGTGGCCGGCGGCATCTGCGTGCGCGGCAACCTGCATGGCACGCCGCGCCTGAACACCGGCCTGCTCGCGCTCGGCACCGTGCTGGCCAGCCTGATGGGTACCACCGGCGCCGCCATGCTGCTGATCCGGCCCCTGTTGCGCGCCAATGACAACCGCCGGCATGTGGCCCACGTGGTGGTGTTCTTTATCTTCCTGGCCGCCAATGCAGGCGGCGCGCTGACGCCGCTGGGCGATCCGCCGCTGTTCCTGGGCTTCCTCAAGGGCGTGGATTTCTTCTGGACCCTGCACAACATCCTGCCAGAGACGCTTTTCATCTGCGGCGCGCTGCTGATGATTTTCTATTTTCTCGATCGCCACTACTACCTGAACAAGGAAGAGGAGTTGCCGGCGGCGGTGGATCCCACGCCGGATTCGCCGCGCATCCGCATCGAGGGCAAGCGTAATTTCGTGCTGCTGCTGGCAGTGGTCGGGCTGGTGCTGATGAGCGGGCTGTGGAAGCCCGGCATCGAGTTCGACGTGCTGGGCACCCCGGTCGGCCTGCAGATGATCGTGCGCGACGTCATGCTGGTGGTGGTGTCGCTGCTGTCCCTGCTGATCACGCCCGCCACCGCTCGCAGCGGCAACGAGTTCAACTGGGAGCCGATCCTGGAAGTGGGCAAGCTGTTCGCCGGCATCTTCCTGACCATCATCCCGGTGATCGCCATGCTCAAGGCGGGCACGGACGGCGCGTTCTCCGGCGTGATCCGGCTGGTCAGCGATGCCGGCGGCCAACCCATCGACAGCATGTATTTCTGGGCCACGGGCATCCTGTCGTCCTTCCTGGACAATGCGCCGACCTACCTGGTGTTCTTCAACACGGCCGGCGGCGACCCGGCCACGCTGATGACGAGCGGTGCCTCCACACTGGCGGCGATCTCGGCCGGCGCGGTGTTCATGGGCGCCAATACCTATATCGGCAACGCGCCCAACCTGATGGTCAAGGCGATTGCCGAAAGCCGCGGCGTGCGCATGCCCAGCTTCTTCGGCTATATGCTGTGGTCGATCTGCGTGCTGATGCCGCTGTTCCTGGTGATGACCTTTATCTTCTTCCGCGTGTGAGCATGACCAAGCCTTCCATTCTCGTTACCCGCGCCGTCTTTCCGGAAGTGATCGAGCGGCTCGCGCAATATTTCGACGTCGACGGCAACCAGCAGGACGTGGCCCTCGACGGCGCCGCGCTCAAGCAGCGCCTCGCCGGCAAGTCCGGCGTGCTGGCCAATGCCGCGGACCGTATCGATGGCGACGTGGTGGCCGGGCTGCCTGCGCTGCGCGCAGTCTGCAACATGGCCGTTGGCTACAACAACCTCGATGTGCCGGCACTGACCGCTGCCGGCATCGTGGCCACCAATACGCCCGATGTGCTGACGGAAACCACCGCCGATTTCGGCTGGGCCCTGTTGATGGCCACCGCGCGCCGCGTGACCGAATCCGAGCGCTGGCTGCGTGCCGGCAAGTGGGAGCGGTGGAGCTACGACATGCTCCTCGGCATGGACCTGTACCGCAGCACGCTTGGCATTCTCGGCATGGGCCGCATCGGCCAGGCGCTGGCCCGCCGCGCGGCAGGGTTCGGCATGACGGTGCTCTACCACAACCGCAGCCGCCTGCCCGAGGAGACCGAGCGCGCGCTCAATGCGCGCTATGTCAGCAAGGACGAACTGCTGGCGCAGTCGGATCACCTGTTGCTGGTGCTGCCATATAGCGCGCAGAGCCATCACAGCGTCGGCGCCGCCGAACTGGCGCGGATGAAGCCGACGGCCACGCTGGTCAACCTGGCGCGCGGCGGCGTGGTCGACGACGCCGCGCTGGCCGAGGCGCTGCGCGAGCGCCGTATCTTCGCTGCGGGCCTTGACGTGTTCGAGGGCGAGCCGCAGGTCCATCCCGGCTTGCTGACGGTGCCTAACGTGGTGCTGACCCCGCATATCGCCAGCGCGTCGGAGAAGACCCGGCGCGCCATGGCCGATCTTGCAGCGGACAACCTGATCGCGGCGCTCGATGCCGGTCCGCAGGCAGGCCATCCGCCTTCGGTGATCAATCCCGAGGTGATGGCGCGCCGCCGCTGATTCCCTCGCTGCACGCGCCGTGCCGCTTCCACGTGCTGGCCTTGCCAGTTCGCCGGTGCGGCACGGCATGCTTTCGCACTTCGAACATTCATGACACTGATTCCCCTGATTCCCCTGTTGACGCTGGTCTTCGCGCTGGTGGCGGTGCTGCTGCTGGTGATCCTGGTGCTGCGGCCACGTGGCGCGCAGGACGCCGCCAGCACGGAACTGCTGCGCCAGCTCGCCGAACTGCGCGCCGAAGGCGCACGTGGCAACGAGCGCCTGGAGCGCGAGTTGCGCACCGAGGTCACCGAGAGCGCGCGCGTTGGCCGCGGCGAAGCCGGGCAGCAGATGATGCGCTTCCAGCAGACGCTGTCCTCGCAGCTCACCAGCATCGCCACGTTGCAGAACAACCAGATCGACATGTTCGCGCAGCAGCTTGCCAAGCTGACCGAATCCAATGCCCAGCAACTGGAGCAGGTCAGGCAAAACCTGCTGCTGCAAGGCCAGCAGGCACGCGATGAGCAGGGGAGTGCCCTGCGCCGCTTCGGCGACATGCTGCAGCAGCAGCTGACGCAGATGTCCGAGGGCAACGAGCGTCGCCTGGGCGAGGTGCGCGCCACGCTGGAGCAGCGGCTCAAGGAGATCGAGGCGAACAACGCGGCCAAGCTCGAAGAGATGCGCCGCACGGTCGACGAGAAGCTGCACGCCACGCTCGAGCAGCGGCTGGGCGAGTCCTTCAAGCTGGTGTCGGACCGGCTCGAACAGGTGCATCGCGGGCTGGGAGAAATGCAGGCGCTGGCGCAAGGCGTGGGCGATCTCAAGCGGGTGTTGACCAATGTCAAATCGCGCGGGACCTGGGGCGAGGTGCAACTGGAGATGTTGCTCGAGCAGATGCTGACCGCCGAGCAGTATGCCAAGAATGTCGAGACGGTCCGCAATACCGGGGCGCGCGTGGAGTTTGCGATCCGCCTGCCGGGCAAGGACGCGGCAGGTGGGCAGGTATGGCTGCCCATCGACGCCAAGTTTCCGAAGGAGCAATACGAACGCCTGCTCGACGCGCAGGAGCGTGGCGATGCCGACGGCGTGGCCCAGGGCGGGCGCGAACTGGAGGTGGCGATCAAGCGCGAGGCGCAGACGATTGCCGAGAAGTATGTCTCTCCGCCTGCCACTACCGACTTCGCCATCCTGTTCCTGCCGACCGAGGGTCTGTATGCCGAGGTCTTGCGCCGCCCTGGGCTGGCCGACCTGCTCCAACGCAAGTACCGCGTCACGGTAGCGGGGCCGACCACGCTGGCGGCCTTGCTCAACAGCCTGCAGATGGGGTTCCGCACGCTCGCGCTGGAGCGCCGCTCAAGCGAAGTGTGGGAAGTGCTGGGCGCGGTCAAGACCGAGTTCGGCAAGTTCGGCGACATCTTGGCCAAGACCCGGGATACGCTGGAGCGGGCTGCCCGCAACATCGAGCAGGCCGAGGTGCGCACGCGCCAGATGGAGCGCAAGCTGCGCACGGTTGAGGCGCTGCCGGGCGAGAACGCTCAGGCCTTGCTCGGCCTTGCCGCGGAGCCGGACGAAGAGGCGCAAGAGAGGCAGGAGGGCGCGGCAGGCTGAGGAGCGCGGCGTTCGGTTGACGCCGCCCAAAGTAAAAAAGCGCATCGAATCGATGCGCTTTTATTCGGCAGGCGACGGCAGCTCAGGGCAGGTCGCGGATCGTCACCTCGATGCCGCCGAAACGCGCGGCCACCCAGTTGTAGGCCTTGCAGGCCAGCCAGAGCAGGCCGAAGCCGATCAGCGCATTGAGGATCAGTGCCGTGAAGACGGTGATGCCGGGCAGGTCGCCATAGCGGATGAAAGCCACGAACAGTCCCAGCGAGACGATAGGCACCGAAAAGCACAGGTACACGAGCACGAGCGCGCGGGCGGTTTTGACCGGGTGGAGGTACGCAATCTCCTGATTCATGACAGCTTGGGCAGTAGCAAAGTAATGTTGCGCAAGTGTATCGAATGGGGGAGGCGGCGCATAGTCCGCCACTCGCGGGCTATGGAAAACCGCCGGTCTGCTGGCTAAACGAGGGCAAAACTGCTGCGCAAAAACGACACAAAGGTGAAACCCGCAGACTGCGGCAGGCCTCACATCAGCCCGTCGAACAGCATGACCTCGACCTCGTCACCGGATGCCACCGTGCCTTGCTCATGCCCAAGCACGATAAAGCAATTGGCTTCGCTCATCGAGCGCAGCACGCCCGAGCCTTGCTGGCCGGTAATGCTCACCTGCCAGCCGCCATCCGGGGCCGGTGCCACGATGCCCCGCTGATATTCCGTGCGCCCGGGCTTCTTGCGGATCGCCTGCGCGCTGCGCACACGCATCAGTGGCAGGGGCGCCACCGTCGCGCCCATTTGCCGGTGCAGCGCGGCCCGCACGAAGTGATAGAACGTCACCATCACCGCCACCGGATTGCCCGGCAGGCCGAACAGGAGCGCCTCGCGGCCATGGGAGGCGATACGGCCGAAGGCCATGGGACGGCCGGGGCGCATGGCGATTTTCCAGAACGTCACATCGCCGAGCCGGGCCATGATCTGCTTGGTGTAGTCGGCCTCGCCCACCGACACACCGCCGGAGGTGATGACCGCATCGGCGTTCTCGCAGGCGCTGCGAAACGCCGCTTCGAGCGCCTCGGGATCGTCGCGCACCACGCCCATATCGATGAGATCCACGTTCAGCCGCCGCAACATGCCGTGCAGCGTATAGCGGTTGGAGTCATAGACGCAGCCCGCGTCGAGCGGCTCGCCGATCGAGCGGAGTTCGTCCCCGGTGGAGAAGAAGGCCACGCGCAGGCGGCGGCGCACCTTGACCTCGGCCACGCCCAGCGAAGCGAGCAGCCCGAGATCGGCTGGTTTCAGGATGCGTCCGGCGGCCAGCGCCGGCTGGCCGATCGCAAGGTCCTCGCCGCGCAGGCGGCGGTTGTCGCCGGCACGCACCGCGTGGGCGTCGAAGCGAACCTGCCCGCCTTGCGTTTCGACGAATTCCTGGGGGATCACGGTATCGCAGCCGGCCGGCATGATGGCGCCGGTCATGATGCGTACCGCCTGGCCGCGTGCGACCGGTGGCTCAGACGCCGCGCCGGCGAAGGCGCTGCCGGCTACCGTCAGCGCAATCTCGCCGCCGGCGGCCAGCTCGCTGCTGGCAAACGCATAGCCGTCCATGGCGGAGTTATCGTGCGCCGGCACATCCAGCGTGGAAACCACGTCTTCGGCCAGCACGCGGTCGAGTGCCGAGCGGATGGCGACCTGCTCGGTGCCGCGCACCGGCTCGACCACCTCGCCGATGATCTGGTTGGCGTGCGCCACCGGCAACGCGCCGGGGTCATAGTCGGACAGGCAGGAAATGACGGATTGTAGCGATGGCATGGACCGTTCCCGGGGCAGCGGCCTGGCAGGGTTGTTCAGCGCGCTTCCAGCGTGCGCAACTCGTCCAGGGTATTGATATTGGCGAAGGCGCCGGCGTCTTCGAATAGCACTTCGGCAAGGCGATGGGAGGCGGCCCAGGTTTCGATCTTGCGGCCGCCGCCGTTCAGGAACGCCAGCAGGCCATCGTGGGCCGAGACCGGCATCAGGCAAAACACCGGCTGGGTTTGCCGGCGGCCGTCCGCGTCGATGGTAACCGGGATAGCCATCTCCGCGCCCTGCTCGTCGATGGCGCGCGCCAGGCGCGCCGCCAGGTCGGTCGGCAGGAAAGGCGAATCGCAGGGGGCGCTCAGCATCCAGCCTGTCTGGCATTGCTCCAGCCCGGCCAGCATGCCGGCCAGGGGGCCGGCGAAGTCCGGTACCGAATCGGTGATAACCGGCGCGCCGAAGGACTCATACGCGGCCAGGTTGCGGTTGGCGTTGATCAGCATGCCGCCGGTCTGCGGCGACAGGCGCATCAACGTGTGCATCGCCATGGGCGCGCCGCGGAAGGGCTGCAGGCCCTTGTCGGTGCCGCCCATTCGGCTGCCCCTGCCGCCGGCCAGGATCAGGCCGGTAATGTCGTCGCGTGAAATCATCGAAGTCAGGTGGTAGTCTTGGGCGGCACGGCCGCGGGGGAGGTTGAGCGTCAACCGCCGATATACGACATTTCGATCTTCTTCTCGGCGCGGGCCTGGCGCACGGCGGGGTCGGTGCGCTGTTCGGAGTAATGATCGGTGCGCCCCTGCCAGACCCCGGCAATGGCATTGGAGATTTCCAGGTCGCTGTGCCCGCCACGCAGCAGCGCGCGCAGGTCGTAGCCCTCGGTGGCGAACAGGCACAGGTAGAGCCGGCCTTCAGTCGACAGGCGGATGCGGCTGCAGTCGCCGCAGAAGGCGTGGGTGACGCTGGAGATCACACCGATCTCGCCGGCGCCGTCGCGGTAGCGCCAGCGCTCCGCCGTCTCGGCACTGTAGTTGGCGGGGATGGCTTCGAGTGCAAAGGCTTCGTCGATGCGGCGGACCACCTCGGCAGAGGGCAGTACTTCGTTCATCTGCCAATGGTTGCTGGCACCCACGTCCATGAATTCGATAAAGCGCACGATGATGCCGCTGCCGCGGAAATGCGCGGCCATCGGCACGATTTCCGCGTCGTTGGTGCCGCGCTTGACCACCATATTGACCTTGATCGGCGCCAGCCCGACAGCCTGGGCGGTCTCGATGCCATCCAGCACGTCGCGTACCGCGAAGTCGACATCGTTCATGCGGCGGAAGGTGGCATCGTCGATGGCGTCCAGGCTCACGCTCACGCGCGACAGCCCGGCATCGCGCAGCGCGCGCGCCTTGCGGGCCAGCAGCGAGGCATTGGTGGTGAGGGTGAGGTCGAGCGGCTTGCCCGAGACCGTCTCGATGCGCGCCAGCATCTCCACCAGCTTCTCGATGTTCTTGCGCAGCAGCGGCTCGCCGCCGGTCAGGCGGATCTTTTCGACCCCGTGCGCAACGAACAGGCGCGCGGTGCGCTCGATTTCCTCGAAGCTCAGCAACTCGGAGTGCGGCAGGAAGGTGTAGTCCTTGTCGAACACTTCCTTGGGCATGCAGTACACGCAACGGAAATTGCAGCGGTCCGTGACCGAGATGCGCAAATCGTGCAGCGGCCTGCCGCGCGTGTCGGCAACCAGGCCGGACGGTGTGGTGAGCACATCCGGGATGCTGGGCGTCATCGAGCGGTAGCGGTGGTCGCGCAGTTCGAAAATGGGAATGACGGTTTCGGTCATGGCCTGGGGGCGTGGCAATGCAGTGACGGGCGGCTTTGGCGCGGTTGCGCGGGGGCAAGCAGCGCCCGTTCGGGACACTATCGTGCGGGTGCCATCTATCTGTCATTCTAGCTGAGCTGAGCATGATAGC
This sequence comes from Cupriavidus sp. 01T418, assembly GCF_056398885.1. NCBI lineage: Bacteria > Pseudomonadati > Pseudomonadota > Betaproteobacteria > Burkholderiales > Burkholderiaceae > Cupriavidus > Cupriavidus sp. 01T418. The sequence continues at coordinate 58,580 of NZ_JBFTQG010000017.1, forward strand.
GCTGGCGTCACCCTGCGCAGAACCAGGAAATGCGCGGGCGAGCCTCGGCCGATTCGGCCCGCGCATGAAAAAGGGACGGCATCGCCGTCCCTTGTCCTTTTCCTGTCAACCCGCGAGGGTATCGCTTACTTCTCCTGCTTCGCTTGCTCGCTGTCGGCGGCGGTCTCGACCATGACCATCGGACCCTCGGGCAGCGGCGGCAGGGGTTTGCGCTCACGCACCACGCGCGGTGCCGGCGCGATGCTGGCGGCCGCTTCCTGCGCGGCGCGCAGTTTGCTGGTGTCGGTGTTGACCCACTCCAGGCCAGCCGAAGCCAGCATCGGCTGCAGGCTTTCCACGGCCACTGGCGCGGCGGCTGCCGCAGCGACCGGGGCTGCGACCGGCACGGGGACCGGGGCGGCGGCGGATGCTGCTACCGCCACTTCAACGACCGGTGCCACGACAGCGGGCGCGGGCGTGATGGGTTCCGCGATGGGTTCCGCCACGATGGCCGCGGGCTCATAGGCGACCGGGCTTGCAACAGGCGCTTGGGCCACCGGTTCAGCCACCACCTCGGCCACCGTTTCGACGACCGGCGCCGATGCCGGTGCTGCGACAGGCGCGGCCGGCTCCGGCGTGATCACCGCAGCCTCGACGGGCTGGTATGCCGGGGCGACGGGAGCGGGTTCGGCAACCTTCAAGGCGGGGGATTCCACCCCGACGGTTTCGGCGGCCACGGCCGGGGCGGCGATTTCAGCGCTTTCGCGGACTTCGCGGACTTCGCCCGTGTCTTCGCCTTCACCGCTTTCAACGGCCTGGACGCTGTCGTCGCGCTCGCGGCGGTAGCGATTGCGGCCACGGCGATTGCGGCGGCGGCGTTCTTCGCCTTCACCGTTCTCGCTGCCTTCCGACGCTTCCAGCAGGTCGGCGCGTGCGTTGTCAGCATCGTCGTGCGAGGCAACGGCTGCCGCGACGGCAGGGGCCGCCACGGCTGCGGCTACCGCCGCGGTGCCAAGTGCTTCGGCAGCCAGGGTTTCGCTGGCTTCGCCTTCGCGCGGCGCGTCGCCGCGTTCACGCTGGCGGTCGCGCTGGCGCTCGCGGCGTTCCTGGTTACGGTCGCGGCGGCCTTCGCCACGGCCTTCCGCACGCTCGGCAGGTGCGCCTTCGGGCTGGCGGGCCGGCTGGGCTTCCAGCGCAGCCTGGCGCGGGGCACGGTTGCCACGCTCGCCACGCTCGCCACGTTCTCCGCGCTCGCCACGCTCACCACGTGCCTCGACACGTTCGCCGCGTTCGGTACGTTCGGTGCGCTGTTCGCCACGTTCCGTCCCGCGCTCGGTGCGCTCGCCACGATCCTGGGGCGCGCGCTCGCCGCGCTGGCCGCGGCCCTGGCGCTCGCCACCACGTTCGCCGGCACGCTCACCGCGCTGGCCACGCTCGCCGCGGCCTTCGCCACGTTCACCACGCTGGCCGCGCTCGCGGCGGCTTTCGGCGCTGCGTTGTTCCGCATCCACCGGTTTGGCTGCCTCGACAGCGGGCGCTGCCGGCTTGGCGCCGAACAGGTTCTTGAGCCAGCCCATGAATCCGCCGCCGGTCACCGGCTGGGTAGCGAGCACCGGACGTGCGGCAGCCGCTGCTTCCGGGCGCGGAGCGCGCTCGGCGCGCGGCACCGAGACCGGGGCCGGCTGTTCCGGGGTGATGCCCTTGACGGCAGCTTCCTGGCGCGGCTTGGCGTCTTCCTTCTTGCGGCTGCTGTAGCTGGTGTCGGCTTCCAGTTCCTTGGCGGCGGCTTCAGCCATCTTGTAGCTGGCGGTGCCTTCTTCCAGGCGCGGGTCGTCGTGGCGCAGGCGCTCCAGCTTGTAATGCGGGGTCTCGAGGTGCTTGTTGGGGATCAGCAGCACGTTGACCTTGAAGCGCATCTCGATCAGGTTGATGTCCTGGCGCTTCTCATTGAGCAGGAACGCAGCCACTTCCACCGGTACCTGGCAGTGGATGGCGGCGGTGTTTTCCTTCATCCCTTCTTCCTGGATGATGCGCAGCACCTGCAGGGCGGAGGATTCGGTGTCGCGGATATGGCCGGTGCCGTTGCAGCGCGGGCAAGTGATGTGCGAGCCTTCCGACAGCGACGGGCGCAGGCGCTGGCGCGACAGCTCCATCAGGCCGAAGCGGCTGATCTTGCCCATCTGCACGCGGGCGCGGTCATGGCGCAGGGCGTCCTTCAGGCGCGTTTCCACGTCCTTCTGGGCCTTGCTGGCTTCCATGTCGATGAAGTCGATCACGATCAGGCCGCCCAGGTCGCGCAGGCGCAGCTGGCGGGCGATTTCGTCGGCGGCTTCGAGATTGGTGCGCAGCGCGGTTTCCTCGATGTCGGCGCCCTTGGTGGCGCGGGCCGAGTTCACGTCCACCGACACCAGGGCTTCGGTATGGTCGATCACGATGGCGCCGCCCGAGGGCAGCATGACCATGCGCGAGTAGGCCGACTCGATCTGGTGCTCGATCTGGAAACGCGAGAAGAGGGGGACGTCGTCCCGGTACTTCTTCACGCGGTTCATGTTGTCGGGCATGACCACGCTCATGAAGGCGCGGGCCTGCTCGTAGATTTCATCGGTGTCGATCAGGATCTCGCCGATATCCGGCTGGAAGTAGTCGCGAATGGCGCGAATCACCAGGCTGGATTCGAGATAGATCAGCAGCGGGGCCTTGTTGTCGCCGGCGGCGCCGTCGATGGCCTTCCACAGTTGCAGCAGGTAGTTCAGGTCCCACTGGAGTTCTTCGGCCGAGCGGCCGATGCCGGCGGTGCGGGCGATGATGCTCATGCCCTCGGGCACGGTCAGCTGGCCCATGGTCTCGCGCAGTTCCTGGCGGTCCTCGCCCTCGATGCGGCGCGATACGCCGCCCCCGCGCGGGTTGTTGGGCATCAGCACCAGGTAGCGGCCGGCCAGCGAGATAAAGGTGGTCAGCGCCGCGCCCTTGTTGCCGCGCTCTTCCTTCTCCACCTGGACGATCAGTTCCTGGCCTTCGTGCAGCGCGTCCTGGATGCGCGCGTTGCGCACGTCCACGCCTTCCTTGAAGAAGGCGCGCGCCACTTCCTTGAAGGGGAGGAAGCCGTGGCGTTCTTCGCCGTAATTGACGAAGCAGGCCTCCAGCGACGGTTCGATGCGGGTGATGACGCCCTTGTAGATGTTGCCCTTGCGCTGTTCGCGCCCGGCAGCTTCGATGTCGATATCGATCAGTTTCTGACCGTCGACGATGGCGACGCGCAATTCTTCCTGTTGCGTCGCGTTAAACAGCATGCGTTTCATCGCATTACCTCACTCAATGCCGAGGATTGCACCGGCATGCGGTGCCCGCGGCGGTCCGTGGAGCACGCGAGGGAGCGAGTGAGGGCGCGAGAATTGCCGAGAGCGCCGGCGCGCAAATGGGCGCGGCCGGCTGGGCGCGGGTGAAAGAGAGGTAACGACGTCGAAAGCGCCGTCCGCATGGTCGGAGAGAACGCCGGTAAGCTGCTCTGCGCAGCGATCCGGCGGGTTTCCGGCTGGCATGGCGGCGGTGCGGGCGCAAAGGGGCGCCGTCGCATCGCGGCCGGCCGCGGAAGGCCTGGACGCGTCAAAGAGCAAGTTTGTCGTCACGGCAATGCTGCTTCGCTACCTGACATCTCCTGGCGGGCGCACCTACTACTTCTTGGAGTTCTGCGACCGGGCGCCGGTATAACCAGTCAGGCGGCGTCGGAAGCATGCCGGCGGCACCGTTTCCCGGTGCGGGCGGGACTTCTCTCACCTGAGCGGATGCCGTAAGGGCACCCGCTATCAAATTCTGTTCTACCTGAACACTACATTCCCACGTGACCGCCGTCAGCGCCGAAGTTGCCTTTGGGCGACTTCCTGCGCGGGCGATACCGTGCGTGCTGCGTTTTTGCTGCCATTCACCAACCCGGCGCTCGCGTGGTACGCAAAGAAGCGGGAGGCTGGCAGGGCTGGCGGCAACCCGAAGTGTAAAATACGACGAATCGTCTACACCTGACTTGCGCTGCCGGTCTTTGGCCGGGACAGCGAGGAAATTATATTGAAAATGAATGAGTTACGCCATCAAATTGAAAAAGAGGTGCGGCCCGCCGCGGCCGGACCCCAGGTGGCGTACGTAACCATTGGCGACGAGGCCGACGGGCAGCGGATCGACAACTTCCTCCTGAAGCTCTCGAAAGGGGTGCCGAAGAGCCATGTCTACCGCATCCTGAGATCAGGGGAAGTGCGCGTCAACAAGGGCCGGGTCGATGCCACCTACCGCCTGCAGCTTGGCGATGTCGTGCGGATTCCGCCCATGCGTGTGGCGGCACCGGCGCCTGAAGGCGGCAAGTTCGTCCCGCCGGCCAGCTTCCCGGTGGTCTTCGAGGATGAATACCTGCTGGTGATCAACAAGCCCGCCGGCGTGGCCGTGCACGGCGGGTCCGGCGTGGCGTTCGGCGTCATCGAGCAACTGCGGCGCGCCCGTCCGCAGGCCCGATTCCTCGAACTGGTACACCGGCTGGACCGCGAGACCTCCGGCCTGCTGGTGCTGGCGAAGAAACGCACGGCGCTGGTCAACCTCCATGAACAGATGCGCGGCAGCGCGCTGGACAAGCGATATTTTGCGTGCGTGGCGGGTCACTTCGAAAACGCCCGGCAGCACGTGAAGCTGCCGCTATATAAATACACCACTCCCGAGGGCGAACGCCGGGTGCGCGTGCAGGACGACGGCATTGCCTCGCATACCGTGTTTAACCGGCTCGAGGTCATGCCTGGCTTCACCTTGCTCGAGGCCGAGCTGAAGACCGGGCGGACCCACCAGATCCGGGTCCACCTGGCGCATTCCGGCTTCCCGATCCTCGGCGACGAGAAATACGGCGATTTCGCCCTCAACAAGGCGCTGGCCCGCAGCGGCGCCAATCCTGGGCTCAAGCGCATGTTCCTGCACGCGCACAGCCTGACGTTTACGCATCCGATAAGTGGTGAAATCACCACTGTCGTTGCACCCATGCCGCCGGAGTGCGAAGCGTTCCTGCAGCAAGCCCGCAACCAGCGCGCCCGCGACTAGGGCGCCCACGAGGATATCAATGTCAATGGCAAGGCAACGTTTCGACCTGATCGTGTTCGACTGGGATGGAACCCTGATGGACTCCACCCCGACCATCGCCAAGTGCATCCAGCTCGCCAGCCGCGATCTCGGGCTGCCGGTGCCCGACGACAGTGCCGCCAGCCACGTGATCGGCCTGGGGCTCAAGGATGCGCTGTCCTACGCCGTGCCCACGCTCGATCCCGCCGACTACCCCAAGCTGGCCGAGCGTTACCGCTTCCACTTCCTGACCCGCGACGCCGAGCTGGTGCTGTTCGACGGGGTACGGGAGATGCTGGAGGCGCTGCACGCCGAGCACTTTTTCCTCGGCGTGGCCACGGGCAAGACCCGCGTCGGCCTGCAGCGCGCCCTTGAGGCGACCGGCCTTGTGCGGCTGTTCGACGGCACGCGCTGCGCTGACGAAACCTTCTCCAAGCCCCATCCGGCCATGTTGCAGGAGCTGACCCGGGAACTGGGGCAGGATATGGCCCGCACGGTCATGATCGGCGATACCACGCATGATCTGCAGATGGCGGCCAATGCCGGCGCGGCGGGGATCGGTGTCGGTTATGGGGCGCATCCGGCCGAGGCCTTGCGCGCGATGGCGCCGCTGCATTGCGCGTCCTCGATCGCCGACCTGAAAAACTGGCTGTTGACGCATGCCTGATGCAGCCGGCATGCGCCACTTGTGCGCGACTGAAGACCTGGCCGAGGGCGGCGCCGGGGTGCGCTTCATGGTCGACATCGGCGGCCGTCCCGTGGGCGCGTTCGTCGTACGCTTCGAGGGCGGTGTCCACGGCTACCTGAACCAGTGCGCCCATGTGCCGATGGAGCTGGACTGGCAGGAGGGACAGTTTTTCGAGTCCTCGGGCCTATACTTGATGTGCGCGACACATGGCGCGATTTATGCACCAGACAGTGGCCTGTGCCTGGGCGGCCCTTGCCGGGGCGCTTCGCTGTCCAAGCTGCGCGTCGAAGAGCGTGACGGCAACGTGTACTGGTTGCCGGAAAGCCCCTACGCAGTACCTGCTGGCCAGCCTGCCGGCACCCTTACTCCTAATCAAGAGCCAATTGCATGACTGAACAGCAAAAACCGCCTCAGGACGAATCCGGCACCACGCCGGGTCCGGCCGCGTCTACCGGGGCAGGGGCGGACGATCGGCTGGAGACCGCTTCCCAGGCGGACTTCCCGCTGGAGCAAGACCTGCGCGCCGGGGATGCTGCCGCGGAGAAGGAAGTCAGCCAGCGCAAGGCGCGCCTGGCCGGCCGCGACGTCGGACCGGTTCCGACCGGGTCCGGCTGGGAGCGGGATGTGCTGGAAAAGGTGCTGATGGCGACCTTGCGCGAGCAGCGTGCCGCGCGCCGGTGGCGTATCTTCTTCCGCTTTGTCGGCATCGCCTTGCTCGCGCTGATTTTCTTGGCCATTTTCGATTTCAAGGGCGACGGCGGCATCACGACCACCGGCCGCCATACGGCCATGGTGTCGCTGGATGGCGAGATCGCAGCCGGCACACCGGCCAGCGCCGAGTCGATCAACGCAGCGCTGCAAGCCGCGTTCGCGGATACCAATGCGGCCGGCATCATCCTGAAGATCAATTCGCCAGGCGGTTCGCCAGTGCAGGCCGGCATGATCAACGACGAGATCCGCCGGTTGCGGACCCTCTACCCGTCCAAGCCGTTCTACGTGGTGGTGGAGGAAATCTGTGCCTCGGGCGGGTACTATGTGGCGGCGGCGGCGGACAAGATCTATGTCGACAAGGCCAGTATCGTCGGCTCGATCGGCGTGCTGATGGATGGTTTTGGCTTCACCGGCCTGATGGACAAGCTGGGCATCGAACGCCGGCTTTACACCTCCGGCGCCAACAAGGGCATGCTCGATCCCTTCTCGCCGCAAGTGCCGCGGCAGAAGCAATTTGCCGAGACCATGCTCAAGCAGATCCACCAGCAGTTCATCGATGTGGTCAAGCAAGGCCGCGGCAATCGCCTGAAGGACGACCCGGATATGTTCTCGGGCTTGTTCTGGTCCGGCGAGCGCAGCGTGGAACTGGGCTTGGCCGATGGGCTGGGCAATGCGGACTACGTGGCGCGGGATCTCTTCAAGGCCGAGGATATCGTCGACTACACCGTCAAGGAAAACATCGCGGAGCGGTTGGCCAAGCGCTTTGGCGCGGCGGTGGGTACGGCGGCGATGAAGACCATGCTGTTCGGCTCGCGCTTGCAGGCCATCCGCTGAGCGCGATGCAACGGAAAATGGGGCGGCGATGCCCCATTTTTCGCCTCGCCCCCAGCCTTCAGGCTGCCAGCAGCGAAAAAATGGCCGGGCGCTTGTTCAGGTCCAGCCGTTCCGGGCGCCATTCGGAAATCGGCAGCGTCACGATCGTTTCTCCCGGCAGGGTCAGGTCCACCGCGATCGACAGCAAGCTGGTGCCGGCGCAATGCTGGCGCATGGCTTCCAGCAGCGGGCCATTGCGGTAAGGCGTCTCGATCCAGACCTGGGTCTGGTGCGCCTTGCGCGAAAGCTGCTCCAGTTCGCGCAGGCGCTTGGCGCGCTCGGCGGCGTCCACCGGCAGGTAGCCGTTGAAGGCAAAGCTCTGGCCGTTCAGGCCGGATGCCATCACGGCCAGCAGGATCGAACTGGGCCCCACCAGCGGGCGCACGCGCACGCCCCTTGCATGGGCCAGCCGCACCAGGTTGGCGCCGGGATCGGCCACCGCCGGCACGCCGGCTTCGGATAACAGGCCGCCATCGCGGCCCGCGCGGATCGGCGCCAGCAGGTCGGCCAGGGCGCCGTCGCGGGTGTTGACGTTGAGTTCGCGAATCTCGATCTGCTGGATCGGCCTGGCCAGCGGGCAGGTCTCGCCCAGTTTCTTCAGGAAGGCGCGCGCCGTCTTGGCATTTTCCGCCACCAGGTAATCCAGCCCCGCGGCGATTTGCTGTACGCCCGCCGGAATCACATCCGGCAGGGGATCGGTATCGTCGCGCTTGCCCAAGGTGTTGGGGATCAGATATAGGGTGCCGCTCATGCGTGGGTTCTCGTATGTCTTGTTCTTGTGTTGCTTCAGCGTGGGTGAGGCAGAACCTCAATCCAGGAAGAGGGGATAGCCGGCCTGGCGCAGCATGGTCGTCAGCGCAATCAGGGGCAAGCCTACCAGCGCCGTGGGATCGTCCGACTCCATGTGCGAAAGCAGGGCAATGCCCAGGCCTTCGGACTTCGCGCTGCCGGCCACGTCGTAGGGGCGCTCGATGCGCAGGTAGGCCTCCAGTTCGTGATCGGGAAGCTCGCGGAAGGTCGCGCGGGTCTGGACATCCGCAAGCTGGGCCTCGCCGTTGCGACCGTCAAGCAGGCATAGCGCGGAATGGAAAGTGACGGTGCGGCCACGCATCAGTTGCAATTGCGCCAGGGCCTGTTCGTGCGAGCCAGGCTTGCCGATCTGCCTCCCGTCCAGCGTGGCCACCTGGTCGGAACCGATGACCAGGGCGCCGGGATGCCGTTCAGCAATAGCCTGCGCCTTGCTGCGGGAGAGCCGCAGCGCGGTGGCATCCGGGCTTTCGCCTGCCAGCGGGGTTTCATCGATGTCGGGGGTCGCCACCTCGAAGGGGATGCGCAGCCGCTGCAGCAATTCGCGGCGATACGGCGAACTGGAGCCGAGGATCAGGGTGGGGCGGGAAGTTTGCGACATAAGTAATTGAGCGAGAAGGGAAAGCGGCGTATGACCGGCTTCCAAAATTTTGACCGCGACAGCGAAATCGACGTATAATCTCGCGTTTAGCCAAGCAAGGCCGGCGCAATCCGTGTGTTTACCGGTTTTGTGCGGCGCCCGGGTCACGTTTCGGTGGTGTTGGTGTATGGATGGTGTATACACCGATTCGATCGATCGAAACCGGGTGCCCCGGCAAGACGGCACCATAAGACATGACCCAGCCGATTGACCTGCGCGCGCTCGATCTCTTCGCTTTTTGCCGCGCTGGTGGCGAAGCCACCGGCGAAGTCGCTGCGCGCGATTTGCCGCGCATCATAGCCGAGACCGCCGCGCAAGCGCCAGTGTCGGCGCCGGACGAGGTCTTCAGCTATTCGCTCAGTGGCTTTGTCGAGGAAGAGGCAAGCGAACCCGGTACGCCGGCAACGCAGCACCTTTACATCGATCTGGCCGTGAATGGCCGGGTCTGGCTGGATTGCCAGCGTTGCCTGGGGATCTACGCGCAGGCGATTGCCACCGACATGTGCTTCGCGGTGGTCGCCAGCGAGGAAGAGGCCGATACGGTGCCCATGGACGATGACGAGCTCGATGTGATCGTCGGCTCCAAGCGTTTCGACCTGCTGACGCTGATAGAAGATGAAGTGCTGCTGGCCTTGCCGGTGGCGCCCAAGCATGACGTTTGCCCAACGGTGCATGAGAGCCTCGTGACCGGGGTGGACGGACAGGCGGAACCCGAACCCGAGGTTTTGCCGGAAGAAGAAAAACGGCCTTCGCCCTTCGCGGCGCTGGCCGGCCTGAAAACTAAGCACTGAAGCCGGTTCACCGGCATCTGGCAGCGGTTTCAAGGCACCAGGATCAGCATCCGGCCGGGCCCGGCTACGCCTCGTGCGGGATGCGTGTGTTACCATTGAAAAATTCTCGAAGGAGTCATCATGGCAGTTCAACAGAACAAGAAGTCGCCCTCCAAGCGCGGCATGCATCGCTCGCACGACCACCTGACGGCGGCAGCGCTGGCAGTGGAGCCGACCACGGGCGAGACCCACCTGCGTCACCACGTGAGCCCGAACGGCTACTATCGTGGCCGCAAGGTCATCAAGACCAAGAACGACTGACAGATCGTTCGGCGTGACTTTGCGTCTCGTACGCGCACGTTGGTAGGTCAAAAACAGAAAAGCGGCAAAATCGTTGCCGCTTTTTTGTTGCGCGCTTGCAGCGCAAACCGTAGCGCAGGCTTCCGTCAGGCCGGTTTGCGTCGCTTGCTCAAGCCCAGTGCATGGCCGCAGGCCATGCGTGGCGGCAAGAGGGGCGCCGGATTCCGTCGTCGAGCGCTCCGGGAGTGCCGTCAGGTTGCCACCGGCCGGTCGGGGTCAGCCCCGACCGCCCTGGGAGCCGGGTCCTCCAGTCACGCCGACAAGCGCTTCTGCACCAGGAAACAATGACGATCAAACTAGCTATCGACTGCATGGGTGGCGATCACGGGGTCTCCGTGACGGTGCCGGCGGCGATCAGTTTTCTCTCCAGCCATGGCGACGCCGAAGTGGTGCTGGTCGGCTTGCGCGAAAGCATCGAGCCGCAGCTCAGGAAGCTGCACGCGCTCGACCATCCCCGCGTGAGCATCGTGACCGCGACCGAAGTCATCACCATGGATGACCCGGTCGAGGTGGCACTGCGCAGGAAGAAGGATTCTTCCATGCGCGTGGCTGTGACTCAGGTGAAAGAGGGGCTGGCGGGCGCTTGCATTTCGGCGGGCAACACCGGGGCGCTGATGGCGGTGTCGCGCTATGTGCTCAAGACGCTCGAGGGCATCGAGCGGCCGGCGATCGCCACCACCATTCCCAACGAGCAGGGCTGGGGCACCACGGTGCTCGATCTCGGCGCCAATGCCGACTGCGAGCCCGAGCACCTGCTGCAGTTCGCGCGCATGGCGGAGGCCATGGTAGCGGTGGTGGACCACAAGGAGCGCCCCAGCGTCGGCCTGCTGAACATCGGCGAGGAAGTGATCAAGGGCAACGATGTGGTGAAGCGCGCCGGCGAACTGCTGCGCGCTTCCGAGCTCAACTTCTACGGCAACGTGGAAGGCAACGACATCTTCAAGGGCACAACCGACATCGTGGTATGCGATGGCTTCGTCGGCAACGTCGCGCTGAAGAGCAGCGAAGGACTGGCCAAGATGATCGCCAACATGATCAGGGAAGAATTCACGCGTTCGTGGTTCACCAGGCTGCTGGCGGTCCTCGCCTTGCCGGTGCTCAAGCGGCTGTCCCGGCGGCTGGACCCGGCTCGCTATAACGGCGCTTCCCTGCTGGGCCTGCGCGGGCTGGTCATCAAAAGCCACGGCTCCGCCGACGCGCACGCTTTTGAGTGGGCTATCAAACGCGGGTATGATGCGGCCAGGAACGGTGTTATCGAACGCACCATTCAGGCTTTCGCCAATAAGTCAGGTAACAGCACTCCTGCTACCGGCCCGCAGTCAGGCGCCCAGGATTCCAGTCCAAGCCCGCACGCCGCCTGAGGTCTTGATGTAGATGCCGCGGGCAATGACCCGTGGCCACACGATCGATCCGACATTACATGACAAGCTACGCAAAAATCACCGGAACCGGGAGCTATTTGCCTCCGCGGCGCGTCACCAACCACGATCTCGCGGTGCAACTGGCTGAGAAGGGCATCGAGACCAGCGACGAATGGATTTTTTCGCGCAGTGGCATCTCGGCCCGCCACTGGGCCGAACCGGATGTCACCAGCAGCGACCTGGCCGTCAAGGCGGCAGAGCGCGCACTGGAGGCATCGGGCATCGACCGCCAGAGCATCGACCTGATCATCGTTGCCACGTCCACGCCTGATTTCGTCTTTCCCAGCACCGCCTGCCTGGTGCAGCAGAAGCTTGGCATCACCAACAACTGCGCGGCGTTCGACCTGCAGGCGGTCTGCTCCGGCTTTGTCTACGCGTTGGCCACCGCCGAGAAATTCATCCGAAGCGGTTCGCACCGCAATGCGCTGGTGATCGGGTCGGAAGTGTTCTCGCGCATCCTCGACTTCAACGATCGCACCACCTGCGTGCTGTTCGGCGACGGTGCCGGCGCGGTCGTGCTGTCGGCCTCCGAGGAACCCGGCATCCTGTCGTCGGCCATGCACTCCGACGGCAACCACGTGGATATCCTGTGCGTGCCGGGCAATGTTTCGGGCGGCAATATCACGGGCAACCCTTTCCTGCATATGGACGGCCAGGCGGTGTTCAAGCTGGCGGTCACCGTGCTCGACAAGGTGGCGCGCGAAGCGCTCGCGGGTGCGCAGTTCCCGGCCGAAAAGGTCGACTGGCTGATCCCGCACCAGGCCAATATCCGCATCATGCAAAGCACCGCCCGCAAGCTCGGCCTGCCGGCGGAGCGCATGGTGGCGACGGTGCACGAGCACGGCAATACCTCGGCCGCCTCGATCCCCCTGGCGCTCGATGTGGCGGTGCGCGATGGCCGCGTCAAGGCAGGCGACCATGTGCTGATGGAAGGCGTGGGCGGGGGCTTCACCTGGGGCGCGGTACTGCTGCGCATGTAAAATTCGGGCCGGCGCCACGGTCTTGTGCCGTCACGCCGGGCTTGCGGTATTCATCTTTACGATTCGATTGCGATGAAATTCTCCTTTGTATTCCCAGGGCAAGGCTCGCAGGCTGTCGGGATGCTCAATGCATTCGCCGACAACGCGGTGGTCCGTGCCACGCTGGACGAGGCGTCCGCGGCACTCGGCCAGGACCTGGGCCGCCTGATCGCCGAAGGCCCGACCGAGGAACTGAACCTCACGACCAACACGCAGCCGGTCATGCTGACCGCGGCGGTAGCCATTTACCGTGCCTGGCTCGACGCCGGCGGCGCAGCGCCGGCCCTGGTCGCCGGCCATAGCCTGGGCGAATACTCGGCATTGGTGGCGGCCGGGGTGATTTCCTTTGCCGACGCGGTGCCGCTGGTGCGTTTCCGGGCGCAAGCCATGCAGGATGCCGTGCCGGTGGGCGAGGGCGGCATGGCGGCCATTCTCGGCCTGTCCGACGACGACGTGCGCGCGGCCTGCGCCGAGGCGTCGGCGGCGGGAATTGGTGTGGTGGAAGCGGTGAACTTCAACGCGCCTTCGCAGGTGGTGATCGCCGGCAACAAGGCTGCGGTGGAAAAGGCCTGCGAATTGGCCAAGGCGCGCGGCGCCAAGCGTGCGCTGCCCTTGCCGGTCTCGGCGCCGTTCCATTCGTCGCTGCTCAAGCCCGCTTCGGATCGCCTGCGTGAACGCATGGCCGGCATGACGTTTGCCGCGCCATCCATTCCGCTGGTCAACAACGTCGACGTGGCCATCGTCAGCGACCCGCAAGCCATCAAGGATGCGCTGGTTCGCCAGGCGGCAGCCCCGGTGCGTTGGGTCGAATGCGTGCAGAAGATCGCTGGCGAGGGCGTGACCCACGTGATCGAATGCGGCCCGGGCAAGGTGCTGGCGGGCATGACCAAGCGCATCGACGGCAACCTGGTGGGGGGGGCGATCTTCGATCCGGCCTCGCTGCAGGATACGCTGGCGCTGCTGAAGTAAACAGGATCAAGGCAATGACGAAATTTCTGGAAAACCAGGTCGCGCTGGTGACCGGCGCGTCGCGCGGCATCGGCCGCGCCATCGCGCTGGAACTGGCCGCCCAGGGCGCCACCGTGGTGGGTACCGCCACCAGCGAGGCCGGTGCCGCTGCGATCAGCGAATACCTGGCGGCAGCCGGCGGCAAGGGTCGCGGCGCCGTGCTCAACGTCAATGATGCGGCAGCTTCCGAAGCGCTGATCGACGAGCTGGTCAAGACGCATGGCAGCCTCGGCGTGCTGGTGAACAACGCCGGCATTACCCAGGACCAGCTCGCCATGCGCATGAAGGACGAGGACTGGAGTGCGGTCATCGAGACCAATATGACGGCGGTGTTCCGCCTGTCCCGCGCCGTGCTGCGCCCGATGATGAAGGCGCGTGGCGGCCGTATCATCAATATCACTTCGGTGGTGGGCTCGACGGGCAACCCCGGACAGATGAACTACGCGGCCGCCAAGGCCGGCGTGGAAGGCATGAGCCGCGCGCTGGCACGCGAGATCGGCAGCCGGAACGTGACGGTGAACTGCGTGGCGCCTGGCTTTATCGATACCGACATGACCAAGGTTCTGTCGGAGGAGCAGCATGCTGCACTGAAGACGCAGATCCCCCTGGGCCGCCTCGGGCAGCCGGAAGATATCGCGCATGCGGTTGCCTTCCTGGCCGGTCCTCAAGCGGCCTACATCACAGGTACGACGCTCCATGTGAATGGTGGCATGTACATGAATTGATCGCCTTGCGCGGTGTTGGGTTCGAGGGAGAAGCCGACAAAAGCCGTGCGAAGTGGTGTTTTTGAAAACTGATCGGGCGCTGTTCTTGCAATAGGCGGCGGGGGGCATTTTTTGGCCCAAACCTGCTAAAATGCGCCCACTTTTTGTCGAACTTCCCTGGAGGGTTACATGGACAATATCGAACAACGCGTCAAGAAAATCGTGGCAGAACAACTCGGCGTCGCCGAGGCAGACATCAAGAACGAGTCCTCGTTCGTGAACGACCTGGGCGCTGATTCGCTCGACACGGTTGAACTCGTGATGGCGTTGGAAGATGAATTCGGCATGGAAATTCCCGATGAGGAAGCCGAGAAGATCACGACCGTGCAACAGGCAATCGATTACGCCACTGCACACGTCAAGGCCTGAGCCTGTCGTATCTGAATTCCGAGCCACAGAAGGCAGGCGCGATGGCCCATGGGCCTACCGCGCTGTTTTCTGTGGCTTTCGTCTGTTCGAAGAAGCACAATTGGTATGGTTGCGCCGGCGTCGGCGTGGCCCGGCGCTGGCTGTTGGCCGGTGCCGAATCCCCTGCCAGTTCTGCTTCACGTACCCGTAGGAAATCATAGTGAGCCGTCGTCGCGTCGTCGTCACTGGGCTTGGCCTTGTGTCTCCGGTCGGAAACACGGTTGCCGAAGGCTGGGCCAACCTGGTTGCCGGCAAGTCCGGCATTGCCACCGTCACCAAATTCGATCATTCCGCGCTTGCCGTGCACTTTGCCGGCGAAGTGAAGGGGTTCAACGCCGAAGATTACATCCCGGCCAAGGAAGCCCGCCATATGGATACGTTTATCCACTATGGCATCGCCGCGGGTTCGCAGGCGCTGAAGGATAGCGGCTACGAAGTGACCGAAGCCAACGCAGAGCGCATCGGCGTGCTGGTTGGCTCCGGCATCGGCGGCCTGCCGATGATCGAGGATACCCACGCCGAGCTGACCAATCGTGGTCCGCGCCGGATCTCCCCGTTCTTTGTGCCGGGCTCCATCATCAACATGATCTCGGGCCACCTGTCCATCATCCATGGATTAAAGGGTCCCAACCTCGCTGCGGTAACGGCTTGCACCACCGGCCTGCACAGTATCGGCCTGGCGGCCCGCCTGATCCAGGCGGGTGACGCGGACGTCATGCTGGCCGGTGGCGCGGAATCCACGGTGTCGCCGCTGGGCATCGGCGGTTTCGCCGCCGCGCGCGCGCTGTCGACCCGCAACGATGACCCCGCTGCCGCATCCCGCCCGTGGGACAAGGACCGCGATGGCTTTGTGCTGGGCGAGGGTGCCGGCGTGGTCATGCTCGAAGAATATGAGTCGGCCAAGGCGCGCGGCGCCAGGATCTATGCTGAGCTGATTGGCTTCGGCATGAGCGGCGACGCGTTCCATATGACCGCGCCCGACATGGACGGCCCGCGCCGCTGCATGGCCAACGCCCTCAGGGACGCTGGCGTCAACGCGGACGAAGTCGGTTACCTGAATGCGCACGGCACCTCGACCCCGCTGGGCGACAAGAACGAGAGCGAGGCGATCAAACTGGCCTTTGGCGATCACGCCTACAAGATGGCGGTCAACTCGACGAAGTCGATGACCGGCCACTTGCTGGGCGGCGCCGGCGGACTCGAGTCGGTGTTCACCGTACTGGCGCTGCACCATCAGGTGTCGCCGCCGACCATCAATATCTTCAACCAGGATCCCGAGTGCGACCTGGACTATGTGGCCAACACGGCGCGTGACATGAAGATCGATGTGGCGGTGAAGAACAACTTCGGCTTCGGCGGCACCAACGGCACGCTTGTCTTCCGTCGCGCCTGAATCCGGCGCGCGCCGGGTGGCTTCCCTCTGGAGTTCGGCCAAGGCCCATCCTTTGCGGTGGGTTTTGGCGCTGTTTCTTGCCTGCGAACTGGCAACGTTCGCGTTGCTCGCCCGGCAGGGGTGGCAGGAGCTGGGGCGGTCGGCGCGAGGCTGGGACTTGCCGCAGTGGCTGATGGTGCTGGGCCTGGTTGCATTATGCAGCTGGCTCTCATGGCACTGGCGCGCGCTTTGGCGCGGCGCCGCGTGTACCTACGACGGGCTGGCGCAAGGGCGGGACCGCACTGGCCGGCCAGGCATCCTGGTTGGCCTGCCCGGTGGTCACCGCACGGTGGCGCGTGTCGAGTCCAGTTGGGAGTTGGGCGAGTTGGCCCTGGTGCTGGCCCTGGAGCCGGTGGCCGGGTGTCCTCCCCGGGTGCTGGTGGTCAGCCGCGCGCTCGCTGGACCCGGCGCTTTGCGGGCGCTCCGACGTACCCTCCGTGTTGCACGCCGCGAGTGCCTGGCGACAGGCGCGGCCAGTTGATGCGCCACGGCTTCGGGCATTCCTTACAATATGCGCCGCACCGCACTGATCGTGCTTATTGCAACGTAGGTAAAATACAACGTTTGTCGTGAAGACGAAACCAAGAGATACACTGCAGGTGAAATATTCGTGAGCGAACGCGAAGCCGATCAGCTCCTCGTTGAGCGCGTCCAGCAAGGCGATAAGCGAGCCTTTGAATTGCTGGTGGTGAAATACCACCGCAAGATCATCAGGCTCATTTCGCGTTTGGTGAGGGATTCGGCCGAAGTGGAGGATGTGGCACAGGACGCCTTTATCAAGGCGTATCGTGCCTTGCCGCAATTTCGCGGCGAGTCGGCGTTCTACACCTGGTTGTACCGGATTGCGGTGAACACCGCGAAGAACTACCTGGCGACCCAGGGACGCCGTCCGGAAGCCTCCAGCGATATCGATGCCGAAGAGGCTGAAACTTTTGCGGACGGTGAGCAACTAAGAGATATCAATACGCCGGAGTCGATGCTCCACACGCGCCAGGTGGCCGAGACGGTCAACCGCGCGATGGAAGCGCTACCGGAGGAATTGCGCACCGCCATCACCCTTCGCGAGATCGAAGGCCTCAGCTATGAGGAGATTGCGGAAGCCATGGGATGCCCGATCGGCACCGTGCGCTCGCGTATCTTCCGGGCGCGCGAGGCGATTGCCGAGAAATTGCGTCCGCTGCTGGGAACGGCAGAGGGCAAACGATGGTAGCAGTCAACTGTCGTAAGTGATCAGTGATCAGTGTCAAGTGGTAGAGAAAATGTCGTGCGGCCAGCGTTGCAGCCTATTCCTGCATCGAGAAACGACAAGGTAGTGACGGGATTGTCGGTGTTCAATGGTTTTTCTAGGGGCGGGAAATGGGTCAGGCTCACAAGCAGTCGGTTCATGTAGTGGAAGCAGCGGAGCAGATTTCCGTGCTGATGGATGGCGAGCTGGCGCCGCACGAAATAAACACTGTGCTGGACCTCGCGAAGTGCGAGGCGGGCATGGCTAGCTGGACCTCCTATCAGTTGATTGGCGATGCCCTGCGTTCGGAAGAACTGATGCGTGCCGGCTCGACCAAAGATTTTCTCTCCCGGTTTTCCGCCCGCCTCGACAGCGAACCGCATGTGCTGGTGCCCGCCGTCGCCAAGGCGTCGTCGGCACACCGGCTGCTCTTCAAGCCGTCTTGGGTTCGCCGCGTGATGCCGGGTACGGCCATTGCGGCCGCGGTGGCAGCCGTCAGCTGGGTAGTGGTGCCGCAGATGCGCGGTCCGGCCGATCTCGGCACGCCGGATGCCGTGGTGGCACGCGTGGCGCAACCCGCCGCGCCCAAGACCGGCGGCATCGTGGCCGTGGTGGCGGACAACGCGCAAATGATCCGCGATCCGCGTCTGGACGAGTATCTGCGTGCCCACCGCGTATCGGTTGCCACCGATGCGGTAGTGCCTACCATGCGCAATGTAGCCAACAGCGCAAACTTCTCTCAGGACAATTCGCAGGAATAATGCCGGACATGCATAAAGGATGGTCGCCCGCCAACGTAGCGGGCGCACACAGAATCAGGGCCCTTCGCAGGTCCTTTTTTCTGGCCTTGTGTCTGACTGCGGCTGCGGCAACTGCGCAGCCGCCGGACAATACGCTGGCCCGTCGCGATGCCACGGCCTGGCTCAACAAGATCCACCGCGCGGCCCAGCGCGAGAATTATGTCGGCACGCTGATCTATCAGCGCGGCAGCGTGATGCATGCTTCGCGCATCCAGCACTACAGCGATCTCGTCAACAACGAGTACGAACGGCTTGAGACCCTCGACGGCAAGCCGCGCGAAGTGCTGCGCCAGAACGATATCGTGCACAGCCTGATTCCCGAGGCCAAGCTGGTGGTAGTGGAAAAGCAGGAGGCCAAGGATCGCTTCCCGGCCCTGCTGGCCACCAGCAAGAGCGATGTGCTGGATATTTACGACATGCGCAAGCTTCCCGGCGAGCGCGTGGCTGGCGTCGAGTGCGAGGTATTCTCGCTCGAGCCGCATGACACCGCGCGCTATGCCGTGCGTCTTTGGGCCGAGAAGAATTCCGGCCTGCTGATGCGCGCCCAGACCCTGGGCGAGGGCGGCAAGGTGCTGGAGCAGGTGGCCTTCTCGCAGGTCGAGATTGGCGTGCCGTCCGAAAAGCAGCGCATCCTCACCGCCATCAAGAATTCCGGCGCCTGGAATCACTACGAGGTGACCAACCAGCCGGCCAATATTTCCGACGAAGGCTGGAGCATCGGCATTCCGGTCAAGGGGTTCCTGAAGATCCGCGAGGTACGCCGGCCGCTTGGCGAACTGCGTGCGCCGCAGGCCAACCCGCGGGGCAATGTCTTCGAAGTGCTCCAGATTGTCTACAGCGATGGCCTGACCGGTTTGTCGGTGTTTATCGAGCCGGTTTCCGAGCAGCGCGTGCGTCGCGAAGGCGTGGCTTCGCTCGGCGCCACCCAGGTGGTGGTGCGCCGCGTGGCCGATTTCTGGATCACCGTGGTGGGCGAAGTTCCGCCGGCCACAGTGAGGCAGTTTGCCTCGGCGGTAGAATACAAGCCACCGAAGGTCCACTGAGCCGGATGCTGCGTGGAGGGGCGGTGAGAGCGCCGCCACCCGCCGCCTGTCCGCCACACGCCACATCTGCCACCTACGCTTTCTTTCTCGTTTCGCTGATCTCCCGGGAGTCGATGATGTCACCAAGATCTCCAGCCTTGGCTCGGACCGTGCTCATGGCTGCCATTCTCGCCTTTGCGCCGTTTGTCGCCGAGCTAAGCCATGCGCAGGCAGCCGCCCAGTCCTATAACCTGCCCGATTTCACCGATCTGGTGGAAAAGGCGGGCCCGGCCGTCGTGAACATCCGGACCACCGAGCGCGTGCGCTCGCGTGGCACTCCCGGCACCGAAGACGACGAAATGGCCGAGTTCTTCCGCCGTTTCTTTGGCGTTCCCATGCCGGGCGCGCCGACGCCGCCGGGCGCACCAACGCCGCCGGGCGCCCCGCGCCGCGGCCAGCCGCCGCAGGGTGAAGAGCAGAGCCGCGGGGTGGGCTCAGGCTTTGTCATCAGCCAGGATGGCTATGTGATGACGAATGCCCACGTCGTCGCGGATGCGGAAACCATCTATGTCACGCTGCCCGACAAGCGCGAATTCAAGGCGAAGCTGATCGGCTCGGACAAGCGTACCGACGTGGCTTTGCTCAAGGTCGACGCGACCGGCCTGCCCAAGCTGACGCTCGGCGATTCGGACAAGGTCCGCGCCGGCGAATGGGTGCTGGCCATCGGCTCGCCTTTCGGTCTCGACAACACCGTGACAGCCGGCATCGTTTCGGCCAAAGGCCGCGATACCGGCGACTACCTGCCGTTCATCCAGACCGATGTGGCGGTCAATCCGGGTAATTCGGGCGGTCCGCTGATCAACCTGCGGGGCGAGGTGATCGGCATCAATTCCCAGATATATAGCCGCAGCGGGGGCTATATGGGCATTTCCTTCGCCATCCCGATCGACGAGGCCATGCGTGTCACGGAGCAACTCAAGGCGAACGGCAAGGTGACCCGCGGGCGCATCGCGGTGGCGATCGGCGATGTGACCAAGGAAGTTGCCGACTCGCTCGGCCTGGGCCGTGCCCGGGGTGCGCTGGTGGGCAGCGTCGAACCCGGTGGTCCCGCCGAGAAGGCAGGTATCGAGGCCGGCGACATCATCCTCAGGTTCAACGGCCGCGACATCGAGAAGGCGTCGGACCTGCCGCGCATGGTCGGCGACATCAAGCCCGGCACGCGCGTGCCGCTGCAACTCTGGCGCAAGGGCGCGACGCGGGAGCTCTCGATCACCGTGGCCGAACTCGACGCCGACACCAAGGTGCGCACGCGCGGCGGCAATTCGCCGCGCGAGGACGGCGCCGCGCCGGTTGCCAAGCCGAATGCGCTCGGATTGATCGTCAACGAAATTCCCGATGCCAAGCTGAAGGAGCTCAAGATCAAGTCGGGCGTCGAGGTGGAGCAGGCCGACGGGCCAGCGATGCGTGCCGGGATTCGTCCGGGCGACATCATCCTGCGGCTGGGCGATAGCGATGTGACCAGCCCGAAGCAGTTCAACGAACTGGTCAAGGGTCTGGACAAGGGCAAGATTGCTGCGGTGTTCGTCCGCCGCGGCGATGCCACCCAGGTGCTGACCCTTCGGCCGGGTACGATGTCCTCGCGCTGACCGGCTCGCCATGGCCGATCTCACACTGTATGGCAGGAGGTATTGCCATCCGTGCGAGGACATGAAAATCGCGCTGGAACCGCTCCGGCGCGATTTTTCCTTTGCCCCTGCACGAGGTGGACGTCGATGCCGGCCCTGGGGCCGAGGTGGCTGGCCGCACATGCAGATTCGGGAGTGGACGAGCGGATGGACGCAGGTGGGCAAGTGCGCTCCACTGGGCCTGGATTGGCTTGATGGCTGGATCGACTGCCCATTTCGCAATACGGAAGTCCTTGAAAGTACGGTAAAATCGTGGTTTGGCGCAAAGTCCGCGTCACCAACCTGCGACCGGAGCGGGGCGCGCCCGACAAGGCGCCAGTTCCAGGTTGCTCATAATTGCTGCGCCGCCAGGCGTGCCCATGCGGGCGCCTCCTGGCTCGAAGCGGCGCACCCCTGAACATCAGATGGACCATATCCGCAACTTCTCGATCATCGCTCACATCGACCACGGTAAATCGACCCTGGCCGACCGCATCATTCAACTCTGCGGAGGCCTGTCCGATCGCGAGATGGAGGCGCAGGTGCTCGACTCGATGGACATCGAGAAGGAGCGCGGCATCACCATCAAGGCCCAGACCGCGGCACTGAGCTACAAGGCGCGCGATGGCAAGGTCTACAACCTGAACCTGATCGACACCCCGGGGCACGTCGACTTCAGCTACGAAGTGAGCCGCTCGCTGTCCGCCTGCGAAGGCGCGCTGCTGGTGGTCGATGCCTCGCAAGGCGTGGAAGCGCAGACCGTCGCCAACTGCTACACCGCGATCGAGCTCGGCGTCGAAGTGGTACCGGTATTGAACAAGATCGACCTGCCGTCGGCCGATCCCGAAAACGCGATCCGCGAGATCGAGGAAGTGATCGGGATCGACGCGCACGATGCCACGCTTTGC
Source organism: Cupriavidus sp. 01T418 (assembly GCF_056398885.1). Taxonomy (NCBI): domain Bacteria; kingdom Pseudomonadati; phylum Pseudomonadota; class Betaproteobacteria; order Burkholderiales; family Burkholderiaceae; genus Cupriavidus; species Cupriavidus sp. 01T418. The sequence continues at coordinate 80,164 of NZ_JBFTQG010000017.1, forward strand.
TCGGCCAAGACCGGCCTGGGTGTGCAGGACGTCATCGAGGCGATGATTGCCCGCGTGCCGCCGCCCAAGGGCGACGCGGATGCGCCGTTGCAGGCCCTGATCATCGACTCGTGGTTCGACAACTACGTTGGCGTGGTGATGCTGGTGCGCGTGGTCAACGGCACCCTCAAGCCCAAGGACAAGGTACTGCTGATGGCCACCGGCTCGCAGCACCTGGTCGAGCAGGTCGGCGTATTCTCGCCCAAGTCACTGCCGCGCGAGTCACTGTCGGCAGGGCAGGTGGGCTTCGTGATCGCCGGCATCAAGGAACTGAAGGCGGCCAAGGTGGGCGATACCATCACCACGATGGCGCGCAAGGCAACCGCGCCGCTGCCCGGCTTCAAGGAAGTCAAGCCGCAGGTGTTCGCGGGCCTGTACCCCGTTGAGGCCAACCAGTACGAAGCGCTGCGCGAATCCCTGGAGAAGCTCAAGCTCAACGACGCATCGCTGCAGTACGAGCCCGAAGTGTCGCAGGCACTCGGCTTCGGTTTCCGCTGCGGCTTCCTTGGGCTGCTGCATATGGAGATCGTGCAGGAACGCCTGGAGCGCGAGTTCGACATGGACCTGATTACCACCGCGCCGACGGTGGTGTATCAGGTGGCAATGCGCGACGGCACCATGCTGACAGTGGAAAACCCGGCCAAGATGCCGGACCCGAGCCGTATCGAGAACATCCTCGAGCCCATCGTCACCGTCAACCTGTACATGCCGCAGGACTACGTCGGCTCCGTGATCACGCTGTGCACGCAAAAGCGCGGCACGCAGATCAATATGAGCTACCACGGCAAGCAGGTGCAACTGACGTATGAAATCCCGATGGCGGAAATCGTCATGGATTTCTTCGACCGGCTGAAGTCGGTGTCGCGCGGCTATGCTTCGATGGACTATGAGTTCAAGGAGTATCGCGCCGCCGACGTGGTCAAGGTGGACATCCTGATCAACRGCGACAAGGTCGACGCGCTGTCGGTGATCGTCCACCGCAGCAACTCGCAATACCGTGGCCGCGAAGTGGTATCGAAGATGCGCGAGATCATCCCGCGCCAGATGTACGACGTAGCCATCCAGGCCACCATCGGCGCCAACATCATTGCGCGCGAGAATGTCAAGGCGCTGCGCAAGAACGTGCTGGCCAAGTGCTACGGTGGTGATATCTCGCGCAAGAAGAAGCTGCTCGAAAAGCAGAAGGCGGGCAAGAAGCGCATGAAGCAGGTGGGTACCGTCGAGATCCCGCAGGAGGCCTTCCTGGCGATCCTGCAGGTTAGCGACAAGTAAGCTGGCGGAGTACTGCCGCGTCGGGCCGGCTCTTGCCGGCTGGCGCGGCGGACTCTAACAAAACAACACGAAGATCTAGCCGTCATGAATTTTGCACTGATCCTTTTTGTGCTGGTGGTTATCACGGGCATTGCCTGGGTGGCCGACAAACTGGTGTTCGAGAAGCAGCGGCGGCTTTCCGCCCAGTCCGCGCTGGCGGAATTCGATGCACGCCGGGCCGATCTCCAGGGACGCTATGGCGTTGGCGAGGTCGACACCTCGCGTAGCCGCCTGGCCGAGGAAAAACTGCGCCAGCCCTGGTGGCTGGAATATTCGGCCAGTTTCTTCCCGGTGATCCTGGCCGTGTTCGTACTGCGCTCCTTCGTGGTCGAGCCGTTCAAGATTCCGTCCGGCTCGATGATCCCGACGCTGCTGATCGGCGACTTCATCCTGGTCAACAAGTACGACTACGGCATCCGTCTGCCGGTGGTGAACAAGAAGATCATCTCGGTCGGCGACCCGAAACGCGGCGACGTGATGGTGTTCCGCTACCCGAAGGACGAGTCGCTCGACTACATCAAGCGTGTGATCGGGCTGCCGGGCGATGTGGTGAGCTACCAGAACAAGCGCCTGACCATCAACGGCAAGCCTGCCGACTACAGCCCGCTGCCCGATTACCTGGATGAAGAACGGCTTTCGTATTCGAAGCACTTCCGCGAGAAGCTGCCCGACGGCCCCGAACACGGTGTCCTCAACGATGCCGACAGGCCGGCCTATATCTCCGGCATGGATCCGGACTTCCCGTTCCACGAAAACTGCACTTACAATCAACAGGGCGTAACGTGCAAAGTGCCGCAAGGTCACTATTTTGTGATGGGCGACAACCGGGACAACAGCCTGGATTCACGTTATTGGGGCTTCGTGCCCGATCAGAATATTGTCGGCAGGGCATTCCTGATCTGGATGAACCTGGGCAATATCGGACGCGTGGGGGCATTCAAATAAGCCTCCCGCGATGCGTATAAATCACTCCAGTGAAGCGAGGGAAAGCGCAATATGGGTCAATCGGGTCAAGTTCGAGTGGTCGGAGCAGTCAGGGGGCAAGCGCGTCTGTCGGGGCGGCGCAAGCCGCGTGGGTTCTCCCTCGGCAGCTTGCTGGTCGTCATCCTGGTCGTCGGGGGCATCGTGATCCCGGCGGTCAGGGCCATCCCAAGCCTGCTGGAGTATTTTTCGGTCAAGCGTGCCATCAGCTATGCCAAGCAGCAGGCATCCAACAAGCGCGAAGTGGCCGATTATTTCAACAAGCAGGCGCAGATCGACCGTATCACCGCCGTGCGCAGCGACGACCTGGATATCCAGGAAGACGACAACGGCACGATCCGGTCGGTGGGCTTTTCCTACCGTAACGAGGTGCCGTTATACGGCCCTCTGAGCCTTTTGATTACCTACGCGGGAACGCAGTACTGACATGAACCTCGACGCCTTGCAGCAACGCCTCGGCTACCGCTTCAGCAAGCCAGAATTGCTGCAGCAGGCGCTGACGCACCGCAGCCACAGTGCCTTGCACAACGAACGCCTGGAATTCCTGGGCGATTCGGTGCTGAACTGCGCCGTGGCCGATATGCTGTATGGCATGTTCAGCAAGCTTGACGAAGGCGATCTGTCCCGCGTGCGCGCCAACCTGGTCAAGCAGCAGGCGCTGTATGAAATCGCGCAGATGCTGCAATTGTCCGAGGCGCTGCGCCTGGGCGAGGGGGAGCTGAAAAGCGGTGGCTTCCGCCGCCCGTCGATCCTGGCCGATGCGCTGGAAGCGATCGTCGGCGCGGTCTTCCTCGATGCCGGCTTCGAGGGCGCGCGCACCCTGATCCGCAAGCTGTATATCCCCATCCTCGAGCAGGTCGATCCGCGCACGCTGGGCAAGGATGCCAAGACGCTGCTGCAGGAGTACCTGCAAGGCCACAAGATAGCCCTGCCGCAATATAACGTGATCGCCACACATGGCGCCGCGCATAACCAGCAGTTTGAAGTCGAGTGCACCGTGCCTAAACTGGAAGTGCGGGTGTTCGGAACCGGTGCCTCGCGCCGTGCCGCCGAACAGGCCGCCGCCAAGCTGGCGCTCGACGAGGTGCAGAAGCTCGTGCCCCAGTTGCTCAAGCGCAGCCGGGCCGAGCGCACCGGCAAGACGCGCAAGCAACCGGTGCCACCCGATCCCCAGTTGTCTCTCAGGTTGAAGGAATGACCGAATCTACCGATCCGCGGCAAGACGCCGCGGGTACCCAAGCCGCTGCGTTCCGCTGCGGCACCGTGGCCATTGTCGGGCGTCCCAACGTCGGCAAATCCACCCTGATGAACGCGCTGGTTGGCCAGAAGATCAGCATCACCTCCCGCAAGGCGCAGACCACGCGCCATCGCATCGTCGGCATCCAGACCACCGGGGATGCCCAGTATGTGTTCGTCGATACGCCGGGTTTCCAGACGCGCCATGCCAGCGCGCTGAACCGCTCGCTGAACCGCGCGGTCACCTCGACGCTGTCGTCGGTGGACCTCGTGCTGTTCGTGGTCGAGGCCGGCTACTACGGCGCCGATGACGAGAAGGTGCTCTCGCTGCTGCCGAAGAAGGTCCCGGTGCTGCTGGTCACCAACAAGCTGGATCGCCTTGGCGCGGACCGGGCCGAAGTGATGATGCCCTTCCTGGAAAAGATGGGGCACCAATTCCAGTTTGCGGAAGTGGTGCCGATGTCCGCCAAGACGGTCGATCACATCGAGCGCCTGCTCGCCATCATCCGGCCCTACCTGCCGGAAGGCGAGCCGATGTACGACGCCGACTCCATGACCGATCGCAGCGAGCGTTTCATGGCTTCGGAGATCATCCGCGAGAAGGTGTTCCGCTGGACCGGTGATGAGTTGCCGTACACCAGCACCGTCATCATCGAGAAGTTCGAGACGGAAGGCCGGCTGCGGCGCATCTTCGCCACCATCCTGGTCGAGCGCGAAGGGCACAAGGCCATGATCATCGGCAACAAGGGCGCCAAGCTCAAGACCATCTCCACGGAGGCCCGCATCGACATGGAGAAGCTGTTCGACGGCAAGGTCTACCTGGAAATGTTCATCAAGGTGAAGAGCGGCTGGGCCGACAACGAAGCTGGATTGCGCGCCTACGGCTATGAATGACAGAGCGGGCGGGCCTGCCTTGAAGGCCCGCCGCAAAGATCCGGTGGTGGAAGAAGCCGCGGAACTCCTGGACAGCCACGCCGTGCCCGGCATGGAGGTGGCCGAGCAGCGCGCGATGATGGACCGCGCGCTACGCATCTTGCCGGCACGCACCGAGCTGCGCGTGGCCAACCAGCCCGGCTTCGTGCTGCATGCCTGGCCCTACCGGGAGACCAGCCTGATCCTCGACGTGTTCACGCGCGATCATGGCCGCGTGGCCATGGTGGCCAAGGGTGCCAAGCGGCCGCATTCGGCGCTGCGCCCGGTGCTGCAGCATTTCCAGCCGATCTCCCTGTCATGGAGTGGCCGCGGCGAGGTCAAGACGCTGACGCGCGCCGAGTGGGTCGGCGGCATGCTGCCGCTGGCCAGCGATGCCTTGCTCTCGGGGTTCTATCTCAACGAACTGCTGCTGCGCTTCTGCGCCCGCGAAGACGCCCACGTTACCCTGTTCCGCCAGTACATGGCCACGCTGACGCGGCTATCGCATGGCGAGCAGGCCGGCCTTGTGCTGCGCGGCTTCGAGCGCGTACTGCTGCAGGAAACCGGCTTCGCGGTCGCCTTCGATGAATGCGCCAGCTCGGGCGAGACGGTGGAGCCGGAACTGGACTATGTCTATCAGCCCGAGCGCGGCGTGCGCCGCGCGCAGGCCAGCGATCCGTCCTCGTGGCCGGTGGTTTCCGGGCAGACGCTGCTCGACATGTCGCGGGACGACTATGGCCGGACACAAACTGTCACGCAAAGTCGTGCGCTGATGCGCTTCCTGCTGCATTATTATCTGCAAGGCGCGCCGCTGAAGACGCGCCAGATCCTGATCGACCTGCACTATCTGTAAACCTATCTGTAAGCCTGTTTGTAAGCTATAAGCTTTCCCTGAGTTACCTCTGAGTTACCCCTGAGCCTTTCGAGCCTTCTCGCATGATCTTCCACGCGCATCCCGGCGTCATCGACCTTGGCGTCAATATCGACCACGTGGCCACGCTGCGCAATGCGCGCGGCACGGCCTATCCCGATCCGATCCAGGCAGCGCTGCAGGCCGAGCAGGCCGGCGCCGACCTGATCACCCTGCATCTGCGCGAGGATCGCCGCCATATCCGCGATGCCGACGTGCACGCCCTGCGTCCGTTGCTGGCCACGCGCATGAACCTGGAGTGCGCGATCACGCAGGAAATGCTCGATATCGCCTGCACGATCCGTCCGCAGGATGTCTGCCTGGTGCCCGAGCGGCGCGAGGAAGTCACCACCGAGGGCGGGCTGGACGTGGCGGGGCGCTTCGAGCAGGTCAAGGCCGCCTGCCGCCAGCTTGCCGACGCGGGCATCCGTGTTTCGCTCTTCATCGATGCACAGGCTGACCAGATCGAAGCCGCCGCCGCGTGCGGCGCACCGGTGGTCGAACTGCACACCGGCCGCTATGCCGATGCGCATTCCGCCGGGGAGCAGGCCACCGAACTTCGCCGCGTCGCCGAAGGCGTGGACATGGGGGTGCGGCTCGGCCTGGTGGTCAACGCCGGCCACGGCCTGCACTACACGAATGTGCAGCCGGTCGCCGCGCTGCATGGCATCAAGGAGCTGAACATCGGCCACGCCATCGTCGCGCATGCAGTCTTTGTCGGCTGGCAGAACGCCGTGCGCGAGATGAAGGCCATCATGGTCGCTGCGCGTCTCGGCACCACCTATGCGCGCCCGGATACCGCAGCGTGATCTACGGCATCGGCACCGACATCATCCAGATCGATCGCGTACAGGGCGTGATGGAGCGCACGCGCGGCCGTTTTGCCGAGAAGGTCCTTGGTCCGCAGGAACTCCAGAAATACCACGCCCGCAAGGCACGCTCCGAAAAGCGTGGACTGGCCTTCCTGGCCACGCGTTTCGCCGCCAAGGAGGCCTTCTCCAAGGCGATCGGCCTGGGCATGCGCTGGCCGATGACCTGGCGCGCCATGGAGTTGCTGAACCTGCCCTCCGGCGAGCCGTATCCGCATTGCCACGGCGAGCTCGACGCCTGGCTGCGCGAACGCGGCCTGGCGGTCCGGGTCAGTGTCAGCGACGAACACGATTATGCGGTCGCCTTTGCGATCGCCGAGACTGGCGGCGCCGATGTCCGCGCCAGCCTGCCGCTCGCCCCCCAGCCTAGCGAAGAATTCAAATGATCCAGAAGATTTCCGGCAAACGGCCGGGCCCGGTCGTACTCGATGTCAAAGGCAAGCATCTCGATGGGGAAGATATCCGCCGCATTGCCCACCCGCTGACCGGCGGCGTGATCCTGTTTGCGCGCAACTTCGAGTCGCGCGCGCAATTGCAGGCGCTGACGCACGAAATCCGCGCAGTGCGCGACGATGTGCTGATCTGCATCGATCACGAGGGCGGGCGGGTGCAGCGTGCCAGGACCGATGGCTTCACGCACCTGCCCGCGATGGCGCGGCTCGGCGCGCTGTGGGACCGCGACGTGCTCGCGGCAACCAGGGCGGCGGTCAGCTGCGGCTATGTGCTGGCGGCCGAATTGCGTGCCTGCGATATCGACCTGAGCTTCACGCCGGTGCTCGACCTGGACTACGGGCGCAGCGCCGTGATCGGCGACCGTGCCTTCCACGCCGACCCGCGCGTGGTGACGATGCTCGCCAATCACCTGACCCACGGCCTGCTGCTGGCCGGCATGGCCAATTGCGGCAAGCACTTCCCGGGCCACGGCTTCGTGGCCGCCGATTCGCACGTGGCGGTGCCGGTGGACGAGCGCGCTCTCGACGAGATCCTGGCGCAGGATGCCCGTCCCTACGAGTGGATGGGCATGGCGCTGTCTTCGGTCATGCCGGCACACGTGATCTATCCCAAGGTCGATCCGCAACCCGCCGGCTTCTCGCGCTACTGGCTGCAGGACGTGCTGCGCACCCAGCTTGGCTTCGAGGGCGTGATCTTCAGCGACGACCTGAGCATGGAAGGTGCCAGCGTCGCGGGGACGGTGACCGAGGCCGCACGCGCGGCGCTGGGCGCCGGCTGCGACATGGTGCTGATCTGCAACCATCCGGAGCGGGCCGACCAGTTGCTCAACGAACTCGACGTCAGCATCGGCAAGGCGTCGCAACGCCGCGTCCGCCACCTGTTCGGCCGCCGCAAGCCGCTGGCGTGGAACAAGCTGATGCAGGAGCCGGAGTACGCCGCGGCGCTGCGCGTGCTCAAGTCGCACGACCTGGTCGCCTGAGCCGACGAAGGGCAGGCGCAAATGCAGAAGGGCAGCCGAGGCTGCCCTTCTTTCCGATGCGCCATTCCCGGGGGAATGGCGGCGAACAAGCTGCGCTTAGGCGCGGCTGCGGTATTCGCCGGTGCGGGTGTCGATTTCGATCCTGTCGCCGATGCTGCAGAACAGCGGCACTTGCAGTTCGAAGCCGGTGTTGATCTTGGCGCCCTTGAGCACCTTGCCCGACGAGGTGTCGCCCTTGACGGCAGGTTCCGTGTAGACGATCTCGCGCACCAGCGTGGTGGGCATATCCACCGAGATGGCCTTGTCGTTGTAGAACACCACTTCGACGTTCATGCCGTCTTCGAGGTAGTTCAGCGAGTCGCCCATGCTGTCCTTCTCGACTTCGTACTGGTTGAAGTCGGTGTCCATGAACACGTACATCGGGTCGGCGAAGTACGAGTAGGTGCATTCGCGGCGCTCGAGCATCACGACTTCGAACTTGTCGTCGGCCTTGAAGACGGCTTCGCCCGGGGCTTCCGTCAGCAGGTTCTTGTACTTCATCTTGACCACGGCGGAGTTGCGGCCCGACTTGTTGTACTCAGCCTTCTGCACGACCATCGGGTCGGTGCCGATCATGAATACGTTGCCGACGCGGAGTTCTTGTGCGGTTTTCATCTGAACTAATTTCCTGAAAAAGAATGTCTCGGAATTCGGTATGGCGAAGGCGCGCTGCCGACGCACGGCGCTAGCGGTGTCCGCGCGCGCGACCCGTGCCCGACCCGTGCCCTTTACGCTAAGGCCCCGTGCCGCGTGTACCGTGGCGCAAGCCAGGGCCGATCGCTTGCACAGGGCGCATCCGTCTTCCGGCCCGGTCGCCATCAAATCAACCCATTATTTTACCCGATTTTCACAAAATGCCACCAGATTTGCCGCCAAGTCGCCAAGGTGCAGCAGGCTGCGCTGCCATTGCTCGACGGCATGGGCAAGGGCGGGCAGATGCGCGTGCAATCGCGGCCAGTCAGGTGATCCATCGTCCTTGTTCCAGCCGTGCCAGAAACTGGAGAGTGCACTGGCCGCCTCTGCCTGGCCGCTGCGTTCCATCCGCTGCACGAGCAGCGCCAGGAAGGCATCGAGCTTGACCATGTGCGCGGTGTCGGATTGCGGGTAGATATGCCAGACAAAGGGCCGGCCCGCCCACTGCGCGCGCACGAACGAGTCCTCGCCTCGCACGAAGTTAAGGTCGCATAGCCACAGGAGTTCATCGTAATGCTCCTGCCGCACGAAGGGCACGACCTGCACGGTCAGGCTGCCGCGCATGAACACGCTGCCCGGCGTGCAGTCGGCGGCGCCGAACCATTCGCTCGCCTGCCGGGCGGCCAGGCCAGCCGGCACCAGGCACTGGACCGGCTCCGGGCCATCGCGCCATTGCGCCAGCAGCGCCGGCAGGGCAGCGTTGGCGTAGGCGAACAGGCTGACCTTCAGTGCGCCATYGATGGGCCGGGCACCAAGGCGATGCCACAGCGCAGCCTGCGCCGCGGGGCTGGCGCGAAAATTCTCGCGCTGCATGCCYAGCATGGTTTCGCGCAGCAGCCCGCCCGTGCCGGGCTCGAAGCCGGGGAAAAAAAAGTGCTTGACCAGCGGCAGGCGCGGATGGGGCGAGGCCATGCCGTGGTGTTCCCTGACCCAGGGCTCGGCGCTCAGGTATTCGAGATTGATCCAGGCTGGCTTGGCCGCGCATGCGGCCATGGCGGCAAGAAACGGCTCCGGCAGGTCGCATGCAAAGGCTTCGATCACCGCATCGTGCGGTATGACGTCCGCGAAGCGGGCAGCGCTTTCCTGCGCGCTCTCCTGGTCCGGACGCCGCCATGGACGGATCGTCACGCCGGCAAGCTCCTGCTGGCGCGCTGCCATATCGAGGCCGGGGGCCAGGCGCGCGAAGCTGGCGAGATCGTCCACCCACAACCGCACGGCGTGGCCATGCTCCTGTGCCAGCTGGCGCGCCAGCCGCCAGCAGACGCCGATATCGCCGAAATTGTCGATAACGGTACAGAAGATGTCCCAGGAGCGGATGGCACGGTCGGGGTGGGCAGGCATGGTGGCGTGTGTCGGCAAGGATTTGCTCTAAACTTGCGATTTTAGAGCCTGTTGCGCGTGGCCTCGCGGCGCACGTATGAAACGGGCCCCCTCACGGCCAACCCCCTCCCGATGTCCCAGCAGGAACCCGAACCCGAAACCCACGATCAAGGCGCGCCCGCCGCCGGCCAGCCGGAAGACCAGCGCGCGCTGCCGCACGAAGCGGCTCCCGAGGCTGCAGCCGCGTCCGAGCCGGAGGTCCCGTTCGATGCCAAGGCCGTCATTGCCCAGTTGCCCGGATTGCCCGGCGTCTATCGCTACTTCGATGCTAACGGCAATATCCTTTACGTGGGCAAGGCACGCGACCTGAAGAAACGCGTCGCCAGCTATTTCAACAAGACCTTGTTGTCGCCGCGCATCGCCATGATGGTGGCCAGGATCGCGCGCATCGATACCACGGTGGTGCGCACCGAGGCCGAAGCCCTGCTGCTCGAAAACAACCTGATCAAGGCACTGGCGCCGCGCTACAACATCCTGTTCCGCGACGACAAGTCGTACCCGTTCCTCAAGCTGACCGGCCATCGCTTCCCGCGCATGGCTTACTACCGCGGCGCCACCGACCGCAAGCACCAATACTTTGGGCCGTTCCCGAGCGCGCACGCGGTGCGGGAAAGCATGCAGATCCTGCAGCGGGTGTTCCAGCTGCGCACCTGCGAGGATACGGTCTTCAGCAATCGCACGCGGCCGTGCCTGCTGCACCAGATTCATCGCTGCACCGGCCCTTGCGTGGGCGCTATCAGCGAGGCGGATTACGCGCGCGATGTCGGCAATGCGGCGCGCTTCCTGCAGGGCCGGCAGAACGAGGTGCTCGAAGGCCTGCAGGCGAAAATGGAAGAGCATGCCGGCCGCCTGGAATTCGAGCAGGCGGCAGCGGTGCGGGACCAGATCGGGGCACTGTCCACCGTGCTCAAGCGGCAGGCCGTGGAGGAGGTCGGGCAGGCCAGCGACATCGACGTGCTCGCGGTGGCGGTGGAGGGCGGTCGCGCCTGCGTCAACCTGGCGATGATCCGTGGGGGGCGGCATTTGGGCGACAAGGCCTACTTCCCGGCGCACGTCGAGGAAGGCGCCATGATCGTCGAGGAAGAGGATGAAGCCGCCGCGGGCGCGGCGTCCGAGGCCGCTGGTGAACGCGCGGCCAGTGCTCCCGCCGGCGTACCGGTCGAGCGCATTGCCGCCGAGGTGTTGTCCGCCTTCATGGCGCAGCACTATCTGGACCAGGCCGTGCCGCCGATTATCGTGGTCAGCCACCTGCCGCCGGACAAGACCTTGCTGGAGGCGCTGTCGCTGCAGGCCGGGCGCAAGGTCACGCTGGTCCGCCAGCCGCAGGGGCAGCGCCGGGCCTGGCTGGAAATGGCCCAGCAAGGCGCGGCACTGGCGCTGTCCCGCCGCCTGGCGGAGCAGGGCAGCCAGCAGGCCCGCACGCGCGCACTGGCGGAGACGATTGGCCTCGACATGGAAGACCTGGCGCTGCTGCGGGTGGAATGCTTCGACATCAGCCACACTGCCGGCGAGGCCACGCAGGCCTCCTGCGTGGTCTTTCATCATCACGAGATGCAGAACGCCGAGTACCGCCGCTACAACATCCAGGACATCACGCCCGGCGACGATTACGCCGCCATGCGCCAGGTGCTGACACGGCGCTACCAGAAGCTGGTGGAGCTGATGGAGCAGGCACAGGAGCCCGTCCCCGAAGGCGGCGATTCAGGTGTGGCCGGTGCGGCCGGTGCGCCTGCCGCGTCATCGCTGATGCCCACTGTGGTCCTGATCGATGGCGGCAAGGGCCAGGTGGAAGTCGCGCGCCAGGTCTTCGAGGAGCTTGGCCTCGATATCGGCGCGCTGGTCGGCGTGGCCAAGGGCGAAGGCCGCAAGGTCGGGCTGGAGACGCTGGTATTCGCCGATGGCCGGCCCTCGCTGGAACTGGGGCAGGGCAGCGCGGCCCTGATGCTGGTGGCGCAGATCCGCGACGAGGCGCACCGCTTTGCCATCACCGGCATGCGCGCGCGCCGCGCCAAGGTGCGCACCACCTCGCGGCTGGAGGAGATCGAAGGTGTCGGCGCCCGCCGCAGGCAGAAGCTGCTCACGCGCTTCGGCGGCCTGCGCGGCGTCATCGGGGCCAGTATCGATGAGCTGGCCAGCGTCGACGGCATCTCGCATGCGCTGGCCGAGGAAATCTATCGGCAGCTGCATTGATCTGGACACATCCAGGGCCCCTGTTGCAGGAAATGATCGGCTTTCGTTGAAATAGGCGACAATCCCGGCATTGCCATTGCTGTTGTCACGTTCCGAGCCCCCATGCCGCTGAATATACCGATCCTGCTGACCTGGCTCCGCGTTGCCATGATTCCCCTTGTGGTAGGCGTGTTCTACTTGCCCGAGGCATGGCTGCCAATGCATGCCAAGAACATGACGGCAGCGGGTTTCTTCATCATTGCCGCGGTCACCGACTGGCTGGACGGTTTCCTGGCAAGGCGCTGGAACCAGACATCCTCCTTCGGCGCCTTCCTCGACCCGGTGGCGGACAAGCTGATGGTGGCGGCGGCATTGCTCTCCCTGCTGGCGCTGGGCCGGGTCGCCGACCTGATCGCGCTGGTGATCATCGGCCGGGAGATCACCATCTCGGCGCTGCGGGAGTGGATGGCGCAGATCGGCGCGTCCAAGAGCGTGGCGGTGAATTTCCTCGGCAAGCTCAAGACCACCTTCCAGATGATCGCGATACCGCTGCTGCTCTTCAACGACAGCCTGTTCGGCATCGTCGATGCCTCGGTGCTGGGCGCGTGGCTGATCTATGTGGCGGCGGTGCTGACGCTGTGGTCGATGTTCTATTACATGAAGCTGGCATGGCCGCAGATTCGCGAGCGCAGCGGCCTGAGTGGCGAGGCCACCGCACAAAAGTGATGAGCTACTGAAAAATATGCTTGACGAATGCCGCGCCGGTTTGCCATAATCCTGTTCTCGCTTCTGACGAAACAAACCGAACGAAGCGAAAAGCAGCAAGAATGCAGCGTGATGTGAGCACTATGAGCACAAAAGTTGCGTTCCAGGTAAGAAGTCAGCAGGATCCTGCGGGAGTAGCTCAGTTGGTAGAGCGCAACCTTGCCAAGGTTGAGGTCGCGAGTTCGAGCCTCGTCTCCCGCTCCAGGTTTCCGTTGCTTTTGGAAGGCCCGGTGCATACCGTGGAATTCCAGATCGGCACGCAGAGTAGTCAATGCGGGAGTAGCTCAGTTGGTAGAGCGCAACCTTGCCAAGGTTGAGGTCGCGAGTTCGAGCCTCGTCTCCCGCTCCAGTCCCAAAGGGAAGCACCGCTTCCCTTTTTGTTTGTGATGGTGGTACGCAGGCGCGCCCGGCAGGGTCAGGCGAATGCGGCTACAATCCCAGCAGCCGTCACCCGGCGGGGTGGCAGAGTGGTCATGCAGCGGCCTGCAAAGCCGTGTACGCCGGTTCGATTCCGACCCCCGCCTCCAATTTGAAGCCCTGATTTATCAGGGCTTTTCCTTTTGTGCCTTCCGCGCAATACGCTCGAACCCGGTCGAAAGGTACCTCCACCTATTTCGACAAGGATGGCATTGTGCGTGGCCAGCAGGTGAAGACCGACCTGGACGGGTGGGGAGGAAATCGAAACTGGTAAAATCTGATGTCAAAGCGCCTTAATGCGCATGCCAGAATTCGTCACAGGGACTGACAAGATCTGTCAGGATGCCTCTGATACATGAAGTTACAACTGACGCAGTTTGTCACAAACGTCCGACATTCAGCTCAAATGAGCCTGGCACGAGCGTTGCGTATAGGGTTGACGCAGCAAGTTGCTGCTTACAAATAACAGGGGTCAGTCACCATGAAAAAAGCACGGATGGGAATCAAGCGGGTACAAAAGGGCTTCACGCTGATCGAACTGATGATCGTGATCGCGATCATCGGTATTTTGGCGGCGATTGCGATTCCGCAGTATCAGACTTACACGGCGAAAGCACGATTTGCTGAAGTCATCCAAACGACGGCACCCCTTAAGGTTGCGGCCGAAGTGTGTTTGCAACAGGACGGCGCCATCGCAAACTGTGGCGTCCCGGGCGCTAACGGTATTCCTGCTACGCCGGTTGCCGCAGGCTACACGGCTTCAGTTGCATTGGCCGGCGACGCTGTTCCTGCAACCAAGATTGTTATTACCGCGACCGCGATTGCCACCAGCGGCTTGGGCGGCGCAACGTACATCCTGACCGGCACTCCTAACGCTGGTGGGTCCGCAACCGCGATGACGTGGGTGGTCTCCGGCACTTGCAAGACCTCTGGTCTCTGCTAAACAGAGTTCGTTTGCTATTAGGTGATTACAAGAGAAAGCGCTTTCGGGCAAGGTAAGGCCATCGCTTAGATTTTTTGAAGCGGCTTGCCTGATTAGGCAAAACACCCCAGTGAGTCAAGGACTTACAGGGGTGTTTTCATGTTGGGTCTGGGGCCCCGCCAAGGCAATAGCAAATTCGATTCCGAAAGCATCTCGCCACTCGGCGGGGTGCCGCCCCCGGCCGGGGGCATTCGTCCGATCCAAGTCAACCTCTGTCCAAAAGCCTCGTCTGCGCCAACATCGAAATCCGCCTCGGCGCGGCGAGGGGAAGCCGGAACATGAAAGGGCCACATCCAGCCCGGATTCCGCGCTTTGCCGATGTGGTGATCGTGTTACATTCCATATACGTCGTCTTCGCGGGGCGTTCAGGGGAAATCCGACCTGGACTGCGCGCCATTGTCGTCCGGATGGACCAGTGCCGCGCTATGGCCTCCGGGCTCTATAGCACTCCCGTTCCCGTTTTCCCTCAATCAACGCGGTACCGCTTGGCCACTGCGCAGCGTTCGACGCTGCGAGGAAGGCAAGGGGACGCTTTGTGGTCCCCGCCGGTTTTTTCCGGAGGAGGGCGAGTGGGTCCATCCATTCAACGCCGTCAAGACCACCCACGAGGAACCCCCAACGCATGCATCACGCTACCCCGCTCATCAGCACCATCGTTGGCGGCCTCGTCCTGGCGTTTATTCTGGGCGCGCTGGCCAACCGGCTCAAGCTGCCGCCGCTGATCGGCTACCTGTGCGCGGGCATCGTGGTGGGTCCGCATACGCCGGGCTATACCGCTGACCAGGCTTTGGCTCCACAGTTGGCGGAACTCGGGGTGATCCTGCTGATGTTCGGGGTTGGGTTGCATTTTTCCCTCAAGGACCTGATGGCGGTGAAGACGATCGCCATTCCTGGCGCGGTGGTGCAGATCGCCATCGCTACCCTGCTTGGCATGGGCGCGGCCTGGGGCTTCGGTTGGGAGTGGGGACCGGGCCTGGTCTTTGGGCTGGCACTCTCGGTGGCGAGCACGGTGGTGCTGCTCAAGGCATTGCAAGAGCGCGAGCTGGTGGAGTCGGCGCAGGGCCGGATCGCGGTCGGCTGGCTGATCGTGGAGGACCTGGCCATGGTGCTGGTGCTCGTGCTGCTGCCAGCGCTTGCGGGCTTGCTGACGCCGTCTGCCGATGTGGCGGGCTCGGACGCCGCCGCAGCAGGCTCGGCACAAATCCTGTTGACGGTGTTCGCCACCTTGGGCAAGGTGGCCGCCTTTGTCGCCGTGATGCTGGTGATCGGCCGGCGCTTTATTCCATGGATGCTGGAGCGCATCGTCTGGACCGGCAGCCGCGAATTGTTCCGGCTGGCGGTGCTGGCCACGGCGCTCGGCGTGGCCTTCGGCGCCTATGCGCTGTTCGGCGTGTCGTTCGCGCTGGGTGCATTCTTTGCCGGCATGGTGCTGGCGGAGTCGGAGTTCAGCCATCGCGCGGCCGAAGAGTCGTTGCCGCTGCGCGATGCGTTCGCGGTGCTGTTCTTCGTCTCGGTGGGGATGCTGTTCAACCCCATGGTACTGATCACCGATCCCTGGGGCGTGCTGGCCACGCTGTTTATCATCGTGGTGGGCAAATCGCTCGCTGCGCTGTGCATCGTGCGGGCATTCGGGCATTCCACCCGCACCGGCATGACCATCGCGGTGAGCCTGGCCCAGATCGGCGAGTTCTCCTTTATCCTTGCCGGCCTGGGCGTCTACCTGAAAATCCTGCCCGAGCGCGGGCAGGCGCTCATCCTGGCTGGCGCACTGCTTTCCATCGTGCTCAATCCGCTGCTGTTCCACCTGCTCGATCGCTACAACGCAAGGCATGCGGGCGAGGCCGATCCGCAGCCAGCCTGAGCGTAGGCGCGCGGCTGTTCAGTGGCCGGCGGCAGCGTCGCGGCGGAGGTACTCGGTGAAGGCCAGCAGGCCCTGCGTCGGGTATTTGTCCTGGTGGACCACCAGATGCAGCGGTCTCACCACGTCAGGCAAGCCTTCGCGCAGCGCTACCAGGGTGCCGCGCTGCAATTCTTCCTCCACGACTTGCAGCGACAGGCAACTCACGCCAAAGCCGCTCATCACGGCACGCTTGATCGCTTCGGAATTGCCCAGTTCCAGCGCAAAACGCAGCTCGCCCAAAAGGGGCGCCAGGCGCTGCTCGATGATCTCGCGCGTCCCCGAGCCCGGTTCGCGCACGACCCAGTCCGCCTCACGCAGGGCATCGAGGTCGCCAGGCCTGTTCGCCAGGGGATGCGCCGGGCTGACCACGACCACCATCACATCGTCGCGCCAATGCGCGCTGCGCAGGTCGCGCTCGTGGCAGGTGCCTTCGATCAGCCCGATATCCGCCTCGAACTGGAGCAGCGCCTGCAGCACTTCGCGCGTGTTGCCGATGCGCATGTCGAGCGCGCAAGGTCCGCTCTGCGCGTGGCGAAAGCCCGCGAGCAGGCCGGGCAGGATGTAGCTGCCAATGGTGTTGCTGGCCGCAATGCGCAGTTGCACGCCGGGCTGGACGGTGAAGCGTTCGAGTTCATGCGCCTGGTCCAGCAGCGACAGCGCGCGCGGGAAAAACAGCCGGCCGGTCTCATTGATGCTGAGCCGGCGCGCAATCCGGTCAAACAGCGCGCCGCCCAGCGCGGTCTCCAGATCCGCCAGCGCGGCGCTGACCGCGGATTGGGACATGGCCAGCGCGCTGGCCGCCGCTACGGTGCTGCCGTGCTGCGCAACCGCGACAAAAACCGAGAGCTGGCGCAAGGTCAGGCGGAGAGGGCGCTGGTTCATATCTGAAATTTAGGTAAGGTATAGCTATATTACCTGTTTTACAGATTTAGGCGTGCCAACTACGCTTGGAACATGCTCAATAAGCGCCCAGAAGCCGCCAGGCTGAAGGGGCAGGGAACCCCGCCATGTCCATCACCCCTTCGACCGCAACTGCCAATCTCGTCGCCGAGCCGCCTTCGTGGCCGACACGGATCCTGACCCTGGTACCGCTGGGTGTCATCGCCTGGCTGGCCATGGCCATCTCGGCCCACCCGGCCGTATCGCACCTTGGCATGAGCGCGCTGACACTGGCCATGTTCGCCGGCATGGTGGCAGGCAATACCCTGCCGCAACGCTGGCTGACGCCGCTGGGGCCCGGAATGCAGCTGGCGCGCCAGCACTTGCTGCGGCTCGGCGTGGCCTTGTACGGCCTGCGACTGACCTTCGGCGCTATCGCCGACCTGGGCCTTGCCGGCGTGCTGGTGCCGTTGGCCATGCTTGTGTCGACCATGCTGGTGGGCATCTGGATCGGTACCTCGCTGCTTGGTCTGAGCCGCCGGGAAGCGATCGTCGTCAGCGCGGGCAGCGCGGTATGCGGCGCCGCTGCGGCGATCGCGGTCGCATCGGTAGTGCGCACCGACGACCGCCAGACGGCGGTAGCCGTGGCCACGGTGGTGTTGTTCGGCACGGCCGGCATGCTGCTGTACCCGTATCTGTTCGAACTTGCCACGCAGCACTGGCACGTGGCCATCAGCGAGCGTTCGTTCGGTATCTATATGGGTGCCACCCTGCACGAGGTGGCCCAGGTCATCGCATCGGGCAAGATGGTCAGCGATGCCACCGCGGATGCCGCTGTGGTTACCAAGATGGTGCGCGTGCTGGCGTTGGGGCCGCTGTTGCTGGTGCTCGCGCTGTTGCCGAAGGGGGCCAGCGGCGTGGCAGGCGAAAAGGCAGCGGGCGCGCGGCCGTGGGGCGCGATCCTGAAGGCAGTGCCGTGGTTTGCGGTGGGTTTCGTGGCGGTCATGGCGGTACACTCCGCCGGCCTCGTGCCCGAGGAATGGAAACCCAACCTGCTGTCGTTCGACAATTGGCTGCTCGCTTGCGCGATGCTGGCGATTGGCCTGCACACCCGTATCGGCACCTTGCTGCACGCTGGACGCAAGCCCCTGATACTGGCTGGCCTGCTCTTTGTATTCCTGATGGGAGCGGGCGCGCTGCTGTGCGCGGCGGTAGTCTGAGCGGGCCGGGCCGCGTCGCGCCGCCCGATCGCGGAATGCGGCGAGATGCCTTGGGCGGGCCTGGTGAGGTGGATGCTGGTGCGGCCGACGGGAATCGAACCCGTAAGCCCGTAAAGGCGGCAGATTTTAAGTCTGCTGAGTCTACCAATTTCTCCACGGCCGCACGGCAAGCCCGATATTGTGGTCGGTTGAGCGCAGTGATGCAAGTTCCGCGCGGTTTGCGCCGATTGGCGCCAGGCGGAAGGTGGAGGGTCGAACGCGCCGCCATGTGCCTATTGTTACGCCCGGTAACAATGTAGCGTCCGCGGTTTCACCTGGAATCTCTGAAGAATCTACAATACGCCTTATCGAATAACGACTTGCAAGAGGCAAGGATCATGAAACGTTGGATGCTCGCAGGACTCGCTTTGCTTGGGGCGCTGGCATCAGGTGCGGCAATGGCGCATGTGAGCGTTGGCGTTGCCATTGGTGTGCCCGGCGTGGTAGTGGGCGGCCCGGCGTACTATCCGCCGCCCGCCTATTATGCCCCGCCACCCGTGATCGTGGCTCCGGCACCTGTCTACTATGGTCCCCCCGCCGTGGTAGTGCGTCCGGCCCCGGTTTACTACGGTCCGGCCTACTATGGCGGTGGCTATTACGGCCGTGGCTACCGCGGCCGTGGCTACTACGGCCCGCCGGGACGTTGGGAGCATGACCGTGACCACCGCCACTGGCGATAAGCGTGAATGATCTGCCGCGCGCAGGTCAGCAGAAAGGGCCCTCCGGGGCCCTTTCGTATTTCAGGTGTGGCTTGCAAAGGCAAGCTGTATGCGGCGATCGGGTCAAGGTTCCATAGTTGCCGGCAGGGTCAAAAAATTTGAAGAGTCAGATCAAACCATTGTGCGTGTCGATCCTAGGGTTTTCCCCTATACTGCTGCTGTGACGCCGTGATGAAAAGATTCCGCAAAGCTCGCATCCGGTGCCTTTCCAGCCAGCACGATTCCAAAGAGGACCCACCCATGAAAGTCAAAAGCACTCTGGTGGCGATTGCAGCAATGACCGCCCTTTCCGCACTCTCCGCATCCGCCTTTGCCGCAGGCATCAACAAGCGCGACCCGTACACCGATGGCGCCAAGGTCGGCAAGGTCGACCCTTACACCGATGGCGCCAAGGTGGGCAAGGTTGACCCGTTCACCGACGGCGCCAAGGTTGGCGACCGCCGCGACGCGTTCACCGACGGCGCCAGGGCGAATGATCGCCGCGACCAGTTCACCGACGGAGCCTGAGTTCGCTGGACACAAGTCCGTGGCGCCTGTGGGCCACGGCAGTCCGCACACCGCAACCGTGACAACGCAGAAGGCCCGCCCAGCGCGGGTCTTTTGCGTTTCCACGGCCTTCGCGCGGGCGCCCGGCCCATGGTCATGCAAAGGGCTGTGGCGCTATACTTCCGGCTCACTGAAATGATATTCGAGGAGAATGGTATGCAGCAAAAGACCGTGCTGACGGCAGATGACGTGAAGAAGGTGCTGGCCGCAGCCGAGCTCGAGGCCAAGAATCACCAATGGGCGGTGTCGATCGCCATCGTCGACGATGGCGGCCACCTGCTGGCGCTGCAGCGCCTGGATGGCGCCGCGCCGATCTCGAGCTACATCGCTACCGAGAAGGCACGCACGTCGTCGCTGGGCCGTCGCGAATCGAAGGTCTACGAAGACATGATCAACAACGGCCGTCACTCGTTCATGACCGCGCCGGTGCTGCAGGGCATGCTGGAGGGTGGTGTGCCTATCGTGGTCAACGACCAGGTGGTGGGTGCGGTTGGCATATCGGGCGTGAAGTCGACCGAAGACGCGCAGATCGCGCGCGCCGGCATTGCCGCCCTGGGCGTCTGAGACTTGCTTGCCAGCCTGAATCAAGCGTAGTGCCGCGACAGTGAGCCTGGCTCATTGTCGCGGCACCCATTGCTGGATCACTGATGGTGGGCTGACGTCCTTGTCGGCCCGATGCGAAGCCTGCCGAGGGGTTTCGCGGCCAGGCTGCCGGTCCCGGTAGCCAGATTTTCCCCTTCGCATGCTCCCGTCGTTAGCTCACTGCACGGCTGCCGCCAGTGCAGCGGGAAATGCTTGTGCCTGCAGCGCCGCGACGTTCGTCGCGGCGCTGCAGGCATGGCGCACTACTTGGTCAGGATCAGCCTGCCGTGGCGCGTGATGCGCAGCGTGTAGACCTCGCCGTTGTGCAGGATAGGCAGCAGTTTGGCGCCCCGCATCAGCGTATCCAATGGCACGGCATCGCCAGCCGGCGCTGCGCCGAGGCCGTCGCGCATCAGGGCTTCGAGCCGGGCGGGCAGGGCAGCGACGGCGGATTTCATCGTTTCGATAGCCGCGCTGGCCGGGTTCTCACGCCGCGCTTGCGCCGCTTTTTTGGGGGTGACTTCGATCCGGCGCAGGGAAAGACGGCGGCGGGTGACTTCATGCGGTTGCGACAGCGGCAGGGTCAGGGTGCTCATCGGTAGGCTCCGGGCCGGTGGTCCGTGGCGGCTGCGCGGGACTGCGAGCTGCCACGATCGGGTTCAGGGTGGCTTGATATTAAATGGGAATCGTTATCATTACAATAGGAATTTTTCATTGCGAAGAGCCGGATCGGGCACCGTCCCGGTACCTCCGACGCGCGGGTCGGCGAGCGGTCCGGCAAAGAAAAAAGGGCACCCCAACGGAGTGCCCTTCTACTTATGCGGCGCAATCAGCCCAAACAGGCAGGTGATCGCTGAAACGTCACTGCTTGGGCTCGGTGATGAACCCGATTTTGCCCAGTCCACCGTGCTGCGCGGCGGCCATGACTTGCGCCACGCGTTCATAACGCACGTCGCGATCGGCGCGCAGGTGCAGTTCCGGTTGCGGTTGCTGCTGCGCGGCCTGGGCGATTTTGGCCTCGAGCGTGGGCTCGTCGATTTCAGCCTGGTTCCAGAAGACCTTGCCGCTGGCATCGATGCTCAGGTTGATGTTCTGCGGCTTGGACTCGTTGGGCGTGTTGGTCGCGCGCGGCAGGTCGATCTTGACCGCGTGGTTGATCACGGGAA
This sequence comes from Cupriavidus sp. 01T418, assembly GCF_056398885.1. Taxonomy (NCBI): domain Bacteria; kingdom Pseudomonadati; phylum Pseudomonadota; class Betaproteobacteria; order Burkholderiales; family Burkholderiaceae; genus Cupriavidus; species Cupriavidus sp. 01T418. Next base: position 101,350 of record NZ_JBFTQG010000017.1, read on the forward strand.
TGGTGATGATGAAGATGATCAGCAACACCAGCATGACGTCGACCAGCGGCGTCATGTTGATTTCGCTCATTACCTCGTCATCGTCCGAGTCGAGAGTACCGAATGCCATGATGACTTCCTTGTTGCCTTGCTGCGGCCTTACTGGTTCTTGACGGCGAGGCGCACGCTGCCATCGTCCGTGCGGGCGTTGGTCGGGCGCACGCGGGCGCCGGTGATGAAGTAGGCATGCAGGTCATGGGCGAAGCGGTTGAGCTTCGAGATCACGCCCTTGTTGCCTCGGCTCAGCGCGTTGTAGCCAAGCACTGCGGGGATCGCAACGGCCAGGCCGAAGGCGGTCATGATCAGCGCCTCGCCCACCGGACCCGCCACCTTGTCGATGGTTGGCACGCCGGAGGCGCCGATATTGATCAGCGCGTGATAGATGCCCCACACGGTGCCGAACAGGCCGACGAAGGGTGCGGTGGAGCCGACGGAGGCCAGCACTGCCAGGCCCGATTGCATGCGCGAGACGGCTTCGTCGATGGCGCTCTTCAGCGAGCGGGTGATCCAGTCAGAGATGTCCATCACGTCATGCAACTGGGGCTGGCTGGCGCGGTGGTGCTGCGCGGCTTCCTTGCCGGTGATGGCGAGCGTGCGGAATGGGTTCGCATCGCTGCTGCCCAGCGTTTCGAGGGCGTGGTCGAAATCGTCGGAGTGCCAGAATTGCTTTTCGGCACCATGCGCCATCTTCTTCAGCCGGACGAGATCCCACGCCTTCGTGAGAATCACGATCCACGAAGCCAGCGACATGATGAGCAGAATGATGGCGGTGGTACGCATGACGAAATCGCCTTGCGTCCAGAGATGCGAGAGTCCGAGGTCCTGCATGTTGGTTCCTGGTGAGGTCGGTATTGAATATTGAAATCAGTTGAGTTCGAACCCGATCGGCTGCTGGGCGGTAACCGCCACGGCGCGACCGTTGTCCAGATAGGGCTTGCAGCGCATGCGCTGGACTGCGTCCACGGCGGCCTGGTCCAGGCGGGACGAACCGCTTGAAGTGACCACGGCGGTCTTGACCACCTTGCCGGTCTCGTCCGTAGTCAGGCGTACCACGGCCTTGCCGGTTTCACCCATGCGGCGCGATTGCGACGGATAGGTGGGTTGCGGCGCGCTGCACTGGATTTCGCCGATGCCAACCGCACGTGGCGCTGCCGACACAGGAGCAGGCGGCTCGGCGGCCGGCGCCGGAGGTGCCGGCGGGGCGGGCGGCGCGGGCGGCGCTTCCACGGCATTGGGCGTCGGCGGCAGCGAAGCCACTGGCGTCGGGGTGGGGTGCGGTTGCGGCGGAGTCGGCCTCGGTGTGGTCACCTTTACTTGCTTGGGCGGGGTTTCCGGCTTGGGCATGGGTGTTTCGACCGCGGGCTTCTGGACTGGTTCGAGCGGGATGATGCGGGCGACGATTTCCGGCGTTATCACGGCCTCCGTGATCTTGCGCCCCAGCCCGCTCTGGATCAGGTAAAGCAGGCCGACGTGGAACAACAGGACGGCGAGCGTGATCTTGAAAAAACGTTGATCGAACATGAGAAAGCAGCAGATGTCGGCGAATCGGCGCGGCGCCGGCTTTTTATTAGCAATAAGACTTATTTGCGATAGAACAGGATCAGCGAGATGCCACAACCGACCAGCAAGCTAAGCAGCAATTCCATGATAAACGCTCCTTCAACAATGATGCCGGTGGGGAGCGCCGCTCTCGAGGCAGCGTGTCAGGAGCGAAGTATAAACGATAATGATTCTTATTTGGTGACTTTTTGTGCACCGCATTGCCTCGCTGCGGCACAGCCGTCTTTATACGCCGATTTGGTCCTGTCTTGCCGGCGCGGCGACGAAATGCGTGCTCTCGCACCGCACAGGGTTGCCGGCAATGCCCGATCTGCCACAAAGCGCGCTAGCATAGGGAAAAGAGGAGCAATTCGCCGCGCCGGCGACGGCGCTCCCCGTGCGAGAGGACCAGGCCATGGACTTCACCCGTTTCGCCGATGACGACCGCTCGACACTCCTGCGCGCCGCCACTGGCGCGCCGTGCACCTCCGCGCTCGACTGGATGTGCGCCCAGTTCGCCTTGCGTGTCGTCTGCTCGCTGGGACYGCGATTCAACCTGCGCAGCAATATCAACGACATCCTGACGGTCAGCGCCCAGGAGATGGTGTGGCCCTATGGCGTGGTGCTGCGCGTGCAGCGTTTCCTCGCCGCGCGCTGCGCCGATATGCCTGCCTGGAAGGGCGCCGCGCGCCTGACGCCGGAAGAATTCCTTGAGCGGCACGGACAATGGAACAGTGCTTTCGACGAAAGCGCGCTGTTCTATTACCTGGACGAGTACGTCAAGCATCATGCCAAGGATATGTTCGCCGTGTTCGACGTGTCGGTGGCGGCCCTGGCCGCGCGGCTGGACGGCGAACGCGTGTTGCTGGTGCGCAATATCGACATGCTCAGCCATGTGCTGGATCTGCCCGAGCACGAGCGCAAGCTGCTGCTCTACGCCGCGCTGGCCAAGTACAAGCGCGACCTGCGCGCGGTGATGGTGGATTGCAAGGTGGCGCACAGCCAGGAGGCTTTCCAGATCCTGGCTGGCCTGACCGGTGCCAGCCCGGCCGCGGTGGCCGTCTCGCTGCGGCCCGGCTCGCGCCTGGAGACACTCAACCTGATCGAGCAGCCTCTGCCCGAGAACAGCGTGACCGATCTCGGCGACCTGATGCGTTTGTCGGATCGCCTGTTGCACGTGCTGCTTGGCAACTACGCCAACGAGGCCGAGATGATGGCGGTGTTCACGCGCCCGGCGGCTGCACCCACGCTCGGCACCACCGACTATCCGCATGTCGAGACCGATGCGCGCTATCTCTCGGCCCTGCTCGCGAACGCCACGCAGCAGCACGCCAGCGGCGTCAACGTGCTGATCTACGGGCCGCCCGGCACCGGCAAGACCGAGTTTGCGCGGCTGCTCGCGCGCGAGGCGGGCTGCGAGCTGTACGAAGTGGATTGCCTGGACCGCGACGGCAACAGCCTGTCGGGCAAGGACCGTTACCGCTCGCTGCAGGTATCGCAGGCATTCCTGCGCGGCCGTCCGCGCACGGCCTTGTTGTTCGACGAAGTCGAGGATGTGTTCCCCGGCAGTGCGCGCGAGCTGACCAGCTTGTTCGGCCAGGAGGACACGCGTGGCTCGGTGAACGGCAAGGCATGGGTCAACCAGACGCTGGAGCAGAATCCGGTGCCGGTGATCTGGATCTCCAATTCGATTCGCCAGATCGATCCGGCCTACCTGCGCCGCTTCCAGTTTCACCTGGAACTGAAGATTCCGCCGCCGCTGGTGCGCGAGAACATCATTCGCAAGCACCTCGGCACGCTGGACGTGAGCGACGCCTTTATCGCCTCGCTGGCGGCGCGCAAGACCCTGACCCCGGCGCAGGTCCAGTCGGCGGCGCGCTTCGTGCAACTGGCGGGGCCCGGCGTGGCCGAGCCGGTGGAGGCGCTGATCCTGCGGCAGCTCGAGCATGCCGACCGCGCCATGGGTTTGCGCCCGGAAGTGGAGGGGCGGCCGGTGGTGACGCATTACCGCCTGGATTACCTCAACCTGGAAACGCGCTACGAAGTCGGCAAGATCGTGCAGGCGCTCAAGGCGCGCGCGCGCGGCACCCTGTGCTTCTACGGACCGCCGGGCACCGGCAAGACCGCGCTGGCCGAGCATATCGCGGCCGCGCTCGAACAGCCGCTGATGATCCGCCGCGCCTCCGACCTCATGAGCAAATACGTGGGGGAAACCGAGCAGCAGATCGCCGCCATGTTCGCGCGCGCCGAAGAGGACGGCGCGGTGTTGTTGCTCGACGAGGCCGACAGCTTCATGCAAAGCCGGCAGAATGCGGTGCGCAACTACGAGGTGTCCGAGGTCAACGAGATGTTGCAAGGCATGGAGCGCTTCAACGGCATCTTCGTCTGCACGACCAACCTGTTCGAGCGCATCGACGAGGCCGCGCTGCGGCGTTTCTCGTTCAAGATCCGCTTCCTGGCGCTCAAGGCGGAGCAACGTGCCGCGATGTTCATCGAGGAGGCGCTCGATGCCGATGCAAGCCGCCTGGAGGTGGCCATGGGCGAGGAACTCGCGAAGATGGATTGCCTGACGCCGGGCGACTTTGCCACGGTAAAGCGTCAGTGCGTGTTGTTGGGGGAAACCTTGACGCCCGATGAATTCCTGGCGCAGTTGCGCCAGGAGCATGCGGTCAAGCCGGAAGTGCGACAGCACCGGCCGCTGGGTTTCCTGCAGTAGCCAGCCGCGATCGCGCCGCCGCGCTCAGTCGAGCGAGGGCGCGGGCTCGATCGCCAGGGTCTCGGCCAGCGTGTCCACATGCAGCAGCGCGGCGGCCATGGCGCGCAGGTGGGCGGCGTCCTTGGTGGACGTGTAGCGATCGGCTGGCGCGGCATCCGGATCGGCGGCGATGCCGTGTTCGGCCAGCCTGCGCTGCAATTGCCGTGCGATGGCGTCGCCGGTATCGACCAGCGTCAGGCGATCGCCCACCAGCTCGCGCACGGTGTCCGACAGGAATGGGTAGTGGGTGCAGCCGAGCACCAGCGTATCGGCGCCGGCTTCGAGCATCGGCGACAGGTAGGCGGTGAGTTTCTCGCGCACGGCCGGCCCGTCGATATCGCCTTGCTCGATCAGCGGGACCAGCCCGACGCCAGCTTCGCAAAGGAAGCGGCTCTCGTTCTCCAGCGAGGCGAGCAGGCGGCCGAACTTGGCGCTCTTCAATGTATTGCCCGTGGCCAGCACGCCGACGACTTTGCTGCGGCTTGCGGCGGCCGCCGGCTTGAGGCCGGGCTCGACACCAATGATGGGCAGCGCCAGCCGTTCGCGCAGCGTATGCACCGCATGCATGGTGGCGGTGTTGCAGGCGATCACCAGGGCCTTGCAGCCCTGCGCCACCAGCCATTCGCAAACCTGCAGCGTGCGGGCTTCGACAAAGCGCTCTGGCTTTTCGCCATAGGGCGCGTACTTCGAGTCGGCCACGTAGAGCAGCGATTCATGCGGCAGCAGCGCGCGGATCTCGCGCAATACCGACAGGCCGCCGAGGCCGGAATCGAAAATGCCGATGGGTGCGTTGTTCACGGGAAGGGCAGAAGTGAATTCAGGCAATCAGGAAGTCAGGTAGCAAAAAGCCGGGTCGGAGGACCCGGCTTTCGCTGACAGCATGGCTGTCGCGGCTGTCATGGCGCAATGCGATTTACAGCGCGGCGACCGGGATCTTGCCGATCCTGGCCTGCCATTCGGCGGGGCCGGTCTTGTGCACCGAAGTGCCTTCGCTGTCCACGGCCACCGTCACGGGCATGTCCTTGACATCGAACTCGTAGATGGCTTCCATGCCGAGGTCTTCGAAACCGACCACCTTGGCGTGCCGGATGGCCTTGGCCACCAGGTAGGCCGCGCCGCCGACCGCCATCAGGTAGGCCGACTGGTGCTTCCTGATGGCCTCGATCGCCACCGGGCCGCGTTCGGCCTTGCCGATCATCGAGATCAGGCCGGTTTCGGCCAGCATCATCTCGGTGAACTTGTCCATGCGGGTGGCGGTGGTCGGGCCTGCCGGGCCGACGGCTTCGTCGCGCACGGGGTCGACCGGGCCCACGTAGTAGATCACGCGGTTCTTGAAGTCCACCGGCAGCTTCTCGCCCTTGGCCAGCATGTCGGCGATGCGCTTGTGCGCGGCGTCGCGGCCGGTCAGCATCTTGCCATTGAGCAGCAGGGTCTGGCCCGGCTTCCACGAGGCGACTTCCTCGGGCGTCAGGGTGTTCAGGTCGACGCGCTTGGAGGTTTCGGTGTTCGGTGCCCACTCGACCTTCGGCCAGGCCGACAGGTCAGGCGCTTCGAGCCTGGCCGGGCCGCTGCCGTCCAGCGTGAAATGCACGTGGCGGGTGGCTGCGCAGTTCGGGATCATCGCCACCGGCTTGGAGGCCGCATGGGTCGGGTAGCCCATGATCTTGACGTCGAGCACGGTGGCCAGGCCGCCCAGGCCCTGCGCGCCGATACCCAGCGCATTGACCTTCTCGTACAGCTCGACGCGCATTTCCTCGATCCAGTCCTGCGGGCCGCGGGCGATCACGTCCTGGATGTCGATCGGGTCCATCAGCGATTCCTTGGCCATGACCATCGCCTTCTCGGCGGTGCCGCCGATGCCGATGCCCAGCATGCCCGGCGGGCACCAGCCGGCGCCCATGGTCGGCACGGTCTTGAGCACCCAGTCGACGATGGAGTCGGACGGGTTGAGCATGACGAACTTGGACTTGTTCTCGGAGCCGCCGCCCTTGGCCGCCACCTGGATGTCCACCGTATTGCCCGGCACCACTTCATAGTGGATCACGGCGGGGGTGTTGTCCCTGGTGTTCTTGCGGCCGCCTTCGGGCGGGCTCACGATAGAGGCGCGCAGCACGTTGTCCGGGTTGGTGTAGCCGCGGCGCACGCCTTCGTTGATCATGTCCGACAGCCCCATGGTGGCGCCATCCCAGCGCACGTCCATGCCCACCTTGACGAAGATCGTGACGATGCCGGTGTCCTGGCAGATCGGACGCTTGCCTTCGGCGCACATGCGGCTGTTGGTCAGGATCTGCGCGATCGCATCCTTGGCGGCAGGACTCTGCTCCAGCTCATAGGCGCGGCCCAGGCTGGTGATGTAGTCCATCGGGTGGTAATAGCTGATGTATTGCAGGGAGTCGGCGACGCTCTGGATGAGGTCTTCTTGTTTGATGACAGTCATGTTATGGGGAGGACAGTCGAGGGGAAATTCAACCCGAAATCATACACCTAGCCGGAGTGGGATGCCGTGTTGCATGCGGCTGTCGACAGTCCCGCCGGTGACTTTGGCGGCGCATTGCGACTGTCGTTCCAGCGTGGAAGCCTGGCACCGCAATGATGGCGTGTATCGGGGCCGCAGCCCAATGTTCGGGATAGGACTCGCGGCATATAGCTGTGCTAGCCTAATGGAGCAGGCTGCACATCCTTGCGCGCTGGCCTGGCCCGACGGTTGTTCATGCTGCGTTGCCGCATCCGGAACGCAGTCGTGGGCAGGGTCAGTGCCGGGTTTGCAGCGTCAGGTTTAAGTAAGCCGTCGAGCGTAAGTTCGCAGCCAGGCCGCCACGCTATATCAGGAGACAAACAATGTCCGCCATCGAGTCCGTGATGCAGGAGCATCGCATTTTCAATCCCCCGGAGTCATTCGCCAGGCAAGCCGCGATCCCCAGCATGGAGGCTTACCAGGCGCTATGCGCAGAAGCCGAGCGCGACTACGAGGGTTTCTGGGCGCGCCACGCCCGCGAGCAACTGCATTGGAGCAAGCCCTTCACCAAGGTGCTGGACGAGAGCGATGCGCCGTTCTACAAGTGGTTCGAGGACGGCGAGCTCAATGCCTCCTATAACTGCCTGGACCGCAACCTGGACAACGGCAATGCAGAGAAGGTGGCCATCGTCTTCGAGGCCGACGACGGCGCCGTCACCAGGGTCACCTATCGCCAGCTGCATGCCAAGGTGTGCCAGTTTGCCAACGGACTGAAGGCGCTCGGCGTCAGGAAGGGCGACCGCGTGGTCATCTACATGCCCATGTCCATCGAGGGCGTGGTGGCAATGCAGGCCTGCGCCCGCCTCGGCGCCACCCATTCGGTGGTGTTCGGCGGTTTCTCCGCCAAATCGCTGCAGGAACGGCTGGTCGACGTGGGCGCGGTGGCGCTGATCACCGCCGACGAGCAGATGCGCGGCGGCAAGGCGCTGCCGCTCAAGGCCATCGCCGATGAAGCGCTGGCGCTGGGCGGCTGCGAAGCCGTGAAGAACGTGATCGTGTATCGCCGCACCGGCGGCAAGGTCAACTGGACCGAAGGCCGCGACCGCTGGATGGATGAAGTCGCAGCCGGCCAGCCCGAGACCTGCGAAGCGGAACCCGTCAGCGCGGAGCATCCGCTCTTCGTGCTCTATACATCCGGCTCCACCGGCAAGCCCAAGGGCGTGCAGCACAGCACCGGCGGCTACCTGCTATGGGCGCTGATGACGATGAAGTGGAGCTTCGACATCAAGCCCGACGACATGTTCTGGTGCACCGCCGACATCGGCTGGGTCACCGGGCACACCTATATCGCCTACGGCCCGCTGGCCGCCGGCGCGACCCAGGTGCTGTTCGAAGGCGTGCCCACCTATCCCCACGCCGGCCGATTCTGGGACATGATCGCGCGCCACAAGGTCAGCGTCTTCTACACCGCGCCGACCGCGATCCGTTCGCTGATCAAGTCAGCCGAAGCGGACGAGAAGGTGCATCCCAAGCAATACGACCTCTCCAGCCTGCGACTGCTGGGCACCGTGGGCGAGCCCATCAACCCCGAAGCCTGGATGTGGTACTACCGCAATATCGGCGGCGAGCGCTGCCCGGTGGTCGATACCTTCTGGCAGACCGAGACCGGCGGCCATATGATCACGCCGCTGCCTGGCGCCACGCCGCTGGTGCCGGGCTCCTGCACCTTGCCGCTGCCCGGCATCATGGCGGCCATCGTCGACGAGAGCGGCCAGGACGTGCCGAACGGCAGCGGTGGCATCCTGGTGATCAAGCGCCCGTGGCCAGCGATGATCCGCACCATCTGGGGCGACCCGGAGCGCTTCAAGAAGAGCTACTTCCCTGAGGAACTTGGCGGCAAGCTTTACCTGGCCGGAGACGGTTCGATCCGCGACAAGGACACCGGCTACTTCACCATCATGGGCCGCATCGACGACGTGCTCAACGTCTCGGGCCACCGCATGGGCACGATGGAGATCGAGTCCGCGCTGGTGGCCAACCCGATGGTGGCCGAAGCCGCAGTGGTGGGCCGCCCGGACGACATGACCGGTGAGGCCGTCTGCGCCTTCGTGGTGCTCAAGCGTTCCCGCCCGAACGAGGAAGAGGCCAGGCAGATCGCAGCCGAGCTGCGCAACTGGGTGGGCAAGGAAATCGGCCCGATCGCCAAGCCCAAGGACATCCGCTTCGGCGACAACCTGCCCAAGACGCGTTCCGGCAAGATCATGCGGCGCCTGTTGCGCTCGCTCGCCAAGAACGAGGAAATCACCCAGGACACGTCCACCCTGGAAAACCCCGCCATCCTGGACCAGCTCAAGCAGGCACAATAACGCGGTCACAAGCCAGTCTGCCGGCGCGCCATGCGCGTGCCGGCAGGTTCCTGCCGCATCCACCCTGCCTGTTTAACCACTGCTCCCATGCCCGACGAACAGTCGCGCTTTGGCCGTCGGCTGCTGCTGTACTACGGCTTGTTCACGGTCGGTTTGTTTGTCTTTGTCGGCATGATGGGCTTGCTGGAGCATTCCAGCGGCGACGCGCTCTGGCTCGGCTACGTCTTCCTGTTCGTCACCATCGCCATCTATGCGTGCATCGGGCTGATCTGCCGGACCTCGGACCTCAATGAATACTATGTAGCCGGACGGTGCGTGCCCGCGCTGTTCAACGGCATGGCCATCGCCGCCGACTGGATGAGCGCGGCGTCCTTCATCGGCCTGGCCGGCATTCTGTTCGCGTCGGGCTACGAAGGCCTGGCCTATGTGATGGGCTGGACCGGGGGCTATTGCCTGGTGGCCTTCCTGCTCGCGCCCTATCTGCGCAAATACGGCGGCTACACCATTCCCGATTTCCTGGCGGCGCGCTACGGCAACGGCAAGCCCGGCGGCAATATGCCGGTGCGTGCGATCGCCGTGCTGGCGGCTTCGCTGTGTTCCTTTGTCTACCTGGTGGCGCAGATCCAGGGGGTAGGGCTGATCGTCACCCGCTTTATCGGCGTGGAGTTTGCCGTCGGCGTATTCTTCGGCCTGGCCGGCATCCTGGTCTGCTCCTTCCTTGGCGGCATGCGCGCGGTGACGTGGACCCAGGTCGCGCAGTACATCATGCTGATCGTGGCCTTCCTGGTCACGGTCTCATCGATTGCCTGGAAGCACCATCACGAAGCCCTGCCGCAACTGAGCTACGGCACGCTGCTGCAGCAGATCGACACGCGCGAGCGCAGCATCGAGCGCGACCCGGCCGAGCAGGCCGTGCGCGAATACTATCGCCAGCAGGCCATCCAGATGCAGGAGCGCATCTCCAGGCTGCCGCAATCGTTCGACGTGGAACGCAATGCACTGGCAGCGCGGCTGCAGGAGCTGCGCTCGCGCAACGCGCCGCTGCGCGAGATCAAGACGGCCGAGCGCGAACGGGTCGAGTATCCGCGCGACGTAGCCGCCGCCCATCAGCAATGGAGCCAGCTGCGCGAGGAAGCGCTGGCGCGCAGCAAGCCCTCCATCCCGCCGACCGAACCGTACCCGTCGCCCTCGGAGGAGGAGCGCAAGACCAAGCGGCTGAATTTCGTATTGCTGGTGTTCTGCCTGATGCTCGGCACGGCCAGCCTGCCGCACATCCTGACCCGGTTCTACACCACGCCCTCGGTGAAGGCGTCGCGCAACTCGGTGGCCTGGGCCGTGTTCTTTATCGCGCTGCTCTACGTTTCCGCGCCGGCGCTTGCGGCGCTGGTCAAGTACGAATTCTTCCAGCACCTGGTCGGCACGCCGTATGCGGAATTGCCGCAGTGGGTGGTGCAGTGGCGCAAGGTCGACCCGCAGGTCTTCGGCATTCGCGACGTCAACGGCGACGGCATCGTGCAATGGGCGGAGATCCTGATCCAGCCCGACATGATCGTGCTGGCCGCGCCGGAGATCGCCGGCTTGCCCTATGTGATCTCGGGGCTGGTTGCCGCCGGCGCGCTGGCGGCGGCGCTGTCCACCGCGGACGGCCTGCTGCTCACCATCGCCAATGCGCTTTCGCACGACGTTTTCTATCACATGGTCGACCGTACCGCGAGCCACCAGCGGCGTGTCACCACCGCCAAGATCGTGCTGCTCGGCGTGGCGCTGTTTGCCTCCTACGTCACGTCGCTGCGTCCCGGCAATATTCTTTTCCTGGTCGGTGCTGCCTTCTCGCTGGCTGCGTCCAGCTTCTTCCCGGTGCTGGTGCTGGCCATCTTCTGGCGCCGTACCACGGCAGCGGGCGCGGTGGCGGGCATGGTGGCCGGACTCGGGGTGGCGGTCTATTATATTTTCGTCAACTACCCGTTCTTTACCCGCATGACCGGCATCTTCGGCAACCGCTGGTTCGGCGTGGACCCGATCGCCTCCGGCGCGTTCGGCGTACCAGCCGGGTTTGCCGTGGCCATCCTGGTCAGCCTGCTGACGCCGCGCAATGCGCCGGTGATCGACCGCCTGGTGACTTACTTGCGACGCGGCTAGGGAATTCCATCGCGAAACAGTGGATTTTCTGAGCGGCCGTCTGATATACTCGCGGACTTGCTGGAGAGATGGATGAGCGGTTTAAGTCGCACGCCTGGAAAGCGTGTATAGGTTAATAGCCTATCCGGGGTTCGAATCCCCGTCTCTCCGCCACTTATACCGTATGGGTTTGCCGGTCAGGAACAACTGACCGGCGGGTCATGGATCAAGGGCTGGGTCATTGGAAACGATGACCCAGCCCTTTTTCTTTGTCGAGGCGTTGCGGTAGCGGTAGAAGCCCGCCGGCAATAAAAAAGCACCTGTCGCAGGTGCTTTTGGCTTCTCCCGTTTCAAGGGGGAGGGGACCGAACCGGGTCGGCAAACTCATTGGGATCCGGTTCGGACTTGCATGTCTAATCGGCATGCGCGATCTCACTGCCACACTGGCCAGGGATCAACCTGCCGCTTACCTTCGCATCGCTAATGCGTGTCTCAGCCGGCAGGTCTCCAGTATAGGTCAGCATTGGGCAGGGTCAACCGGAGTTTCGGGACCGGAACCCGCATCCGGAAAAACTCGCCAGCGTGGATGTTATCGGCGACTTTTGCGCGACAACCATCGCGGCGCTTGTGAGCTCTGGCGCATGCGGCCTTCGTCTGGCGATCTGCTCGTGTTCCAGGTGCTGTCGCGGCGAACGCCCCATGATACGATCGATGAAAAATCGGGAAGAGACACTCAGTGCATCATGACATCGCACCGCGTTTCAACGCGGAGTTTGCCCCGCGAATCGCCGAGACGATCGCGAACCTGTTCAATCGTCATATCCGCGTGGAGGTCATGCCGGACGAGCGGCCGGGCTGCCCCGCACGGGTCCATCTTTCCGGTGAACCGTTCGATGAGCCGCGCCGGTTCGCGCACCAGCTGAACGTCTATCTGTCCTGGGACGGCCTTCAGGTCGAAGCGCTGTTCGATGCCGGCGGCTCAGAGAAGTTCGAACAGTATCTCGCGGCCCTCGCGGGCAAGATGCGTGCGTGGCAAACGCCGCGGCAGATCGACTTCGGGACGCGTTCGCAAGCGGATCCCATGGTGTTGCTCGGCGGGCTCGATTTCGAGCATTGAGCAACGCATCGTCAGCGCATTCCCGGCAAGCCCTCCACACTACGCACCCAATGGCACCGCCAAGGCTTGCACGTCGCTGCGCCGTTCGCCGCGCTGCGTTGCGCTGCCTCATGCGCAACTCGTGCTAAAGTGGCCGGATGCGATCCTCCGGAGGAGCATCATGGCTAAGGATTCCACGCCGCATCTGCAGGCAATTGTTCAGACGGCGCCCCAGGCGGGGCGCTACGTTTGGGTGATCACCCTGGTCGATTTCTCTGCGCAGCTGGTCAAGCGCACCATTGTTTCAGACGATACCTTCACCACATCGGACGCTGCGCGCGTAGCCGGCGACGCGCAGCTCAAGGCGATGGCGGCGGATAAATAGCCGCTGCGAGCGGCATGGGCGGTGCGGCCCAGGGATGAAGTGCACGCGCAAGGCGCGGGAGCAATGATGAGCATGTGCGAGGCCTGTGCGCAGATCCAGCCTGGCTCGATCGGCGGCACGGGGCATCCCCGGCTGTTGTTGACGGATACGCAGCGCATCAAGCCGCGCGGCCAGCCCGCGATTACCTTTGCCACCTACACCTGTGCCGATTGCGGTTGCCGCTGGCGGCATGAGAGCGACAAGAACGGCAAGGGGCCTGGCTGGTCGAGACAAGCCTGAAGGCATTCCCGCCATCGCCCGGAACAGGGCGAGGCGAATCTGTGGCGGTGCGGCGCAAGGAAGCCGCATGCGCCATGCAACCACGATTTGGGAGCGCACGTTGGACACTGGACCATTCACCCGCTACAAGGGTTTCGATCTCTATCCGCTGATCTATCGCCACCAGGCGGAGCGCACCTGGCCAGAGCGCCGGCCGGACCGCAGCTTCAACGCCTCGGTGGTGATCTGCCGCGAGGGACATGAACCGGGTACCGGGCATTCGCGCGTGTTCCGGCTGGCCGCAGCACCCTGGGACAATATCGGCACCGCGCGACGCGGCGCGGTGAAGTTCGGGGAGGACATCATCAACGGCCTGGTGCCGGGCGAGTCCGTTACCGCGCTGTAGGAAGAGGCCGGCCGGAGCGCCGGCCTGCATCATCCAGATCGCCATCGTCTTTACCTTCGGGTCGACCCAAAAGCAGGTGCCCCGAGCCTGGTTCAGGCAGGCAGGCGGGGCCTCGCGCCATGCTACGATCCAGGCAAATTATTCGGAGGTGAAGATGTCCAAGCACGTGTTCACACGCAGCCAGTATCTGGCCATCCTCAATGAAAGCCTGAAGAACGACCCGAGGTACCAGCCCGGCATGGCGTTTGTCTTTCATCCGCCCGGCGCTGACGAGGCCAGCGCGACTGGCGTCGGCTGTACCGGCCCGGACGACGCGCTTCCCGTCTACGCGGAGATCGAACGCGTAGCGGCCGATTTGATCGAGGTGAGGGGTGCGGAGTAGGGGAGGGCGGAGGTCCTTCAGGGAGATGGGGAGCAGGTCCCGCAGGTGCCCGCGCCGTGCAGCGCGCGCGATACAACGCGGGGCCCGCCGCCGACCTGCGTACAATACCGCCCCAGACAGACTCTAGCGGAACATGCCGTGAAAAAGACCGACCTCGAAAAGAACAAAGCGCTGAAACTGGCCAACAGCCTGAAATTGTCCGCCGCCCTCCGTGCCGGGCGCGATGCCGGCCCGGCCAAGGTCGATCGCCGCGAACAGCGCCGGCTCGATCAAGAGCAGGGCCTGGTGCCGTTTGCCTGCAAGCTCGACGCTGAACTGGTCAAGCGCCTGCAGGCGCTCGCATCGGCGCATGCCGGTGGCATGAGCGGCCTGCTCAAGGAAGCGCTGGAACGCGGCCTGCCCGAGCAAGGCGCGGCAGGCTGATACCTGCGCTGGCGCAGCCTGGGATGGAACGCTGATGCCTATGCGCTCCTGTTCACGGCATGGCCAAACCTGCCGAAGCTGCTGATCGGCAATCACAAGACGCCCGCTGGAGTTTCAGCGGGCGTCTTGCTTTCCAGGTTGCAGCCGGGATTGGCACGCGCGGGCAGGAAGGCAGGAAGGCGGGAAATCGGGATGCAGCGGTTGCCTGGCCGAAAGCAGGCGGAGGGGAACGGCGCGGGGGACCGCGCCGGGGATAACGACCATTCGGCCGCTACCCCCTTGGGGCAAAGAGACGCTCAGTCCTCTTCGCCTTCCTCTGAATCGAGGAAGTCGCGGCGCAGCATCCAGTTTTCGATGGCTTCGTCGCAGATCTTCTTGAGTTTCTGCTTCTCCGGCAGTTTGTCGAACAACTCGAAGTTCACCAGCGCGATGCCGGCGTCGGAGATGTAGAACAGGCGGCCCGGCTCGTCGTAATGCACGATGCGCCCATCGATGCCGGTTTCCTCGCTGTCGACCGGCATGTCTTCCAGTTCCACCACCCGGCAAGTGAAGCGCGGCGCGCGGGTGTGGGTCAGATATTCAAATTCGTCATGCATGACCTCGCCGCCCTTGGGCGTGAAGATCGCGAAGCCCCAGATAAAGCGGGGCATCGGCAGATCGGACAGATCATCAATCTCGTCCATGGTGTTCTCCCTGATTCGATACCCCGCATTATCGCTCGGTCGGGGCCCCAGCACCAAAATGTTCTGAAGACGGCCGACCCGGTGGCCAGGTTCCGATGCAGCAGCCCCCCAGGGTGACGGCCGCGTTCCACACGTTCCCCGGGGCTCCTGCAGCCGCCGTCAGGCCAGCATATAGCCGCTGGCGAGGGCCCGGAAACTGTCCACCTCGGCGCCTTGCCAGGCCGCGTCGTGGCCAAGTTCCTCGGCCAGGATTTCGGCCACCCGCGGCGCGGCCGCGCTGGCTGCGCCGGCTTCCAGGAACAGGGCGCGATTGCGGCGCGCCAGCACATCCTCGACCCGCCGCGCCAGTTCGAAGCGCGCGGCAAAGCGCACATGGGCGGCAGTCAGCCCCGAGCCGGGCACCAGCACTTCGTCATGGCCGGGCAGCGCGCGCAGCATGCCGGCTTCGTTGCCGTAGTAGCGGTCCGGCGAGGCGCTGCCTGCCGCGGGCAGGTCGGCGGGCAGGTCCTGCGAGCCGTGCAGCGGCAGATCGGCGGTCACGCATAGCGCGGCCGGCAGCATATGGCGCTGGATCGCCGTCTCCACCACGTCCTCGGCCATCTTCCGGTAGGTGGTCCACTTGCCGCCGGTAACGGTGATCAGGCCGGCCCTCGATACCAGGATGGTGTGCTCGCGCGAAAGCGACGCGGTGGAAGCTTCGCCGGTGGCCTTGACCAGCGGGCGCAGGCCGGCCCAGACGCTGGTCACGTCAGCGCGGGTGGGCGTGCGCGACAGGTAGCGCGCGGCGGTCTCCAGGATGAAGTCGACGTCGTCGGCGCCGGCGCGCGGCTCCAGCGGCAGGTCCTGGCGCGGGGTATCGGTGGTGCCGACGATGGTGTGGCCGTTCCAGGGCACGACGAAGAGCACGCGCCCGTCGTCGGTCTTGGGAATCAGGATGGCGCGGTCGCCGGGCAGGAACGCGCGCGGCAGGGTCAGGTGCACGCCCTGGCTGGGCGCGACCATGCTGCGCGCGTGGCCGTCTTCCATCTGGCGGATGGCATCGACCCACACCCCGGTGGCGTTGATCACGCACGACGCCTTGAGATCGAAGCTGGCGTCGCCCAGCACATCCTTCACGGTGACGCCGTCGATCACGCCGTTGCGCTGCGACAGCCCGCTCACGCGCAGGTAGTTGATGGCCGTGCCGCCCACGTCGAACAGCGTGCGCATCAGCCCGATGGCGAGGCGGGCGTCGTCGAACTGCCCGTCGAAATACAGGTTGCCGCCGCGCAGGGGCCGTCCGCCCACATGCTCGGCCAGGGTCGGTGCCGCCGCCAGTGTTTCGCGATGGTTGAGCCAGCGGCTGCCGGACAGGTTAAGCCCGCCAGCCAGCATGTCGTAAAGCTTCAGGCCGATGCCGTAGAAGGGCTGGTCGAACAACTGGTAGGCCGGCACCACGAAGCCGAGCGGCCACACCAGGTGCGGCGCGTTGCGGGTCAGCAGGCCGCGCTCGTGCAGCGCCTCGCGCACCAGGCTGATATTGCCCTGCGCCAGGTAGCGCACGCCGCCATGGACCAGCTTGGTGGCCTTGCTGGAAGTGCCCTTGGCGAAGTCGGCGGCTTCCACCAGCAGCGTACGGTAGCCGCGCGAGGCGGCGTCCACCGCCGTGCCGAGGCCCGTTGCGCCGCCGCCGATGACGATCACATCCCACTTCGGCTCGCGCTCGAGGGTGGCGAGCAGGGCAGTGCGGTCCGGCGGCAGGGTGGGCGTAAACAGTGTCTGCATGATTCCTTGCTTGATGCGAATGCTTGTGTAGCTGTAGCGCGCGCGGATCGCGTTGCGCCGGTTGCGCGGGCGACGTCAGCCCGCGCTCATTGTGTCGTATGAGGCGGCGCGCCATCCTCGCGGGCCCAGTCGCGCGCGCGCTCCACCGCACGATGCCAGCGCCACAGGCGGTAGGCGCGCGCATCCGCACTCAGGTTGGGCTCGAAGCGGTGCTCCACCTGCCACTGGCTGGCGATCTCTTCCTCGCCGCCCCAGTAGCCGGTGGCCAGCCCCGCCAGGTAGGCGGCGCCAAGCGCCGTGGTTTCGGTCACGCGCGGGCGCACCACGGCCGTGCCGAGCAGGTCGGCCTGCATCTGCATCAGCAGATCGCTGCGCGAGGCGCCGCCGTCCACGCGCAGTTCGGCCAGCGAGATGCCGGCATCCTTCTGCATGGCGTCCAGCACGTCCACGCTCTGCAGCGCGATCGATTCCAGCGCGGCGCGGGCAATGTGGGGGCGTCCGGTGCCGCGCGTCATGCCCACCAGCGTGCCGCGCGCGAACGGGTCCCACTGCGGCGCGCCCAGGCCGGCGAAGGCCGGCACCAGCACCACGCCGTCGGTGTCGTCGCACTGGCGCGCCAGCGGTTCGACTTCTGGCGCGCTATGGATGATCCGCAGGCCATCGCGCAGCCACTGGATGGTGGCGCCGCCCATGAACACACCGCCCTCCAGGCAATAATGCGTGCGGCTCGCGGCCGGCGTCGCGCCGCCCAGTTGCCAGCCGATGGTGGTGAGCAAGCGGTTGTGCGAAGTCACCGGCTGCGAGCCCGTGTTCATCAGCAGGAAGCAGCCCGTCCCATAGGTATTCTTTGCCATGCCCGGCGACAGGCAGGCCTGGCCGTAGGTGGCGGCCTGCTGGTCGCCGGCGATGCCGGCAATCGGGATCTCGGCGCCGAACAGCCGCAGCGCGGTGCGCGCCACCTCGCCGCTGGAGGGCACCACCTCGGGCAGCAGGCTGCGCGGGATGTCGAGCAGGCCGAGCAGGGCGTCGTCCCACTGGAAGGTGTGGATGTTGAACAGCAGCGTGCGCGAGGCGTTGGACACATCGGTGACGTGGCGCTTGCCGTCCGTGAGCTGCCAGATCAGCCAGCTGTCGACCGTGCCGAAGGCGAGTTCGCCGCGCTCGGCGCGGGCGCGCGCCCCCTCGGTGTTGTCCAGCATCCAGCGCAGCTTGGTGCCGGAAAAATAGGCGTCGATGATCAGGCCGGTCTTGTCGCGCAACAACTCGCCGTGGCCGTCGGCCTGCAGCGTCTCGCACATCGGCGCGGTGCGGCGGTCCTGCCAGACCAGCGCGCGGCCGACCGGCTCGCCGGTCTGACGGTCCCACAGCACGGTGGTCTCGCGCTGGTTGGTGATGCCGATGGCGCGCACCTGGCTGGCCGAGACGCCGGCATCGTTGAGCACCGCGTGCGCCACCGCCAACTGGGACTGCCAGATCTCGTAGGGGTCGTGCTCGACATGGCCGGGGTGCGGGTAATATTGCCGGAATTCGCGCTGCGCGACCCGCGCCACATTGCCGGCGCGATCGAACAGGATGGCGCGCGAGCTGCTGGTGCCCTGGTCGAGCGCGAGGATGAATTGCGGCAGGCCCGACGGCTGGATTTGCGTCATGCGTGTTGTCCTGAAAATACTTTTACGGGCGTGCCTTGCCGGCCGCCGAGATCGATCATGTCCGATACCTTGCCTGACAGCCGGCGCGGCCAAGGCCGCGAACCCGCCATATCCGCAATATCCCCCGTTTCCTCCGTTTCCCGGATCGCCGCTTCGGTCGCCGCGCGCAGCCCGTTCGATGCCGGTGCCCACCTGCGGCTGACGGTGGAAGGGCGCCACGTTGGCTGGCTGCCGCGCGCGCATGCCGACATCCTGCGTGCGCAGGCGGCGGTGCCTGGCGTGCTGGGCGCTTCCCGGGACGGCTGCGTGGCGCTGTTGCCGGATGGCGGCGGCTTTGCCGCGCGCAGCGCCGCGCTGGCGGTGCTGGCGCGCTGGCTGGCCGATGGCGGCCATGTGCGCGGCTGGCGCGACGAGTTGTTCGCCGTCACGCCGGCGCTGGAGGCGCCGGCCTTTGCCACCATCGAACGCGCGGCGGCGCGTTTTCTCGGGCTGCTGACCTTCGCCTCGCACATGAACGGCGTGATTGCCGGCGAGCGTGCCTTGTGGATTTCACGCCGTAGCCCGGCCAAGGCGGTCGACCCCGGCATGTGGGACAACCTGGTGGCCGGCGGCATGCCGCACGGCAGCGATCCGCTCGCCACGCTGGTGCGCGAGTGCGACGAGGAATCCGGCGTCCCGCCTGCACTGGCGCAGCGCGCCGAGGCGCACGGCGTGATCGAAGTGCTGCGTGAAATTCCCGAAGGCGTGCAGTGGGAAGCCGTATATGTGTACGACCTGGCGCTGCCGCCGGATTTCGTGCCGCATAACCGCGATGGCGAGGTGGCGGAGCACCGCCGTATCGAGCCGGAGGCATTGCTTGCTATCATGGCGGACGGCGCCATGACGGTCGATGCGACCCTGGTGACGCTGGATGCGCTCAACCGCCGCGGCTGGAGCGCCAGCGCCACCCGTCGCGCATGATCGGCGCGCACACGACAGAACAACACACGATGAGCAATACCGGATTCATTCTCACCATTTCCTGCCCGGACCAGCCGGGCATCGTCCATGCCGTTTCGGGCCTGCTGTTCCAGCACGGCTGCAATATCGTCGATTCCGACCAGTTCGGCGATGAGTTCACCGGCCGCTTCTTCATGCGGGTGCACTTCACGCCGGCCGCCGGCGGTCCGGACCTGGCCACGCTGAAGGCCGCCTTCGCGCCGGTCGGCGAGCAGTTCGCCATGCAGTGGGGCCTGTTCGATGCCAGTGTCAAGCCGCGCGTGCTGATCATGGTGTCGAAGATCGGCCATTGCCTGAACGACCTGCTGTTCCGCGCCAAGGCCAGCGGCCTGCCGGTGGAGATCGCGGCCATCGTGTCGAACCACCGCGATTTCTACCAGCTGGCGGCGTCGTACGATATTCCGTTCTTCCACCTGCCGATGATGAACGCCTCGGCCGAGCAGAAGGCCGTCCAGGAAAACAAGGTGTTCGAGATCGTGCAGGAGCAGAACATCGACCTGGTGGTGCTGGCGCGCTACATGCAGGTGCTGTCCGACGACCTGTGCCGCAAGCTGGCCGGCCGGGCCATCAACATCCACCACTCCTTCCTGCCCAGCTTCAAGGGCGCCAAGCCTTACTACCAGGCGCACGACCGCGGCGTGAAGCTGATCGGCGCCACCGCCCACTACGTGACGGCGGCACTCGACGAAGGCCCGATCATCGAGCAGGAAATCGAGCGCGTGGACCACAGCATGGATCCCGAGCAGCTCACCGCGGTGGGGCGCGACGTGGAATGCGTGGCGCTGGCGCGCGCCGTCAAATGGCATGCCGAGCACCGCATCCTGGTCAACGGCCACAAGACCGTCGTCTTCAAGTAAGAGCAAGCCCTTCACCAGGTGCCCGGCGTCGGACGCGCCGGTACCGCTTCGCCGGCCTGGGCGCGGGCTATCGCCGCGCTCACCCTTGCGCGACCACACAGCTCACCCCGCTTTCCTCCAGCATGCTCTCGAACGGCGGCTTCAGCGGCTCATCGGTGAAGAGCCGGTCGATCTCCGAGAGATGCGCCAGTTCCACCATGGCTTGCCGGTTGAACTTGCTGGCATCCGCCGCCAGCCAGATTTCGCGCGAATGCTCGATGATGGTCCGCGCCACCTTCACTTCCCGGAAGTCAAAGTCGCGCAGCGTGCCATCGGCCTCGATGCCCGAGATGCCGATCAGGCCGATATCCACCTTGAACTGGCCGATGAATTCCACCGTGGCCTCGCCCACGATGCCGCGGTCGCGCGAGCGCAGTACGCCGCCGGCGACGATCACCTCGCAATCGGGGTTGTCGGCCAGGATGCTGGCCACGTTCAGGTTGTTGGTGATCACCCGCAGTCCGCGGTGATGCATCAGCTCGCGGGCGACTTCCTCGACCGTGGTGCCGATATTCAGGATTAGCGAACATCCCTCGGGCACGGCGCTGGCCACCGCGCGCGCAATGCGCTGCTTGCCCTCGGCATTGAGCACCTGGCGCTGGCGATAAGCGATGTTCTCCACCGTCGAGCCTTCCACCCGCACACCGCCGTGAAAGCGCGCCAGCATGCCGCTTTCGGCCAGCATGTTGACGTCGCGGCGAACCGTCTGCAAGGTCACGCCGAACTTGCGGGCAAGCTCGTCGATGGAGGCAAAGCCCTGGCTGCGAACCTCTTCAAGCAGGGCGGTCTGGCGTGGATTTAGGGTCATGCCGGCATTCTAGTTCAAACACAAACGAAAACAAATGATGCACTGCGGGATTGTTTGTGATTGTTTTGTGTTCGTTTTTGAGATAAAACGAACGAAAGCAAAGATTTGTGCATCTGCGCCGTTGCAGGTCCGGCGGAGCGGAGCAGCATGTCGAACCCGGAGACCCGATGCAGCTCAGATTGGAAGGCATCGCCCAGCAGGCAGGCTCGCAGGCGTATCTGTATCCCATGTCGTTGTCGCCCGTGCCGGGCGCCGTGACCATCCTGCTCGGCGCCACCCAGGCCGGCAAGACCTCGCTGATGCGGGTCATGGCGGGGCTGGACCGGCCCAGCGCCGGCCGTGTGGAAGTGGACGGCGTCGACGTGACCGGCATGCCGGTACGGGAGCGCAACGTCTCCATGGTCTACCAGCAGTTCATCAACTACCCTTCGCTGAGCGTCTTCGACAATATCGCCTCGCCGCTTAAGCTGCGCCGCGCGAAGGATATCGACGCCCAGGTGCGTGCGCTAGCCGCGCGGCTGCATATCGAGCATCTGCTCGACCGCCTTCCCGCCGAGTTGTCCGGCGGCCAGCAGCAGCGCGTGGCGCTGGCGCGGGCGCTGGCCAAGGGCGCGCCCCTGATGCTGCTGGACGAGCCCCTGGTCAACCTGGACTACAAGCTGCGCGAAGAACTGCGCGAGGAACTGACGCAACTCTTCGCCCATGGCAACGCCACCGTGATCTATGCCACCACCGAGCCGTCGGAAGCCTTGCTGCTGGGCGGCCACACCGCGGTGCTGGACGCGGGCGAACTGCTGCAGTACGGGCCAACGCCGGAAGTCTTCCACTATCCCGCTTCACTGCGCGTGGCGCGTGCCTTCAGCGATCCGCCGATGAACCTGATGGCCGGCAACGTGCAGGCCGGCACGGTCACGCTGCCGGGCGGCATCGCCGTGCCCTTGCCGGAGGCGGGCGGACACACGGGCGCGGTGACGGTCGGCGTGCGGGCCGGGGCCTTGCGGCTGGAAGGCGTGCCCGGCTCCGTGCCGGTGGCCGGCCGGGTGGCGCTGGCGGAGTTGTCCGGATCGGACACCTTCGTGCATATGGATTCGCCGGTCGGCAACCTGGTGGCGCAGTTTCCCGGCGTGGTCGATCTGGATCCCGGCGCGCCCCTCACGCTGCATCTGGATCCCGCGCAGTTGTACCTGTTCGATGCCAGCGGCATGCGCATCCATGCGCCCAGGCGGCCGGTCCGCGCGACACCGGCGGCAGCCGAGGCGGGAGCCTGAGATGACACGCATCGACCTCGACCTGTCCCATTCCTACCGGCCCAATCCGCGCTCGGATGAAGACTATGCCTTGCTGCCGTTGAAGTTCACCTTCGACGACGGTGGCGCCTATGCCTTGCTCGGGCCTTCCGGCTGCGGCAAGACCACCTTGCTCAATTGCATTTCCGGCCTGCAGCGGCCCTCGCATGGCACCGTCTCCTTCGATGGCCGCGACGTGACCGCGGCCACCCCGCAGGCGCGCAATATTGCCCAGGTGTTCCAGTTCCCGGTGATCTACGACACCATGACGGTGGGCGAGAACCTGGCGTTCCCGCTGCGCAATCGCGGCGTGGCGGCGGCGCAGGTGAAGGAGCGCGTCGGCCGCGTGGCCGAGATGCTCGACCTGTCCGCTTCACTGGATCGCCGCGCGAGCGGGCTGGCAGCCGATGCCAAGCAGAAAATCTCGCTCGGGCGCGGGCTGGTGCGCCAGGACGTATCCGCCATCCTGTTCGACGAACCGCTCACGGTGATCGATCCCCACCTCAAATGGCAGTTGCGCCGCAAGCTCAAGGAGATCCATCACGAGTTCCGGTTGACCTTGATCTACGTCACGCACGACCAGACCGAGGCGCTCACCTTTGCCGACCAGGTGCTGGTGATGTCGCGCGGCAAGGCTGTGCAGGTGGGCGCGGCCGATGCCTTGTTCGAGCGGCCGGCGCATACCTTCGTCGGCAACTTCATCGGTTCGCCCGGCATGAATTTCCTCGCGGGCCAGTGGCGCGACGGCGCCATCGAGATGGCGGGGCGGCGCTACATGCCGGAGCTGGCACCCGCCACCGCCGCAGCGCTGCAGGCCGCCGGCACCTTCAAGGTGGGTGTGCGGCCCGAGTATCTGCGGCTGGCCGCCAGCACCGACGCGCAGGCCATGCCGGCGCGCGTGGAGCGCGCGCAGGACATCGGCACTTACTGGCTGGTGACCGCCACCGTGGAGGATGCCGCGGGCCAGGCCACCACCGTGCGCGCACGGCTCGGCAGCGAGGCCGCGGCGCTGCACGCGCGGCAGACCGTGTGGCTGTCCGTGTTCAACCGTCATACCTGTTATTACGTCGATGAGGAGCTGGTGGCATGAGCACGCTGAAGCCCGTCAACCAGAAGGCCTGGCTGCTGGTGATCCCGGTGGTGCTGTGCGTGGCGTTTTCCGCCATCCTGCCGCTGATGACCATCGTCAATTACTCGGTGCAGGACATCATCTCGCCCGAGCGCCGCGTGTTCGTCGGCACCGAATGGTTCCGCACCGTGCTGCGCGACGGCGAGTTGCACGACGCGCTGCTGCGCCAGCTCGGCTTTTCGCTGGCGGTGCTGGCGGTGGAGATTCCGCTGGGCATCCTGCTGGCGCTGTCGATGCCGGCCAAGGGGGTGAAGGCGTCGGCGGCGCTGGTGGTGATCGCGCTGTCGCTGCTGATTCCATGGAACGTGGTGGGCACGATCTGGCAGATCTTCGGGCGCACCGACATCGGCTTGCTGGGCGCGTCGCTCGCCGGCATGGGCATCGACTACAACTACACCGGCAGTGCGGTGGATGCCTGGTTCACGGTGCTGGTGATGGACGTGTGGCACTGGACGCCGCTGGTGGCGCTGCTGTGCTATGCCGGCTTGCGCGCGATTCCCGATGCCTACTACCAGGCGGCGCAGATCGACGGCGCGTCGCGGCTGGCGGTGTTCCGCTACATCCAGCTGCCCAAGCTGCGCGGCGTGCTGATGATCGCGGTGCTGCTGCGGTTCATGGACAGCTTCATGATCTACACCGAGCCCTTTGTGCTGACCGGCGGCGGCCCCGGCAATGCCACCACCTTCCTGTCGCAATTCCTGACGCAGAAGGCGGTCGGCCAGTTCGATCTCGGCCCGGCCGCGGCGTTCTCCATCATCTACTTCCTGATCATCCTGCTCACCTGCTTCATCCTCTACAACTGGATGCAGCGCGCGGGCACCGCCGGCAGCGAGGAGTTGCCTCATGCGTGAAGCCAATCGGAGCGCCACCCACTGGCGCGCGCTGTTCCTCGTGGGCTACCTGGTGTTCGCCCTCCTGCCGATCTACTGGATGCTGAACATGTCGTTCAAGTCCAACGAGGAGATCGTTTCCACGCTGTCGCTGTGGCCGAACGATTTCACGCTGGAGCATTACAAGACCATCTTCACCGACGCGTCCTGGTACTCGGGTTATATCAACTCGATGATCTACGTGGCGATGAACACGGTGATCTCGATCACCGTGGCGCTGCCCGCGGCCTATGCGTTCTCGCGCTACCGGTTCATCGGCGACAAGCATGTGTTCTTCTGGCTGCTGACCAACCGCATGACGCCGCCGGCGGTGTTCCTGCTGCCGTTCTTCCAGCTCTATACCACCATCGGCCTGATGGATACGCACCTGGGCGTGGCGCTGGCCCACCTGGTGTTCAACGTGCCGCTGGCGGTGTGGATCCTGGAGGGCTTCATGTCGGGCGTGCCGCGCGAGATCGACGAGACCGCCTATGTGGATGGCTACTCGTTCCCGCGCTTTTTCGTGACCATCTTCCTGCCGCTGATCAAGGCGGGCGTGGGCGTGGCCGCGTTCTTCTGCTTCATGTTCAGCTGGGTGGAGCTGCTGCTGGCGCGCACGCTGACATCGGTCAACGCCAAGCCCATCGTGGCCACCATGACGCGTACGGTTTCCGCCTCCGGCATGGACTGGGGCGTACTGGCCGCTGCCGGGGTGCTGACCATCGTGCCTGGCGGCATCGTGATCTGGTTCGTGCGGCACTACATCGCGAAGGGCTTCGCGATGGGCCGCGTATAGATAGGTCAACAAGGAGAGGCGCCCATGTTCAACTGGATGGTATGGACCACCCCGGTGGCCGTGTTCTTCATCTGCATTGCGCTGATGCTGTTTGGCATGACGGTGTGGGAGACACGCACGCCCACGATCGAGCGCAAGGGCTTCCTGCCCATCGCCACCACCCGGGGCGACCGGTTGTTTATCGGGCTGATGTGCGCGGCCTGGATCAACCTGGCCTGGGTGGGCCTGGGCGAGAAGATGATGGCGTGGTTCTCGATGGCCGAGGAACCCTCGATCTGGATCAGCCTGGTGATTTCCATGTTGGCGCTGGCATTGGTGATGCGCAAGGGCTGAGGCGCGAGCGCTTTGCCCGCAACCTGGGGCGACAAGAATAAAGCGACGGTTTTTTCGTCAATGGGCATGGCGGCCTGCACCTTCCCCGGACCGCGTCCCAGACAAAGAACAGGGAGGGGGATTTTCGAGGAGACGTCAATGAAGGTGCACGTGAAGTTGGGCATGACGGCGCTGGCCTGCGCCGCGGCGCTCGCCTGCGGCCACGCAGCGTGGGCGGGCGAAGCCGAGGCCAGGAAGTGGGTCGACAGCGAGTTCCAGCCGTCGTCGCTCGCCAAGGACAAGCAGCTCGCCGAAATGAAGTGGTTCATGGACGCCGCCGCCAAGCTCAAGGCCAAGGGCGTCACGCAGATCAGCGTGGTCTCCGAGACCCTCACCACCCATGAGTACGAATCCAAGACGCTGGCCAAGGCGTTTGAAGAGATCACCGGCATTCAGGTCAAGCACGACATCATCCAGGAAGGCGATGTGGTGGAGAAGCTGCAGACCTCGATGCAATCCGGAAAGTCCATCTACGACGGCTGGATTTCCGACTCCGACCTGATCGGCACGCACTATCGCTATGGCGCCATCCTGCCGCTGACCGACTACATGGCCGGCGCCGGCAAGGAATGGACCAATCCGGGGCTGGACGTGAAGGACTTCATCGGCACCAAGTTCACCACCGCGCCCGATGGCAAGCTCTACCAGCTGCCCGACCAGCAGTTCGCCAACCTGTACTGGTTCCGCGCCGACTGGTTCGCGCGCAAGGACCTGCAGGACAAGTTCAAGGCCAGGTACGGCTATGACCTGGGCGTGCCCGCCAACTGGTCGGCCTACGAGGACATCGCCAACTTCTTCACCAATGACGTCAAGGAGCTTGACGGGAAGAAGGTCTATGGCCACATGGACTACGGCAAGAAGGATCCCTCGCTGGGCTGGCGCTTTACCGATGCCTGGCTGTCGATGGCTGGCTCCGCCGACAAGGGCCTGCCCAACGGCCTCCCGGTGGACGAGTGGGGCATCCGCGTCGCGGAGGACAAATGCACGCCGGTGGGCGCGTCGATGTCGCGCGGGGGCGCCGCCAACAGCCCGGCGGCAGTCTATGCGCTCACCAAGTACATCGACTGGATGAAGAAGTACGCGCCGCCGCAGGCGATGGGCATGACCTTCTCCGAAGCCGGCCCGGTGCCGGCCCAGGGCCAGGTGGCGCAGCAGGTGTTCTGGTACACCGCCTTCACCGCCGACATGACCAAGAAGGGCTTGCCGGTGGTCAACGCCGACGGCAGTCCCAAGTGGCGCATGGCGCCGTCGCCCTATGGCCCGTACTGGAAGCAGGGCATGCAGAACGGCTACCAGGACGTCGGCTCCTGGACCTTCTTCAAGAACACCGATCCCAACCGCCTCGCGGCGGCCTGGCTCTACGCGCAGTTCGTGACCTCGAAGACGGTATCGCTGAAGAAGTCGCTCACCGGCCTGACCTTTATCCGCGACAGCGACATCCACCACGACTACCTGACCAAGAACGCGGCGCAGTACGGCGGCCTGATCGAGTTCTATCGCAGCCCGGCGCGGGTGGCGTGGACGCCCACCGGGACCAATGTGCCTGACTATCCCAAGCTGGCCCAACTGTGGTGGAAGAACGTAGCCACCGCGGTGACCGGCGAGAAGACCCCCCAGGCCGCCATGGACAACCTGGCCGAGGAAATGGACCAGGTGATGGGACGGCTGCAGCGCGCCGGCATGACGAACTGCGCGCCCAAGCTGAACCCCAAGAGCGATGCCGCCAAATGGCTGTCGGATGACCACGCGCCGTGGAAGAAGCTTTCCAACGAGAAGCCCAAGGGCGAGACCATTGCCTACGAGAAGCTGCTGCAAGCCTGGAAGGAAGGGCGGGTGCGGTAAGACGGTCGGGTTCATGGTGGCAGACCGCGCGCCGGCACAGGCGCGCGGTCTTGCCCAGGAGCCAGGAACGGCGGCGCAGCGGTGACGTTGCGCCGCCGTTTTCCATCCAGGATGAAGCGGCGCCCCATGGACATCAAAGAATCTTTAAAAAATCCCTTGACTGTCTATCTACTAGTAGATAATATTCAGCACATGGAAGCCACTGCTCCGCCCCAGCAAGAAAAGCTGAAGCAGGAAAGAGGATCCAGCGCAACACCCGGGGAATCCCCGTTTTTTTTGGCCGGCTTATCTATCTACTAGTAGATAATGGCAAAAGAGCGAAGGCTTCCAAAGCGTACCGATTCGATTCCGCGCCAGCGCGGATCCTCAAAGTGAATGGAGAACATCATGACCTCGAACCTCTTCGCCAAGACCCTGATCACCGCCGCCGCTCTGGCTGCCGCCTTCGTTGCCGGCACCG
>NZ_JBFTQG010000018.1:0-125256 GCF_056398885.1 Cupriavidus sp. 01T418
GGGACGATCACGGTGACTGGCTTATGGGGCCATGGGTCCTCCGCCGCCTGGACGGACGAGGTGAGACTGCAGGCCGCACCAAAGGCAAAAGCAGCGAAAGCGGTGGTGAATCGCTTGAGGCGATTTCCGAGGGAACAGTGAGTGTGGCGWTYGAATTTCATGGTTCCTCCTGAATGCTTTCCCGGAGTATCGGCTGCAGGCTGGTCGGGGCACGGAATGCGCGCCTGGTCAGGCGCCAAGCACTCTGTCACCCTGTCGCGGCGTCAGCGCGCGGTGATGTGATACCGGTGCGCTAGTAGCCACTGTAGTCAGCCAAGTCGTCTCCATGGTTAAATGTCTGGAAATCAATTGTTAAGCTGAATTGAATGATCCGCATCGAGGACCTGCAACTTGTGGCCGCGCTGGCGCGGGCGCCATCGCTCAGCGCCGCGGCGCGCGCGCTCGACGTCACCCCGCCCGCGCTGTCCATGCGCCTGCGCAAACTTGAGACAACGCTCGGACTTGCACTTGCCACGCGAACCGCGCATCGCCTCAGCCTGACCCCGGAAGGCGAGCGCTTCGCACACGAAGCCGAACTGCTGCTACGGCAGTTGGAGTCGCTGCCCGAGTCCTTCCAGCGCGATGACCGGCAACTGACTGGAATCCTCCGAATCTCCGCCCCCTTTGGCTATGGCCGCCAGCGCATCGCACCGCTGCTCGCGCGCTTCGCGCGACTCCATCCTGGGCTACGGCTGCAACTTGACCTGCGGGAGACGCCATGGCCGGACCGCCACGACGCGGATGCGGTAGTCCACGTCGGCACAGTCAAGGAATCATCCTGGATTGCCCGGACGCTGGCATCCAATGAGCGCTGGCTGTGCGCCAGCCCAGGCTACCTGAGCACGCACGGGGTGCCCCGGGTGCCGCGCGATCTGCTGACGCACGCTTGCATCTGCATCCGCGAAAACGATGAGGACGTGACCCTGTGGCATTTCCGCAAGGCATCGGCCAAGGCCGACCGGGGCCCGAACCCCGGTGAGACGCTTCGCGTCGCACCGGCCTATACCACCAACGATGGAAGCGTCGCACGCCACTGGGCGGAAAAAGGCATGGGATTGGTTCTGCGGTCGGAATGGGATGCCGCTGACGCGATCGCTAGCGGCGCACTGGTGCGCGTGCTGGCGGACTGGCAATTCGACAGTGCGCCCGTCACGCTTCTTGTTCCGACGCGCAAGGGCCGCACCGCCCGCGTGCAGGCCCTGCTGCATTTTTTTGAGCAGGCGGTGGGCCAGCGGACCGGGAGCGCTGCCGACTGAGTATTGATCTTGTCGCTCACCCCAACTTGACCGGCATTGCGCGCGAGGAAGTCGGACTGGCCCAGTCAGGTACGGCAGGCTACGGACGGCCGTGGGGTGGATGTATTGCTGGAGTCAATCGGCGGGGACGTGTTCGAACAGAATTTCGAATGCCTGGCCGACTTCGGACGTTGCGTCGTCTTTGGATCGGCCCGTGGCCCCGGAAAACCTGTCGAACCACGTCGCCTGATGACCAGATGCCAAAGTCTCACTGGCTTCTACCTTCCTGTCCTCTACCCTGATGCCAGGAGAACACACGAAGGCCTTCGTTTCCTGGTCGACCACGTGGCAGCCGGAAACATCAGCATCCGGATCGCCGAACAGATCCCGCTCGTCGAAGCAAGCCGCGCACACCGCATGCTTGAAAGCCGTGGGGTGATCGGCGCCGTCGTCCTCAGGCCATAGATGCAGGCGGGAGCGCGCGAGGCAGGATTAACGCATGGTGCGCTCTACGCTCGCTTCGGCTCCAGGGATGCGTTGGCAGCCTAGTCTCGACGCCTCTGGGTGTCGCTCGGCAGTTCATTGAAGCGTGCCGCGTAGTAGGCTGCGAAGCGACCCAGATGCCCGAACCCATACGCCATCGCGGTCTCCGTGATGCTGGCGCCGGGATCGAGTAGCAGCCGCGTGCGCACGGCGTCCAGGCGCGCGTTGCGCAACAGTTCCATCGGTGCGATGCCGGTGTGGCGATGGCATAGGGTATTCAACGTGCGGCAACTCACTCTGGCAATGCTGGCCAGATCCTCGAGCGAAACCGGCGCGCAGAGGTGGGACTCGATGTATGCCATGACGGCATCCATCTGGCGCGTACCCCGGCTCGCGTGGGCATCGACTGTCTCGCCTGGCAGCCCGGCGTGGTCACGAGAGGCAGTCAACGGGGCAACTTCGGCGGGCTGGTGCAGCAGCAGGAACAACGCCAGGTGCCGCTCGAAGTGGTCTACCCACTTGGCATGGGCGGCTGCGTCGCCGGCGGGCGGGAGCAGGTTCAGCATCGAATGCGCGAGCAGTTCCCAGTGCGCTTCGAGCGCGCGCGGCAGCAGGTAGCCCGGCACCAGGTCAATGCCTTTGTCTTCTTCGCATGCCATGGCCTCGCGCAGCAGGCTGTGCGGAACCCTCACGATCATCTGCTGGTTGCCAGGGCTCCAGCGCAGGCGAATGCGTTCCTTCGGCGCGAGCACGGCAGTGCGTCCTTCCGCAACCCAGAGGCGATGCCCATCGCATTCGATCTCGGCGCCGCCCTGCAGGGAGGTATGGACCAGCGCAAAATTATCGAACGGGCGTGCCGAGACTTCGACTTCGGCGCCATAGCGTAGCGCGTAGGTTTTCAGGCGGTCGAGTTCGCCCTTGAACATCGCGGCATCCGGCGTGCCGGGTTTCCAGCGCAGGACATGGTCGGCGAGCTCGCGGGCGACCTGCTCGTGCGCTTCGACGTGCACATCCGAGCGGAAGAGCGGATTCCTGTACAAGGCCGACAGGGCGGGGGTCCGCGGCGAGAGTGGCATCTTTTGTCCCCATTCTGACTTTACGTCAGTTTCCATGCGCCGCATAAGGCGCTAGCGCCGCAGCGCTGCCTTGTCGCATTCGCTGTAGCGCCGAATAGCGTACACGAGGACCGGAGCGCCTTTCATCCTGGAACCGCTACATCAGACCCGGATTCATTAACCAGGGGTCGGTCGTCCCTCCAATGCGCCCTATCTTGCCACAGCGCCCGCAACAGCAGTAGTGCCCGTGCGAAGCTGCAACGCAGCGCTGCCGGAATGGGATAGGCGCCGGCAGCATCGCTGCCGTTTTCGGATAATCCCGCCGCGAACTGCAAGAAGCGGACTTTCCCGCGCCACAAGTTCACCATTTCCGGATAGTCCGCGGCACGGCGGATTTCTACACTGTCTCCATCCGATCACACACATAACTTCACGGAGACAGCGATGTCAGACTCGCCACAGCTCGCCGCGAGCGCCGCCAGCCGGCAGGTGTTCTTCCCCCAGACGGACGGCTCCTGCGTCCCTTACAGCGTCTTCAGTTCGCAGGAGGTCTACGACCGGGAGCAGGAGCGCATCTATCGCGGGCCGTACTGGAGCTTCGTTGCCCTGGCCTGCGAGATTCCCGCCCTCAATGATTTCAAGAGTACCTTTGTCGGCGATACGCCGGTGGTGGTAACGCGCACCGCCAACGGGTTCGCTTGCTGGGTCAATCGCTGCGCGCATCGCGGCGCCATGGTCTGCCGCGAGAAATATGGGAATGCGCAGTCGCATACCTGCGTCTATCACCAGTGGAACTACTCTTGCGAGGGCGACCTGCAGGGGGTGCCGTTCCGCCGCGGCCAGAAGCAAGGCGAGGTCACGCTCGTCGGCATGGCAAAGGCCTTCGACACCAAGGCACACGGCCTGCAGAAGCTGCGCGTCGAAGAGTACAAGGGCCTGCTTTTTGCCACCTTCAGCGAAGAGACGCCGCCACTGCCCGAATACCTGGGTGCCGAGATGCGTCCCTGGGTGGACCGCGTCTTCCACAAGCCCATCGTGTATCTGGGTTGCACGCGCCAGTATTCAAAGTCGAACTGGAAGCTCTATCTGGAAAACGTAAAGGATCCATATCACGCGAGCCTGCTGCATCTGTTCCACACCACGTTCAACATTTTCCGTGTCGGCATGAGCGCGCGCTCCATTCCGGATGCAACGCACGGCCTGCACAGCCTCATCACGGTGACCAAGCCGAAGGTCGACACCAATACCGCGGCGGCATACAACGACCAGAAGATCCGCTCCATGCAGGACGGCTTCGCGCTCGAGGATCCCTACGTGCTGGGGCAGATCTCCGAGTTCGAAGAGGACTGCACCAACCATATCCAGCCGCTCTTCCCGCAACTGGTCATCCAGCAGATTCACAACACGCTGGTTGCCCGCCAGTTGCTGCCGAAGGGTCCGGGTAACTTCGAGCTGGTGTTTCACTACTTCGGCTACGAGGACGACACCCCGGAGATGCGCGACCTGCGGCTTCTGCAGGCCAACCTCGTCGGGCCGGCGGGCTTTATCTCGATGGAGGATACCGAAGCCACCGAACTGGTGCAGCGTGGCACCGTCCGGGATGGCGACAAGACTTCCTATATGGGCATGGGCCTGGATGCGCCCGAGCAGACCAACAGCAATATCACCGAAAACCTGATTCGCCGCTTCTGGGCGGGATATCAGCGGGCGATGGGGTACTGAGATGGAAAAGAACCTGCAGATCTGGTGGGAGCTGAGCGAGCTGCAAAGCCGCTACGTTCACGCGATCGACAACAACCTGCTCGAGGCCTGGCCGGGCTTCTTCACGGAGGATGGCACGTACACGATCATCTCGCGCGAGAACGCCGACCGCGGCCTGCCGGCGCCGGTGATCCACTGCCGCAACCAGATGATGATGCGCGACCGCATCGTCGCGCTGCGCCACGCAAACATCTTTGAAGCACATGCCTATCGCCACGCGCTCGGCGGCCTGGTGATCGAGTCGATGAGCGACCAGGAAATTCGCACGCAGTCGAGCTATATCGTCGTCAATACCGGCGCGGCCGGCGAGAGCGTCGTGTACCAGGCGGGCTGCTATCGCGACACCGTCGTCAGGCAGGACGGCGCGTGGCGCTACAAGGAAAAGCGGGTCATCTATGACACCTCGCGTGTCCAGACCCTTCTCGCTACACCGATCTAGGAGCAGTTCCCATGAGTACATGGCATGACGTCGGCACGGCCGACGAATTCATCGAGGACGAGCCGCGCGCGGTCATGGCGGCAGGCTTGCCGGTCGCGGTGTTCCGAGTGGGCGAGGAGCTTTTCGCGCTGCACGACCTGTGCACGCACGAGCGCGTGCCATTGTCGGAAGGCTTTGTCGAAGACGGCTGCGTCGAGTGCCCGCTTCATCAGGGCTTGTTCGACCTCCGTACCGGCGAAGCGCGCAAGGCGCCGTGCGTGAAGCCGGTCCAGACCTTTCCCCTGCGCGTGGCGGACGGCCGGGTGCAGATCCAGGTCCTGCCGCAACTCGTAGCGTCCGCCTGAGCGCCTGGAGTGCCATGAATACTAACCTCACCACCATCGTCGTCATCGGTGCCGGCCAGGCTGGAAGCTGGGCGGCGCGCACGCTGCGCGACGAAGGCTTCACGGGCAGGATCGTGCTGATCGGCGACGAGGCGCATCCTCCCTATGAGCGCCCGCCGCTGTCCAAGGCGGTACTTTCGGGCGAGGCAACGCCGGAAAGCGTGCATTTGCTGAGCGCCGAGACGATGGCCACGCTATCGATCGAATGGCTGGGGAGCACGCGCGTCGCCCGGCTGGACCGCGCGGCAAAGCTGATCACACTCTCGGACGGGCGCTCCATTGGCTACAGCAGGCTTGTGCTGTGTACCGGCGGCCGTGCCCGCGCGCTCGACGTTCCCGGTGCGGATCTGCCGGGCGTGCATGCGCTGCGCACGATTGACGATGCCCTGCGCCTGGCGCCCGCGCTGCGCCCCGGCGCCCGCGTTGCCGTTGTCGGCGGTGGCTGGATCGGCCTGGAAGTGGCCGCTACCGCGCGTACGCGCGGCGCGCAAGCGACCGTGATCGAGGCGATGCACCGGCTATGCGAGCGTAGCGTACCGGCCGCGCTGTCGGAGCGGCTGCTTGACCTGCACACGGCACACGGCACCAAGGTGCTGTTGGCGGCCAATGTCGCCAGCTTCGCGCGCATGGCAGACGGCGCCCTCATGGTCATGTTGACCGATGGCCGCGAGATCGTCTGCGACGTCGCGGTGGTGGGCATCGGCCTGGTTCCCAACGACGATCTGGCCCGCGCGGCCGGACTGCAATGCGACGGCGGCGTGTTGGTCGACGCACAGTGCCAGACCAGCGATCCCGATGTGTTCGCCGCCGGAGATCTCGCGGTCGCGCGCAACGGCTGGGCCGCGCGCAACATGCGGCTCGAGTCGTGGCAGAACGCCCAGGAACAGGGGATCGCGGCGGCAAAGTCGGTGCTCGGCCTTGGCGTGCACTACGACCCCTTGCCGTGGTTCTGGTCCGATCAATACGGCGTGAACCTGCAGATCTACGGGGTGCCATCGCCATCCCATCGACTGGTCGTACGCGGCCTGCCGGCGGCGGGGAGCTTCATCTTCTTCTACCTGGAAGGCGAACGGGTGGTGGCCGCACTGGGCGGCAACGCAGCCCGCGACCTGCGCTTTGCACGCCGCCTGATCGAGAGACGCACGCTTGTCAGTGCGGACAGCCTGGCTGATGAAAGCGTGCCACTGGCCAAGCTCTGACAACGATAAAAAGACCGAACGATAGAAAGACAGGACCACAGAACCACAGAGAGGAGACTATGCGACAAATCGATATACAGAAACTGGCCAGCGGCGCCAGGCTCAATACCTTCCATTACGGCGTGCTGATCTGGTGCGCATTGATCATCGTTTTCGACGGCTATGATCTGGCCGTGGTCGGCATTGCCTTGCCGTCGATCATGAAGCAGATGGCGATCGATCCGACGCAGGCCGGCCTGCTGGTCAGCTCGGCGCTGTTCGGCATGATGTTCGGCAACATCTTCCTCGGCACCATCGCCGACAAGATCGGCAGGCGTTGGGCGATCACGATCTGCATCGCGCTGTTCAGCGTCTTCACCGCCGTCGCGGGGCTGTGTACAGACCCGCTCTCGTTCGGCGCGGCGCGCTTCCTGGCCGGCCTTGGCATCGGCGGCGTCATGCCAAACGTGATCGCGCAGATGACTGAGTATGCACCGCAGCGCGTGCGCAGCACGATGGTGACGTTGATGTTCAGCGGCTACTCGATCGGGGGCATGCTCGCGGCCCTGCTAGGCAAGGGTCTGATCGAGACCTATGGATGGCAGTCCGTATTCATCGCCGCCGGACTTCCCGTGCTGCTGATCCCCCTTATCCTCAAGTCGATGCCGGAATCGGTGGCGTTCCTGATACGGCGCAACCGCAGTGACGAGTTGAGGCGGCTGGCCGGGCGGATCGACCCTGACTACGTCCCGCGCACCGACGACCGCTTCGTGGTTACAGGCGCGGACGTAGCCGCAGGGGCACCCATCCGCCAGCTCTTCAGGGAGGGGCGCGGCCTGAGCACACTGATGTTCTGGCTGTCGTGCTTCATGTGCCTTTTCATGGTCTACGCGCTCAGTTCGTGGCTGGCCAAGCTCATGGCGAGCGCGGGCTACAGCCTTGGCTCCGCCTTGACCTTCGTGCTGGTGCTCAACCTCGGCGGCATGATCGGCGCGATTGGCGGCGGATGGCTGGCCGACAAGTTCCACATCAAGTATGTCCTGGCGGGCATGTACCTGCTGGCCGCCGTATCGATCACCATGCTGGGCCACCAGGTACCGACCGGCCTGCTGTATGTACTAGTCGGACTTGCAGGCGCGTCGACCATTGGTACGCAGATCGTCGGCTGCGCCTATGCGGGCCAGTTCTATCCCATTGCCATCCGCGCCACGGGGATTGGCTGGACCCTGGGCGTCGGCCGTGGCGGCGCCATCCTGGCGCCGATCGTGATTGGCATGCTGGTCGGCTTCGGGCTGCCGCTGGAGCAGAACTTCATGTCCATCGCGGTGCCCGGCGTCGTCGCGGCAGCCGCCGTGCTGATGATCAACCACGCACGATCGGCGTCGGCGGCCACGGAGAAAGGCAATGCCGCCGGCACCGACGCGATTCTCAATATTTCTCACCCCCCCGCAAATTCCAAAGTCTAAGGAGACCGTACATCATGGCCGAGTACACCACTTCCCAGCTTCTGGCGCTGGTAAATTCCAGCCAGGTCAGCGCTGGCGACGAGCGCGTCCGCGCTGTCACCGCGCGCATCGTCACCGATCTGTTCCATACCATCGAGGACTTCAAGGTCACCCCCACCGAGTTCTGGTCGGCCATGAAATGGCTGACCCGCCTGGGCGAATCCAATTTGGTCGGGCTAGTCACGGCAGGCCTGGGCTTCGACCGGCTGCTGGATATCCTGGCAGAAGAAGCCGACCAGGCCGAAGCGCGTGAGAATGGCACGCCGCGCGCCATCGAAGGGCCGCTGTACGTGGCCGGCGCGCCGCTGGCCGTGCGCGAAGTCCGCCTGGATGAAGGCCACGAAGGAAAAGGCGAAGTGCTGGTGATGGAAGGCCGCGTGCTGGGCCTCGACGGCAAGCCGGTGCCGCACGCCATTGTCGACGTGTGGCATTGCAACGAACTCGGACGCTACTCGCATTTCGATCCCGACCAGCCCGACTACAACCTGCGCCGCCGGATCGAGACCGACGCCGAGGGCAATTATCGCTTCCGCAGCTTCCTGCCGCCAGGCTACGCGATTCCGCCGGCCAGCCCGGTTTCCGAGTTGTTCGACCTGCTTGGACGGCACGGCAACCGGCCCGCCCACATTCACTTCCTGGTCTCGGGTAGCGGCAAGCGCGCGCTGACCACGCAGGTCAACATCCCCGGAGACACCTTCCTGGATGACGACTTCGCCTTCGCCACCCGCGACGGCCTCGTGGTGTCGCTCGCCAAGGTGGAAAGCTCGACGGAGTTTGCGTCGCTTGGCGTAACAGGCCCGTTCACGCATGTGCGTTTCGACTTTGCGCTACAGGACGCGCTGCGCGAAGACGAAATGATTGCCGCGAGCCGATACGATACGACAGCGCTCTGATCGCTGATCGCGCGAATCGCCGTGGCGGGGCGGCATCGTCATGATGCCGCGGGCGCAGCCCCCTGCGCCCCGCCGCGCATGGCGCAACCTGCTCCTGCTGATGCATGGCGCGCACTCAATAAACCGCAAGGTCACGCGATACCGCGGAAAAGCGCTCCAACAGGAAATCGAGTAGCGCCCGGACGCGCGGCGCCATGTACCGGCTACGGTGATACAGCGCATGCACCGGAACATCCGGGGACCGCCACTCCGGCATCAGAATCTTCAATGTTCCCGCGCGCAGATCAGTGCCGATGTCCCATACGGATTTCATCGCTATGCCGTAACCCGCCACCGCCCACTCGCGGGCGAGCGCACCGTCATTCGTCTCCCGGGAATCTGCAAGGGGCACGGTGTAGGTCTCGACCTTGCCGCCGCGCGTGAACCGCCAATCGTTCGCAAGCCCGGCTGCCGTTCCCAGTACGATGCAGTCGAATCGCGCCAGATCCCGTGGTTGCTCGGGCGCCCCATGCGCCGCCACATACCCAGGCGACGCACAGAGCACGCGCCGATTGGGCGCGAGGCGCCGCGCGATGAGCGAGCTATCCGGGGGCACGCCAAAGCGGATGGCAAGGTCGATATCGTCGAGCAGCAAGTTCGACAACGAATCGGACAACACCAGGGCGAATGTCACATCCGGATATTGCGCGTTGAACTCGTCAAGCCAGTTCTTGAGGACGTGACGACCGAAATCCGATGTCGCCGAGATCCGCACCTTCCCGCGCACGGCGCTCCGGCCGGCCTGTAGCGCTGCATGGCCATCCTCCAGGGCCTGAAGCGCCTGCTGGCAATGGAGCAGATACGTTTGTCCCTCGTCCGTGAGCCGCAACTGGCGCGTCGTGCGCTCGAAGAGCCGCGTATTCAGGGTCGCCTCCAGTTTGACAAGACGTGCGCTCGCCGCCGCAGGAGAAAGTCCCAGCTTGCGTCCCGCGGCCGACAGCCCGCCCAGGCTTGCCGCCTCGACAAAAAGGCGGATGTCACCGAGGTTCTCCACGATATTTCCGTTTCTTTTGAAGATGATTCAAATCATAGGCCAATTATCAAAACGCACCGGAGTTTGCACAATGTGCCACATCAGCAATCGGCGATCGAATCCCTATCGCCAACCAAGCCCGGAGATCCGCCATCATGTCGACAACCGCCTCGCCACTTTTCACGCCGGCCGTCATTGCCGGGCACACCCTTGCTCACCGCGTCGTCATGGCGCCCATGACGCGTGCGCGCAGCACCCAGCCCGGTGACGTACCCAACGCGATGAACGCCCGCTACTACGCCCAGCGTGCCGGCGCCGCGCTGATCGTAACCGAGGCCACCCAGATCTCGCCCCAAGGCAAGGGCTATTCATTCACCCCCGGCATCTACAGCCCCGAGCAGGTCGCCGGATGGCGACTGGTGACAGACGCGGTCCATGCCGCCGGCGGCCGGATCTTCCTGCAGCTCTGGCACGTGGGCCGCATGTCCCACCCGGACTTTCACAACGGCGAGCTGCCGGTGGCGCCCTCCGCAGTCCCGTTCGAAGGCCAGATCTGGAAGGTCGACCCGGCCACGGGCGTCGGCGCCATGGTCGCCAGCCCGACCCCGCGTGCACTGACGCGCGACGAGATCAGCGGCGTGGTGGCGGATTTCCGCCAGGCCGCCCGCAATGCCATGGATGCGGGCTTCGACGGTGTCGAGATCCACGGCGCCAACGGCTACCTTATCGACCAGTTCCTGCGTACGACGTCGAACGTCCGCTCCGACGAGTACGGCGGTACGCGGGAGAACCGCCTGCGCTTTCTCAAGGAAGTCGTCAACGCCGTAGCGGACGAGGCCGGAGCCGATCGCACCGCCATCCGCCTCGCCCCGTTCCTGACCGCGCGTGGCATGGCCTGTCCCGACATCCTGCCGACCATTCTCGAAGCCGCCGAATTTCTGCAGGCACGCGGCATTGCCTATCTGCATCTGGTCGAGGCGGACTGGGACGATGCGCCGCAATTCACCGAGGCATTTCGCCAGGCCATCCGCGCACGGTTCACGCGGCCGATCATCGTGGCCGGCAACTACGACGAGGCGCGCGCCCAATGGGTCCTGTCCAGGGGCTACGCCGACCTGGTTGCCTTCGGCCGCCCGTTTGTGGCCAACCCGGACTTACCGCGCCGCCTTGCCGATGGCCTGCCGCTGGCTACCTTCGACGGCAGCACGCTGTTCGGCGGGGGCGAGCGAGGCTATACCGACCATCCCGCTTCGCCGGGAGGGGTTATTGCCGCCAGGGCCGTGGACGCCGTCAGCCTTTCGTGAGTGCCGCCGGCCGCAACGTGACCAGGCCATCCAGGGTGGGTCGCCAATGCAGGTTCATCTCGACACAAGGAAGAGAAAATGTTTGTTTATCGTGGCTCGACCGCCCTGATTACAGGCGCATCAAAAGGACTAGGGAAGGTCTTCGCGGCGACACTTGCCGCACGAGGCATGAACCTGGTGCTGGTGGCCCGGTCTGGTGACGCCTTGCGTGCCTTGGCGGAAGCACTTACCGACAAATACGGTGTGCAGTGCCTTCCGCTCAACGCCGACCTGGCCGATCCCGACGCCGCCAACCGGATCGGTGAGGAACTCCAGCGCAGCGGCATCCAGGTAGACCTGCTGGTCAACAATGCGGGGCTTGGACTGACCGGCAGCTTCCTCTCGCAGGATTTCGCGAAGGTACAGTCGGAGATCCAGGTGAACGTTCAAGCGCTGGTCGCGCTTACCCACCTGCTTGGCAGCGGAATGACGAAGCGAGGCAGAGGCGGCATCATCAACCTGGCGTCCAACGCAAGCTTTCAACCGCTCCCCTATATGGCCACCTACGCTGCAACCAAGGCGTTTGTCCTTTTCTTCAGCGAGGCGCTGCAGTATGAACTCGCTGGCACGGGCGTTCATGTGACGGCAGCTTGCCCGGGGCCAACGGCAACGAGCTTCTTTGACGGCGTGTCGACCGACGTGTCGCCCAAGGACATGGACAGCTCGGAATCGGTCGTTCAAAAAACACTCAAGGCCTTCGATCGAAGGAAAGCGGTCGCCTACCCGGGGCGGACAAGCGTGCGAGCGGCCACCTGGTTGTCGCGATTGTTTCCGCGAACGCTCGTTGTACGCCTCGCAGCGATGGCCACTGGAAAAATGGGGCTGCAACGCTGAAGGCTGAATGCACTCGGCGATTTGCGCAACCGCGGGCATTCAATCTCAAAGCAACTGGATATGGATATGGATATGGATATGGATATGGATATGAAACATCAGGAAAGAACGCCGACACGTCAAGGAGAAACGCAATGAAGATTCTCGTGACCGGAGCGACCGGCTATATCGGTGGCGCCGCCGCCAAGGCGCTCGTCGAACGCGGACACGAGGTCTTCGGCCTCGCGCGATCGGAAGACTCCGCCGGGCGGCTGCGCCTGGCCGGAATCACCCCTGTTGCCGGCGACTTTACCGACAACGCGAGCCTGATCAGAGCGGCCAGCGGATTCGATACGATCGTCAGTACGGCAAGCATCGGCTCACTGGCCGGCAGCGCTGAAACGTTCGCGCAGGATCGGGATGCGATTCGGGCCATGATTGGCGCTGCCAAGGGATCGGGCAAGACCCTGATCTTCACCAGCGGCTCGGCGGTCCTTGGCATCGTCAATGGCGGCGAGGCGACGCGAGACGTATTCGATGAAGATGTGAGCCTGCCGTTGCCGCCCGCGGTCTTCGCCCCCGCATCGGCAGATGTGCCGCCTGAGCTGACCGAAGTGTTCAGTGCGGCCATGGGCGCACGCGTCGAGACGGAGAAGGAAGTCGCGAACGCCTCGGGTATCCGCGGCATCGTGATGCGTCCGGGCCTCGTCTATGGAAACGGCGGCAGCTACGACTTGCCCGCCCTCATCCGGATGGCCCGCGCTCAAGGCGTTGCTCCCCACCTCGGGTCCGGCGGCACGCTGCAGGGATACGTTCATGTCGATGATCTCGCCGAACTGTATTGTCTCGCGGTCGAACGCGCGCCTGCGGGCGCGGTGCTGCACGGCGTGGCCGGTGAAGTGAGCCAGCGGGATCTCGCCGCGGCCGTCAGCCGCATGATCGGAGGCGGTGATCAAACGGCAAGTTTCCGGCTCGATGAAATGTACGCCGCTGGCGGACCGGTCGGCGTCAGTCTTTCGTTGAACAAGCGCATGTCATCGAAAAAAACACAAAGTCTGCTGGGCTGGTCGCCGACGCGCAGGGACATCCTGCACGACGTCGCGTTCGGCTCGTATGCCGCCTGAGTTCGTTGCGGCCGCGCCAGGACGGAGCGATGCATGGGGCGCATCAGCACGAATTCGGCATGTCTTTTTCGCGAGCCTGGCGCCGCAGGTGCGCTTCGCCGCCGTCCTGCCAACGCCGATCGCGGGTTACGATCGGCGCCGCCGATCCGAGCGCCCGATTCCGGCCGGCTCGACACCCTTGGGGGACTTGGGGGACTTGGGGGACTTGGGGGACTTGGGCGCCAACGCAGGAACGATCATCCCGCGTTTGAGCATTGTCGCCATCGCGAACTCGGTGAAGGCGCTCACTGCACGAGGCACTTGTCTTCGACTGAGGTAGACAAAATACACACCCATATCTTCCACGCCGTGGCCGGGCAATACTTCCTGCAACTGGCCTTGCTGAACATGAGCGGCCGTGGCCAATGCCGGAAGCAGAGCGATGCCCAGCCCTGCGACGGCCGCGCCGAGTTGTGCCTGGATCGTGTTGGCCTGGAAACGGCCGCTGACCGGGAACTCCGCACTTCCATCCGGACCATCGAGCCGCCAGGTGACCGACGCCCCGCCACGGGCCGGCTGTGTGATGCAGACATGCCCGGCAAGCGCTTCCGGCGATCCTGGCGTGCCGTGCGCCGCGAGATACGCCGGGCTCGCTATCATCGTCGATCGGCTCGAGCCGATCTGCCGCGCAACCAGCGTCGGCTCGTCCATCCTGCCTGCCCGGATCGCCACGTCGATGGCGTCGCCGAGCAGATCGGCCCGCGCGTCGTTCAGCTCGAATTCCAGGCGCACTCCCGGATGCTCCGCCAGAAAACTGGCGACCAGGTCGATCGGGAACCAGTTGAAGAAATCTACGGGCGCGGCGACCCGGACCCTGCCCGTGGGCGACTCGCTGGCGTCGACCAGTTGCTGTGCTGACTGCGTCAGCGCGTCGACCTGTTCGGCGCACTGCGCGAAGAACGATTGCCCGGCATCCGTGAGCGCCAGCCGCCGTGTCGAACGTTGCATCAGTCGGACGCCGAGCCTGCGCTCGAGCTGCTGGATTCGTCGACTGCCGGTGCTGGGCGGTATGCCGAGGCGTCGGCCGGCCTCGGCGAAGCTTCCCGCGCGCACGACGTGCACGAAGAGCGCGATGTCATTCAGATCCATCATCGATTACATCCAAATCTGCACGAGTGCATCCCATTCTACCGTCTGGTAATCGAATCCGTCGCTGCTTACTATTCCAGCCATGTTTTCGTCCTGGCGCGGCAAGCCTTGTGACGCATTGACACGCTACCGCCTGAACGAGCCCGATCTGGAACCCTCCTTCGTCAACCAATCAGGAGCACTACATGACCATCATTTCCGTCATCGTCGGAAGTACCCGCGAAGGCCGCTTCTCGGAAAAGCCGGCGCGCTGGATTCTTCGTCACCTCGAGCAGCGTGACGTCAATGCGCGGCTGCTCGACCTGCGCGACTTCCCGATGCCATTCTTCGACCAGCCCGTTCCGCCAGCCATGCCGGGACGTCCTCCTTACGAGAACGAGATCGTCCGGCGCTGGACGGAGGCGATCGCACAGTCGGACGGCTTCGTCTTCGTCACCGCCGAATACAACTTCGGCCCTGCGGCCGTGCTCAAGAACGCGATCGACTGGGTGTACCCGGAGTGGAACCGCAAAGCGGCTGCGTTCGTGAGCTATGGCGGTGCCGGCGGCGTCCGCAGCGTTCAGCAGCTACGCGAGAACGCGATCGAGCTGCAGCTCGCCCCGGTTCGCTCGTCGGTGCACATTCCCGCCGCGACGCTCTGGGCGCACTTCCAGGGTGGCGATGTCGATGCAGGATTGGCCGGGCTTGATGGCCCTGCGGGGGTGCTGATTGACGATCTGTTGTGGTGGACCGAAGCGCTCAGGACGGCGCGCGATCGGTCGTGACATCGGTCAATGGCAGGCGATCTCCGCTAGCCATGTAACGGTCGTCCGGGGCGTGGCGCAACTGGCGCCATGGCTCGGCAACAACCCGGCCCGACCGGTCGCGGCCAGCTAGCGCGGCGACCCGGCGGCCTCCTGCAGGCCTTGCTCCACCATATCCAGCAGCCGCTGCCCGATCGCGTCCGCCTGCCCCGGCACCATCGCCACCATGCGCAGCGGCCCGTCGATGATCAGCATGGACAAGCCATGCACGGCGGACCACGCCAGGTATTCGGCACCGGGCCGACGCGCGGCTGGCAGCACCCCGGCAGCCGTCATCCGGTCAAGTGCCGCGCCCAGCAACTGATACGGGTTCAGGCCGCTTTCGCCTGCTTTGTCGGGCACCGGCACGCCTTCCTGCTCATCCGGCACCGAGAACGCCGTACGGAACAGGCCCGGCTCGGACAGGGCGAAACGCAGATAGCCGGTGCCGACCGCACGCAAGCTGGCGCGCGCAAAGTCCGCGGCCGGGGCGGTGGTGTCCAGCGCGGTGAATTCCGTCTCGATGGCCACGGCCAGCGCCGCCAGCGCGGCGGAGCGCACCGCTTGCAACAGGGCCTGCCGGCTGGCGAAGTGACGGTACGCGGCATTGGGCACGACCCCGGCGCGCCGGGTGGCCTCGCGCAGCACCACCGCATCCGGCCCGCCGTCGCGCGCCAGTTCCATGCCCGCATCCAGCAGCGCGCGCCGCAGATCGCCGTGCCGATAGGTGCTGCGCGCCGGCGGGCCGGCGGACGGCGCGGACGCCTGCGATCCTTCGGTGCCGCCGGCATCACCGCCTTGCGCGGCACTCGCGATGCGCGAAGTGCCCTTTGCGCTAGTCATTTCTTCTCCATGTGGACAGCATCCATTTTCTTTACTATGTTAGTGGACAGTGTACACAAGGATTTGCGGAATCAAAGCCGCGCCCGCGTGGCCGCTTCGGTTCCCCATGTCCAAAGGAGCAAAGATGGTGAATTCCTCTCCACCCATGTCTCACCAGGGCAGCGAAATGGAAGTCCGCGCCCTGGTCGACGCCTGGGTGAACGCCGTGCGCGCAAAAGACGCCGTTGCCATGTTGCGCAACTATGCTGAAGACGCGGTCATCTTCGACGTCGTACCGCCCGTGCAATCCTGCGGCGTGGCGCCGTACCGCCAGCGCTGGCAGCAGTGGTTCGACAGCCTAGAAGGCCCGCCCGGCTTCGAGATGACCGGGATGCACCTGAGCGCGGGCGACGACCTCGCCTTTTGCCATAGCGTCAGCCGGGTCACCAGCACCCCCAAGGGCGGCGCTCCCCTGGAAGCCTGGGTGCGCGCCACCGTCTGTTTTCGCAAGATCGGCGGCCGATGGCTGGTAGTGCATGAGCACGCATCGGTGCCGATGCGTTTCAACCCCTAACGTGAAAGCGTTGAAAGGAGACAAGATGCTAGTCCAACCCTATCTGTTCTTCGAAGGCCGCTGCGAGGAAGCGGCCGAGTTCTACAAGCGCACGCTGGGTGCCGAAGTGCTGATGATGATGCGCTTCAAGGAAGCGCCCCCGCCGGAGTCGGCTCCGCCCGAGGGCGCCTGCGCACCTGCGGCCGGCAGCGAAGAAAAGATCATGCATATGTCCATGCGCATTGGCGAGACCACGGTGATGCTTTCCGATGGCCGCTGCACGGGCAAGCCCGACTTCCAGGGCTTCTCGCTGTCGATCACCGTACCCGATATCCCCACCGCCGACCGCGTGTTCAACGCCCTGGCCGAGGGCGGCCAGGTGCTGATGCCGCTTGCCAAGACGTTCTACTCGCCGCGCTTCGGCATGACGACCGACCGCTTCGGCTTGTCGTGGATGGTCATCGTCATG
Source organism: Cupriavidus sp. 01T418 (assembly GCF_056398885.1). Lineage (NCBI taxonomy): Bacteria > Pseudomonadati > Pseudomonadota > Betaproteobacteria > Burkholderiales > Burkholderiaceae > Cupriavidus > Cupriavidus sp. 01T418. The sequence continues at coordinate 17,018 of NZ_JBFTQG010000018.1, forward strand.
GAGTCCTGAGCGCCGCGCCGCCCGTTTCAGCAACGGCACGCTTCCCGCCTGACGGCTTTGCCGCCGGGCGGGCTTCCCCTCCCGGCATATCCCTTCTCGCCGACACGCCCGGCGTCGACTCGCGCGCTCACATGTTGCATTTTGTGTTTTTTATTAGCAAACTGAGGCAAACAAACCCAGCGCCTTCCGGGGCGCCTTCTCCTCAGGTGCCCCTATGTCCCCGTCTTCCCGCCGCCCGATCCCGGAGCACGCCCGCGTCGTCATCATCGGCGGCGGCATCATTGGCTGCAGCGTGGCCTATCACCTCACCAGGCTGGGCTGGAAAGACGTGGTGCTCCTTGAACAGGGCCAGCTCTCGTGCGGCACCACCTGGCATGCGGCCGGGCTGGTGGGGCAGTTGCGCGCGCAGGAGAGCATGACCAGGCTGATCCGTTATTCGACGCGCCTGTACAGCGAACTCGAGGCCGAGACCGGCCTGGGCACCGGCTGGAAGCAGTGCGGCTCGCTGTCGGTGGCACGCACCGCCGAGCGCATGACCCAGCTCAAGCGCACGGCGGCGGTGGCACGCGCCTATGGCGTGGATTGCGAGGTGATCTCGCCACGCCAGGCCGGCGAACTGTGGCCGGTGATGCGCACCGACGACCTGCACGGCGCGGTGTGGCTGCCGGGTGACGGCAAGGCCAATCCCACCGATCTCACCCAGGCGCTGGCGCGCGGCGCCCGCAGCCGCGGTGCGCTCATCGTGCAGGACACCAAGGTCACGGCGATCCATACGCAGGACGGCCGCGCCAGCGGCGTGAGCTGGCAGGACAAGGCAGGCGCGGCCGGCACCATCGGCGCGGAGATCGTGGTGAATTGCGCGGGTCAGTGGGCCAGGCAGGTGGGCCGCTTGTGCGGCGTGACCGTGCCACTGCATTCGGCCGAGCATTACTACATCGTTACCGACCGCATTGCCGGCGTGCACCCCGACCTGCCGGTGATGCGCGACCCGGACGGCTTTATCTACTTCAAGGAAGAAGTGGGCGGACTGGTGATGGGCGGCTTCGAGCCCAACGCCAAGCCATGGGGCATGCAAGGCATTCCCGAGCCCTTCGAGTTCCAGCTCCTGCCCGACGACTGGGACCAGTTCGAGATCCTGATGCAGAACGCGCTGCAGCGCGTGCCGGCGCTGGAAACGGCCCAGGTCAAGCAGTTCTACAACGGCCCCGAGTCGTTCACGCCGGACAACAACTTCATGCTGGGCGAAGCGCCCGGGCTGCGCAACTTCTACGTCGGCGCGGGCTTCAATTCCATGGGCATCGCCTCGGCCGGCGGCGCCGGCATGGCGCTGGCCGAATGGATCGTGGCGGGCGAGCCCACCATGGACCTGTGGCCGGTCGACATCCGCCGCTTTGCGGGCTTCAACGGCAACGACAGCTGGCTGCACGACCGCGTCAAGGAGACCCTGGGCCTGCACTATGCCATGCCCTGGCCGAATCGCGAACTCGATACCGCCCGGCCCTTCCGCCGCTCGCCGCTGTACGCCCACCTGCGCGAGGCCCGCGCCAACTTCGGCAGCAAGATGGGCTGGGAGCGGCCGAACTTCTTCGCGCCCGCCGGGGAGAAGCCCGAAATCCAGTATTCGTTCGGCCAGCAGAACTGGCTGCCATGGAGCGGCGCCGAGCATCGCGCCTGCCGCGAGGGCGTGGCGCTGTTCGACATGAGCTCCTTTTCCAAGTACATCGTCAAGGGCGCCGATGCCGAAGCCGTGCTGCAGCAGTTGATGAGCAACGACGTGGCCGTGCCGTCGGGGCAGACGGTCTACACGGCGATGCTCAACGAACGCGGCACCTATGAATCGGATCTCACCGTGACGCGGCTGGCACACGACCAGTACCTGCTGGTGACTGGCTCGGCCCAGACCACGCGCGATTTCAACTACATCGAACGGTTGATTCCCGCCGCCCGGCGCTGCGCCATTGTCGACGTCACCGGGCAGTACGCGGTGCTGGCGGTAATGGGCCCGCGCTCGCGCGAGCTGCTGCGCAGCGTGTCGCGCGCGGACTTCTCCAACGAGGCCTTCCCCTTCGGCAGCTCGCGCGAGATCGACCTGGGCTATGCCACCGCGCGCGCGACGCGGCTGACGTATGTGGGCGAACTGGGCTGGGAGCTGTATGTGCCGGTGGAATTCGCCGTGGGCGTCTACGAGACCTTGCACGCGGCGGGCAAACCCTTCGGCCTGGCCAACGCCGGCTACTACGCCATCGAATCGCTGCGCCTCGAAAAAGGCTACCGCGCCTGGAGCCGCGAGCTGACCACCGATATCAACCCGTTCGAGGCCGGGCTGTCCTTCACCTGCAAGCTGGACAAGCCTATCCCGTTCCGTGGCCGCGAAGCGCTGCTGAAGCTGCGCGCGGCGGGCGGCGCGGGCCAGGTAAAGCGCCGCGTGGCCGTGGTGACGCTGGACGGTGCCAGCCACGCCATGCTGTGGGGCGGCGAGGCGGTGCTGCGCACGGATCCGGACGGCACGGTGCGCCCGGCCGGATTCATCGCCTCGGCAGCCTTCGGCCATACGCTGGGTTGCCCGGTGGGCATGGCGCTGCTGCAGCGCGAAGATGGCGAGGCCAATGCGGATTGGATCACCGCCGGCATGTACCACGTCGACCTGGCCGGCGAACTGCTGCCTGCCAGCGTGCATTTGCGCGCGCCCTACGACCCGTCCAGCGCCAAGGTCAAGGCGTGAGGCATGGCAAACGCGCTCCCCGGTGAACCGCTGGCGATGCCGGCACCCGGGGCAATACTCAGCTTGCCTTGCCGTCGGCGGCGGGAGCAGCCGCCGCTTGATTGGACTGCAGCGCGCAGGCGATCTGCGCTTGTTGCTTCGCTTGCGCCTGCTTCTGGGCGCGCGCGCGCTCGATGACGGTCCAGTCCGGACCGGCGAAGGCCGGCAGCGAGCAAGCGAGGGCGGTGACGCTAAGCAGCGCCAGCATGATGGGTTTCATGATTTGTGTTGAGATAGGAAAAATGCAATGGGAGGATCTTGGTATTTGCCGGTCCGCGCCCGGGCGAGGGAACCCGGGGACGGACCGGCCAGCGCTTTATCAGGCGCTGGCCTGGCTGTCGGCTGCCGCGTTGCGCGCCGGCGAAGCCGAGACACCGGTCAGGTCGCGGCCTGCGAGTTCCAGCGTGGCGGATGCCCCGCCATGCGCGCCGTCGGTGAACGCGTCGCGGCGGTCGATGGCGCGCGCACCGTCGATGAACGGGTCGCGGCGGTCGTTGACGCGTGCGCCGTCGGTGAACGGGTCGCGCTTGCCGTTGTGCAGTACGTAGCCGTGCTTGTCGCTGGCGCTGGTGTTATCGTTCGGACCCGCCGCGCTGGCTTGCGTCGATGCCAGTATGCAGAAGCCAAGGGCTGCTGCGGAAACGAGGTTCGTGAAGAGCTTCTTGTTCATGATGCTGCCTGATTCCAGGATTTGGCGGCACTTTCCACCTGTGGTGGAGCGGGATAGGCGGATCTGCGTCCCGCATGTCGTCTGTTTCGCCTTTTTTGATCTGCACCGGCGCGATCAACAGCGCGGTACAGACCACAGTGTAGCCACGGCGAATCATTCCTGTGATGAATTAAATTTCTAGTTTCCAGTCGGAAATTTCACACGAAGCCTGCCCCTCAAGGCGAATCTCCGGCCCGGCGTCAGTCCTCGCGATCCCAGGCCTGCAACTGTTCGGCAGTCGCACCGGCGCCCCCGCAAACGACGACCAGGACATCCGTGGCCGCCATCAACGCGGCCGGCCTTTGCTCCAGGGCGGCCAGGGCAGCGCCGCAGCCCGCTCCACCACGATCCGGTGCTCCGCAAGGAAGCGCAGGCATGCGCTGGCCGCGGCCTTGTCCGCGACCACCTGGCTGATGATGGGATGCCGCCTGGGCCACGCGACCGCCTGGTCGCAAGGGCGCTTTGCACCCAGCGAGGTCGCGATGCTGGAGATCGCGGGCAGGTCCACCGGCGCGCCATGGGATGCTCCCTGGTACCCGCCAGTTCACAGCTGCATGCGCCTGCGACGGTCGCGTTCATCGCGCTGGCCGACCTGCCCGAGCGCGTCGACATCGAATTTGTGTACTCGGCGGCGCGCAGGTCGCCACGCGTCCAGCGTTTTATCGAGTCGGTCAGGCACGTCAGCGGCAAGAAGCCAAAGGCGGCGCGCGCCCGATAATCCGTGCGGCGCCTCAATGCTCTGCGTTTATCTTTTGTTCCGCCACCTTCGGGCTGTTCTGCCAGCCGCCGCCCAGCGCCAGGAAGAGATTGACCTGATCAAGGGCAACCCGGCCATCCGATTCAGCCAGCGCGGCTTCGGCGCCGGCCAGCGTGCGGTCGGCATCCAGGCTGGACAAGTACGGCACGCGGCCCGCCTGGTACAGCATCCGGTGCTGCCGCGCGGCTTCATTGGCATCGTCGCGCGCCACGCGCAATGACTGGTTGCGTTCCAGTTCACGCGTATAGGCGCTGAGCGCGCTCTGGGTTTCCTGCAATGCCTTGAGCACCACCCCGTCGAAGCGAGCCAGCGCGGCGTCCGCGCCGGCTTCCATGCCGTGGATGCGCGGACGCACGCCATTGGTGGGCAGGTTCCAGGTCACCAGCGGCCCCATGCTCCAGCGGGCGGTCGGGCCCGTTCCCAGATCGCCGAGCAGGCCGCTCAGGCCGGCCGACGCGCCGATACGGATCGATGGGTAGAGATCGGCCGTGGCCACGCCGATCCTGGCCGTGGCGGACGCCAGTTCGCGCTCGGCCTGCCGCACATCGGGCCGGCGCTTGAGCAGTGCGGCGCCGTCTCCCACCGGAAGCGCCTGGCGCAGCCGCGGCTCCTCCTTGCACTCGGACTCCGCCTCGGGCAGCGCGGCCGGGGGCTTGCCCAACATGACTGCAAGCCGGTATGCCGCGCTTTCCTTTTCCGCCTTGAAACCCGGCAATGCCGCGCGCAGGGTCTCGGCTTGCGAGCGCGCGCGCAGCAGGTCGGTGGGCTGGCTGCGGCCGGCGGCCACCATCTTGCCGGCGATCTCCACGCCGCGCGATTGCAAGTCAAGCTGGTGCGCCGCCACTTCCAGCTCATGCGTGGCCGCGCAGCCCTGTACGTAAGCCCGCACGGTTTGCGCCACCACGCTGACGCGCGCCGCGTCCAGCGCGGCCTGGCTCGCCTGCGCACTGGCCAGCGCGGCCTCGTCGGCACGGGCCAGCTTGCCGAAGAAGTCCACCAGGTAGGACACCGAGAAGCCGAAGTCGCCCAGATTGAAGACCGGTATCTTCTCCTTGATCAGGAAGCTCTCGCCGGCGATCTGCGCGCGCTCGGTCTTGGCGGACAACGCTGCCTGCGGCAGGTTCTCCGCCTCGACCTCGTGGTAGATCGCAATGGCGCGCCGCAGGTTGGCGGCAGCCACGCGCAGATCGGTATTGGCGCTCAGCGCCTGCCGGACCAGCTGGTCGAGCCTGGGGTCGTCATACAGGCGCCACCAGTCGTCGGGCACCGGCGCGACGGAGACGGCCGGGTCCGCGGTGCCGAGCAAGGGGCCATTGGCCTCTGGCGCGCGCACCGCGGCTTGCTCCGGCACGTGGTAGTCGGGGCCCACCGTGGTGCATGCAAACAGCAATGGCGCCAGGGCGGGCAGCAAGGCCAGGTGGAGCTTGCTCATTGCGCACCCTCCTCGTCACGCAAGACGGGAATGCCCTTGCGCGAATCCGCCACGGACACCGTCGCCGTGCGGCCCGACACGAGCCGCACGCCGGCCGGTACGTCATCGAGCACGACGCGCACCGGCACGCGCTGCGCCAGCCGTACCCAGTTGAAGGTGGGGTTCACGTTCGGCAGCAGGTTGGAGCCGTTGCTGCGGTCGCGGTCCTCGATGCCGGCAGCGATGCTTTGCACATGGCCGTGCAGGATGGTGGGCTCGCCCATGATGTGCACCGTGACGGGATTGCCGACGCGGATGCCGTGCAGCTTGGTTTCCTCGAAATAGCCTTCGACATGGAATGAGTCCACATCGACCATGGACAGCACCGGCTTGCCCGTGGCGACGTAATCGCCCAGCCGCGGCAGGCGGTCGTTGAGAAAGCCATCCACCGGACTGACCACGCTGGTGCGGGCAAGGTTGAGCCGCGCAAGCGCGACCGCCGCCTCGGCTTGCGCAAGCGCCGCCTCGCCCTGCTGCACCCTGGCCTGCCCCTCTTCCACGACTTCCGTGGCGACCAATTCGGACAGGTTGCGATTGCGGGCGGCTTCCCGGCGCGCCTGCGCCAGCGTCGCGCGCTGCGCGGCGGCCGTCGCCATGGCTTGCTGCAGCGCCAGCTGATAGCGGTCCTGGTCGATCACGAACAGCACCTGCCCGCGCCGCACGCGCTGGTTGTCCTTGACCAGGATGCGGGTCACCAGGCCGGAGACATCGGGGGCGACCTGCACCACGTCGGCGCGCACGTGGCCGTCACGCGTCCATGGCGCGATGGTGTAGTAGTCCCATAGATGCCTGGCGGCGAACAGGGCGGCAACCGTGGCGAGCAAGGTCAGCGCAACGGGGCCCGACATACGAAGTTTGCGTGTCATGATTGCAGCAGGCGCGCCATGGCGACCACGCCACCCAGCACCAGGACGTAAAGGGCGAGATTGAACAGCGACCGGTGCCAGACCAGGCGGTAGAAGCCCACGCGCGCGAGCACCGCGCGCATGCAGGCGGTGATGGCAAAGGTCAGCAGCATCAGCGCCAGCAGGCTGGGCACGAACACGCCGTACAGGTCGATTTCAGCGTTCAGCATTCGTGTCCCGCCGGCAAGGGAGGCGGCAAGTCCGGCAAGGGGCCGGCGGGCCGCGCCACGGCCTGCGCCACCTGCTCCGCCGGATAGAGGGTGACCCGCAGGGCGATCAGCGCGCAGAGCGCATTGCGGGCGCCCCTCCCCAGGGTTCCCGCGCGGTCGGACTGCATGGCGAGCGCCTGGATGGCCTTGTCGATCCGCTCCGACAGCGCATCCGGCGGTGCCATCGCATGCCCGGCTTTCAACCGCGCGCGGAAATGCAGCGCGACCGCATTCAGCACCCGGGTCACGCCCCGGCGCGCGGCCGGGCCCAAGGCTGGCAGGTTGCGCTGCAGGACCAGCGCGCCAAACCCGACCTGCAGCTCGGCAAAACCATCCGACGACATCTTGTCGTCGCTTGCCGCGAGCCGGGGCACGAGCTGGCTGAGCCGGTCAAGCATGCGGCTGCCCAGTTTGGCCTGCTCGCCGGCCTCGCGCCGGGTCGCGGCCTGCGCCAGGTCCTTCCAGCTGGCGCGGATCAGCCGGTGCGCGGCCACGCGGGCACCGAACGGCCGCGTGGCCATCGCCCACAGCGGCGCGAACAGCATGCCGCCGATGCTGGCAAGACTGGTATTGAAGGTGCCAAGGAAGTTGGCGTCGAAGACGCTCTGCACGTCGACAAAGGATGCGGTATTGACCGACAGCAGCATGGCGATCAGGTTGAAGCCCGGCCGCGAGATCAGCATGCCGATGCCCAGGTAGGGCAATGCCAGCATGCCCACCAGGGTTTCGAAATTGTGCGCGTACGGCACCACCAGGAAGAGGTAGAAGCAAGAGACGGCGAAACAGAAACAGCTCCAGCGCAAAAAGGAATGCGCCACCGGCCGGGGCTCCTCGATGGTGGCAAAGAAGCAGCATGTGATCGACGCCACCGCGACCGATCCCGCCCCGTCTTCCCATCCCGAGACGATCCACAGCAGTCCCGCGCAGAACACGGCGAGGCTGGTCGAGCAGGCATAGAACAGCAGCATGGCGTGATCGTGGTGATGCGCCCTGTCCGCGGGCTCGGCCCGATTGGCCCGATTGGCCCGATTGGCCCGATTGGCCCGATTGGCCCGATTGGCATGAAGGCTGCGGTGGTCCGCAACCGCAGCCGCGCCCTCGGCCCGGTCGCCTATGCCCCGCTGCAGGGCATGGCATTCTTCGCACAGCGCAGCCAGCGTGCGCAGGTGATCGTTGGCGGTGGCCACCAGGCCGGCGTGCCAGCCCGGTGCCTTCCCGTAGCCGGCCCAGGGGCCTGCCGCCGGCTCCAGCGCGGGCGGCAATCCATCGAAACCAGCGCGCATCCAGCCGGACATGTCAGCCATATGGCGCGCCAGGTGTTCGGGGATGCCGGCTGCGTGGCGCCGCAGGGCTTGCAGGACGCCAGCCAGCGAAGACAGCACCGGCAGCAGCATGGTCATCCGCTCGCGCAAGGCACATGCACGGCGCAGCGTGTCCGTGCTTTCCGCGTCGTATGACAGCTGGGCGATCAACTGGTCCAGCGCGAGGATATCGGTGGCCAGCCGGTGACGGCTGCCATGCCGCGTGGCATTGGCGTCCGGGTCGGCGGACAACATGTCGGTAGCCCAGAGCGCCGCGTCCGCCAGCCAGGTGGCAGACGCGGCGCGCAGCGCCGGCGCCACCTTGGCCGGGAAGACGATGGCGCCCACCATGGCGGCGCAGACGATGCCGATGACGATCTCCTCGATACGCGCAATGGCAATATCGAAGACCTGCGAGGGATCGCTGACCGAGGGCAGCGCCACGATCGGCAGCGTGTAGGCCGCCAGCATGAACACATAGCTGCGAGGCGTGCGCTGGAGCAGCGAGAGATAGAGCAAGGCCCCGGTCCAGAGTGCGATCGCACCCATCAGCATCACGGGCTCGTTGACCAGCAGGGGCACCGTGGCCACCGCGGCGGTCGCGCCGAGCAGCGTGCCCAGCACGCGATAAGCCGCCTTGGAACGGGTGGCGCCCGTCAGCGGATGCGAGACCAGATAGACGGTTGCCATGGCCCAGTATGGGCGGGGCAAGCCCAGTGTCAGCGCGATATAGAGCGCCAGCATCGAAGCGGCAAATGCTTTCAGCGAAAAGAGCCACTGCCGTGCGCTCGGCCAGCTAGGCATGAAGCGAACCTGTTGTATTTTTGGGGAGGGCGCTCGATGTATTCACGCCGGCGTGGCACGCCGGTGGACAGGGGCGATGAACCGGGACAAGCGGAAGGGGTTGCTAGGTGTTCCGCCCGCAAAGGCGTGCATCCAGACGCAGGCGCATCGCCCGGGGGGCGGCAATGGCATTGGGGCGCGTGTGCGCACGGGCATTCATTTGGTCTTCCTTGACTTCCAGATCCGGCGCCGGCGTCATGCAACGACAGCCCGGAGCCGTGTGGAAAGGAAGTGTAGCCAACTGGCGTCCATTCTGAACATGATTTAAAATTGCACATCCTATTCGCTTTTTTCATGGCAAAGGAAGTGCCCCATGCCCATCGATATCCGTGCCCTGCGCTACTTTGTGGAAACCGTGCGCCTGAAGAGCTTTACCCAGGCGGCAAACTCCCTGTTTGTCACGCAGTCCACCATCAGCAAGATGGTGCGGCAACTGGAAGACGAGATCGGGCAGCCGCTGCTGATCCGCGAAGGCAAGCACGTACAACTGACCGACGTGGGGCGCGTGGTCTACGAACGCGGGCAGGAAGCGCTGGGCGTGGTGCACCGGCTTACGCTGGAAGTGGCCGACCTCTCCTCGCTGGGCCGCGGCCAGCTCACGGTGGGGATCCCGCCCATGGCCAACCTGTTCTTCTCGCCCGCGGTGAGCGCCTTCCGCCAGCGCTATCCCAACCTGGAACTGACCCTGGCCGAGCATGGCGGGCATCTGGTGGAACAGCAGGTGGCGAATGGGGAACTTGAGGTTGGCGCCACGATACTGCCGCGCGACAGCGACCTGGAGTTGGCGACGCGCGAGTTTGCCAAGTATCCGATCTGGGTGGCGGGCCCGCGCAAGGCGAGTTGGGCCAAGGGCAAGACGGTCACGCTGGCGGCGCTGCGCGACGAGCCGCTGCTGCTGCTGACGGAGGACTTCTCCCTGACCCGGAAACTGCGGCTAGCCTTCCACGACGCGCGCATCGAGCCGCGCGTGGTGGCGCAAAGCGGGCACTGGGATTTCCTCGCCGCGATGGCGGCGGCCGGGCTGGGCACCACCTTCCTGCCGCAGCCGCTGCTGGCCAGGGTCCAACTCGAAGACAAGCTCGCGGTGGCGCGGCTGACGGAGCCTGCGATGGAATGGGCGCTGGCGCATATCTGGGCCCAGGGGCGGTATCTTTCGCATGCTGCGCGGGCCTGGTTGACGGTATGCGAGGAGGTGTTGGGGGCGTGAAGCCTCGGCCGAGGCATGGGTTTGGATCGCATCTACTTCGAAAACTCCTCAAACACCAGTTGCCGCAACCATTGGTTAGCCGGTTCCCGATTATTCCTGGCATGCCAAAGCACATTGATCACGATATCGGGAATCTTCACCGGACACGCCGCCGTCTCCAGCCCGAAGGGCTTCAGCGTTCGCTCGGCATACGCCTGCGGCACCACCGCGATCATGTCCGTCGTCTGCAGGATATGGCCCACCGCCACGAAGTGCGGCACCCGCAGCCGCACCTGACGCGGCACCCCCGCCCGCTGAATCACCTCATCCACCATGCTGTGCCCGGTTCCGGCGGCGACAATCGCCACATGCTCGGCGCCGCTGAACGATTCGATCGTCATCCCCTGGCGCGCCAGCGGATGGCCTTTCCTGAAGATGCAGACGTAGCGCTGCCGGAACAGCCGCCGCTGGAAAAAGCCGGCCTTGAGATCCGGCATGAAGCCGATCGCCAGGTCGACGCGCCCGCTTTCCATTTCCTCGCGCAGGTTCACCGTATGGTTGCGCACCGTGCTGATGGCCACGCCGGGCGCCACCTTCGATAGCCGCTTCATCAAGTCTGGCAGGAAATAGATCTCGCCGATGTCCGTCATCGCGATGGTGAAGCTGCGCGTGCTCGCCGCCGGCTCGAAGGCCGATTGCGCATTGAGCGTGTTGTGGATGGCGCCAAGCGCGTAGCCGATCGGCTCCGCGAGATTCTCCGCGAACGGCGTGGGCACCATGCCCTTGGAGGTCCGCAGGAACAGTTCGTCGCCAAGCAGCTTGCGCAGGCGGTTGAGCGCGTTGCTGATGGCGGGCTGGGATATGCCTAGCGCCGCCGCCACCGCGGAAACGCGGCGCAGGCGCAGCAACTCGTTGAACACCACCAGCAGGTTCAGGTCGATTTCCCGCAGTTCCATCTCGCCCCTTTATCACTCTGAGTGATATGTCGTATCACCTTCCTTCTATTTATTAATTCTACCCGCAGCGCCAATATGCGGACAACGAGAGCAAGCATCGCTGGAGACAAACGCCATGGAAGTATCCATTCAGCCGCTCGGGCGCACGCTCCACGTGCAAGCCGGCGACAATCTGCTGGACGTGCTGCGGGCCGGCCAGGTTCCCATTTCATACAGCTGCATGGCAGGACGATGCGGCACCTGCCGCTGCAAGCTGGTGGGCGGCCGCGCAATGGTTGCCGGCCCCGAGGATTCGCGCGCGCCGATGGCCGCGGGGGAAACCGTCCTGGCGTGCCAGACCACGCTGGTCGAAAGCTGCGCGATCGAGATTCCCGCACTCGACGAAGTCGTGGTCCACCCGGCCAGGATCCTCAAGGGCACGGTGACCAGCCTGGAGGGCCTCACGCATGACATCAAGCGCGTGCGCGTGGCGATCCCCAAACCGCTCGATTTCTCGCCGGGCCAGTATGCGACGCTGCAGTTCACGCCGCGCCATATCCGCCCTTACTCGATGGCGGTCGCGCATGGCGCCGATGAACTCGAGTTTCACATCCGGCTGGTGCCCGACGGGCGCGTCACGTCCTATGTCGCCTCGGAACTCAAGGTCGGCGATGCCATCCGCGTCAGCGGCCCGCTGGGCACGGCCTACCTGCGGCGCAAATGCGATGGCCCGGTGGTCTGCATCGCGGGCGGCACCGGCCTCGCGCCGATCCTGTCGATCCTGCGCGGCATGCTCGATGCCGGCATGCGCAACCCCGTGCACCTCTATTTTGGCGTGCGCACCCGTGCCGACCTGTATGGCCTGGAATGGCTGCGCGAACTACAGGCGCGCCATGCCGGGCTGCACGTGCATGTGGTGGTGGCGGCAGCCAGCGACGCCGACGGCTACCGGGGCGGCGTGGTGACCAAGGCGGTCGCCGACGACTGGGCGCACCTGCGCGGCTGGCGCGCCTATCTCGCCGGCGCCCCGGTCATGGTCGACGCCGCTTCCATGCTGCTCAGGCAGAAAGGCATCGATCCCGCGCGCATCCACGCCGACGCATTCCATGCCAGCGGCGTTTGACGCCCCGATCCAATAACCACACGGAGACAACCATGCACGAACAGGCTGTTGCATTCAGCAAGAAGGAATGGAAGGACGAAGGCTCGAGCCGGATTCCGTTCTGGGCCTATACCGACGACGACATCTACCGCAAGGAGCTGGAGCGCTTCTTCTACTCGGGCCACTGGTGCTATATCGGCCTGGAAGCGGAAATCCCGAACCCGGGCGACTTCAAGCGCACGGTGGTGGGCGAGCGCTCGGTGATCGCCAGCCGTGCGGCGGACGGCGAGATCCATGTGGTGGAAAACGTCTGCGCGCACCGCGGCGTGCAGTTCTGCCGAGAGCGCTCGGGCAACCGCAAGGACTTCACCTGCCCCTACCACCAGTGGAACTACGATCTCAAGGGCAACCTGGTCGGCGTGCCGTTCCGGCGCGGCGTCAAGCTCGACGGCAAGGTCAATGGCGGCATGCCTGCCGATTTCGACCCGAAGGCGCACGGGCTGACCAAGCTGAAGGTAGCGCGGCGCAACGGCGTGATCTTCGCCTCCTTCGACCATGCGGTGCCCGAACTGGAGGACTATCTCGGCCCGACCATCCTGGCTTACTTCGACCGGGTATTCGACGGCCGCAAGCTGACCATCCTCGGCTACAGCCGCCAGCGGATTCCCGGCAACTGGAAGCTGATGCAGGAGAACATCAAGGACCCTTACCACCCCGGGCTGCTGCACACCTGGTTCGTGACGTTCGGCCTCTGGCGCGCCGACAACAAGTCGGAGCTCAAGATGGACGAGCACTTCCGGCATGCGGCCATGATCTCCACGCGCGGCCAGGGCGGCAAGGGCGAAGTCACCAGCGGGGTGTCCAGCTTCAAGGAGCAGATGAGCCTGCACGACGACCGCTTCCTCGACGTGGTGCAGGAAGACTGGTGGGGCGCGCCCACGGCGGTGATGATGACGCTGTTCCCCAGCGTCATCATCCAGCAGCAGGTGAACTCGGTGTCGACACGGCATATCCAGCCGGCCGGCCACGGCACGTTCCACTTCGTGTGGACGCACTTCGGCTTCGAGGACGACGATGCCGCGATGACCCGGCGCCGCCTGCGCCAGGCCAACCTGTTCGGGCCGGCCGGCTTTGTCTCGGCCGACGACGGCGAGGTGATCGAGTTTTCCCAGCAGGGCTTCGAGCAGAAGCCATTCCACCGGACGCTGGCGGAACTGGGCGGGCGCGAGATCGGCGATACGGACCACATGGTGACCGAGACGCTGATCCGCGGCATGTACGACTACTGGCGCCGCGTGATGGAGGCTTGAGACATGCTCGACTTTGAAACCTACTCGCGAGTGCTGGCGCTTTACGCGGACTACGCCGCCGCGCTCGACAACAACGAATGGGAGAAGTGGCCGGACTTCTTTACCGAGGCGTGCACCTACAAGCTGCAGCCACGCGAGAACCACGAAGGCGGCTTCCCGCTTGCCACGCTCTCCTTCGAGAGCCGCGGCATGCTCAAGGACCGCATCTACGGCGCGACCGAAACCATCTTCCACGACCCGTACTATCAGCGGCACGTGGTCGGCATCCCGCGCATCCTGAAGGCCGATCCGGAGCGCATCGACGCCGAGGCCAGCTACGCCGTCTTTCGCACCAAGCCGGATGGCCAGTCCACGGTGTACAACGTCGGCCGCTATATCGACGTGATCCGGCGCACCGGCGACGGCTTGAAGTTCGAGTCCAGGCTTTGCGTATTCGACAGCGAAATGATCGCCAATTCCATCATTTACCCGATTTGAGGTGTGCCATGTCAAAGCAATGGACCCAGGTGATACAACTGGTCGCCATCCCGAAGGACGATGTCGTGGCGGTCAACGCAGGCGGGCGGGAGATCGCGCTCTATAGCGTGGGCGATGAGATCTACGCCACGGACAACGCTTGCAGCCACGGCAACGCGCGCTTGTGCGACGGCTTTCTCGACGGACACGAGATCGAATGCCCGCTGCACCAGGGCAAGTTCGATGTGCGCACCGGACGAGCGATGTGCGAGCCGCTGACCAGCGATATCCAGGCGTATGGCGTGAAAGTCGAGGACGGGGCGGTGTTCGTCGAGGTGTAGGAACGATTGGAACGATTGGAACGATTGCACTTTGCGCTCGCGGCGATGCCGGGAACGCTGGTGCAATCGCAGCCTTGCATCCTCATTCCACGGCAATCGACGCGCTCTTGATCAGCGCCTGGCTCCTGCCCAGTTCGTCGCGAATGATACGGGCCGTTTCTTCGCCATTGCCGCCCTTGACCACAAAACCCTGCGCGGCAAAGAGGTCCCGCGCCTTGGGCGCGGCCAGCGCCTTGCCCATCGCCTGCTGCAGGCGCGCAGTGACATCCTTCGGCAGACCACTTGGCCCGATCAGTGCGATCCAGGCATCGTAGGCGTAATCCCTGACACCGGATTCAGCCAGGGTCGGCACCGTCGGCAAGCTGTCGAGGCGCGCCGCCGTACTGACCGCCAGCGCCCGCAGCTTGCCGGCCTTGATCTGCGGCAAGGCGGACGGCGTGGCCAGGAAGGCGGCGTTGATCTGTCCGCCGAGGACATCCGTCATCAGCGTGTTCACGCCCTTGTAGGGTACGTGCAGCATATCGATGCCGGCCTTCGATTTGAGCAGTTCGCCCGCCAGATGAAGCACGCTGCCTTTGCCGGAGGAGCCGTAGGTCAGGCTGCCCGGATGCGCTCGCGCCGCCGCGATCAGCGCCTGCGCTGTCATGTACGGCGAGCCCGCGCCCACCACCAGCACCAGCGGCGTGGTGCCGATCAGCCCCACGGCCGTGATGTCCTTCACGCTGTCGTAGGGGATATTGCGGTACAAGCCGGGATTGATGGCATGGTTGGACGACACCACGGCCAACGTGTAGCCATCGGCGGCGGCGGATACCAGTTGCCGCGTGCCGGGGATGCCAGCCGCCCCTGGCATGTTCTCCACGTAGAACGGCTGGCCGAGGTCCTGGCCCAGGCCCTCGGCCAGCACGCGCGCGACCGCGTCGGCGGTGGAGCCCGGCGAGTTCGGCACGATCAGGCGCACCGTCCTGGCTGGATAGTTGCCGGCGGCGTGTGCCGCGCAGGCGCCGATAGCGGGCAATGCCACTGCCGTCAACGTCGTGGCGGCGACGGCAAGAAGCCGCCCCGCCGCGCGCAGGGCGCGCGAAGTGATGGGGTACATGTCTGTCTCCTGTGGATGGCGGCGGGATCTGTCGCCCGGCTTTCGGTGCCGCGATGCCCCCGGTGCTGCGGGGGATTGGGTGGTGAACGACTAAGAGACGGGCGCGAGAGCGCCAGCCTGCAATTGCCCGAAGGTGCTGATCTGCCCGGCCAGCGCGCTCGCGGCCACCGTGTAGGGGCTGGCCAGCCAGACCTGGCCCGGCCCCGAGCGGCCGGGGAAATTGCGGTTGATGGCGCTGATGGTGACCTGCTCGCTGGCGGTGGAGGCGCCCGGCCCGCAGTTGGCGCAAGCGCCGCAGCCCGGCATGACCATCGTGGCGCCGGCCTCGTCGAAGGTGTCCAGGTAGCCGCGCGCTTCGCAGTAGTCCTTTACCCCGAGGGTGCCGAACTGCAGGAAAAGCCGGGTGCGCGGCGACACCTTCAAGCCATGCTCCAGGCCCCAGCGCAGTACCTCGTGGTAATAGTCGAAATCCTCCCGCTTGCCGGCCGTGCAGGATCCGCCGTAGGCGATGTCCACCGGCACCGGCTGGTCCAGCGTGTCCGCCGCGATGCCATTGCCGGGATCGCCCGGGCGCGCAACCATGGGCGCGATGGCGGCAGCGTCGATACGGATGACGTCGCGGTAGGTTGCGCCGGCATCGCTGTGCATCCAGTCCTCGACGGCGAACTCGACACCACGCCGCGCCGTCAGGAAGGCCACGGTCTTGTCGTCGGGCTCGACGATGCCGGTGAAGCCGCCCAGTTCCGCGACCATATTGGTCAGCGTGGCGCGCTCGTCGATGGACAAGGCGCGCACCGTGCTGCCGGCATATTCGAACACCACGCCAATGGCGCCGCCGGCGCGGATCGCATCCATCTGCAGCAGGTAGAGCACGATGTCCTTGGCGGTGACGCCCGCGGCCAGTTCGCCCTCGACCTCCACGCGCAGCGTCTCCGGCACCTTGCAACGCACGTAGCCTGTGACCCAGCTATTGGCAAGATCGGTGGCGCCGGCCCCGAAGGCCAGGCAGCCGAGCGCGCCCGCATGCGGCGTGTGCGAATCGGTGCCCACCACTACCTGCCCCGGCAGCGCGTATTGCTCGGCCATCAGCGCATGGCAGATACCCTCCGAACCCGGTACCGCGCCCGCAAGCGCATTGTGCGAGCGCACCGGATAATCGTGCGCAAAACTGCCATGGCCCTGCATCAGGTTGGCCACGCCGGGCAGCAGGCCGTCGCGGACATGCGGATAGCTCTGGGCCGCCAGAACCAGGTGATCCTGGAAGGCAATGATGTGGTCAGGCTGGTGCAACGCCACGGGCTTGCCGAAGGCGCGATGCATCAGGTGCGCGCACATGCCGGTGAAATAGTCGTGCGAGAAGCGCCAATCGGCCACAACGAACACGCCCTGGCCTCGTTCGGCGCTTGCCGTGCCCGGCAGCAGATGGCGGGCGATGATCTTTTCCACCAGGGTGCGCGGTGCGGTATTCCCGCTCGCCTCGGCTCCCTGCGCGCCCTCGCTCGCTGCCGGCCAGTTCGCAGCGCGGCTATAAGCCAGCAGGCCACCGGCGCGGATTACCTGCTGCGTCAGCGCGTCGCGCCCGTTCAAGAACGCCTCGATGGGAATTGCCTCTCCCGCCAGCACCCGGTCGAGCACAGTGAAATCGGTGGTGGTAAGGATGCCGATGTTGTCGCAGTTCTGCTGGTAGATGCGCTCGAAGCTCTCCGCCACGATCAGGCGGATGCCCGCTGACAGTTCGGCCAGCGGACTGGACTCGCGCGAGGAACCCTTGCCGTAGCGCTTGCCCGCCACCGTGACCGCAAAGCCGCCGCTGCGGATCGCATCGCGGCCGATCGGCTGCTCGCCGCCGGCCTGGAAGCCCACGTACGGATACTGGCCCAGGCGCTCGTCATAGGCCAACATGATGGTGACGGGCGTGATCTCATCGGTGGAGATGTTGTCGCGCAGCGGCCCCGCTCCGGCCAGGGTCATGGGCTTGCCTTCCAGTTGGGCGCGCACGCAGGCAGGGTCTTGCGACAGGTACAGCACGCGGCCGCTGAAGCGAATGGTGTCTTCCATGGTGGGGTTCTCGTTCGGGTCGTCCCACTATAAGTTCTGGCGCCGGCCGGGCAAAGTGCGGAGTCGGCATGGCAGCCCTCTCGATTCGAGACGGCCGGCCAGGCGCCTCGCTATTGCTATTGCCGGCAAAGAAATCCCACCAAGGCCGCGGCGCTGGCCGAAAGGTGCTCGCGCGAATGGAACACCACCAGTAGTTGCCGCGTGGCCCACGCGTCCGCCAGGGGCCGCGCGGCCACGTCAAGCGTGTTCAGGTAAAGCTCACCCACCTGGCGCGGCACGATGGCAATGCCCAGCCCGACATGCACCATACGGCACAGCGCATCCAGGCTGGCCACCCGGATCTTGATCCTCAACGCCGTGTTCAGGCGCGCGGCCTGGTCCGACAACAACCGGCTCAGGGCGCTTTCATCCCGCAGCGCAACAAAGGTCTCGCCCACCAGTTCGGCAAATCGGACCGTGTGCGCCGACGCCAGTGGATGGCCGCCCGGCACCAGTACGCATAGCTGGTCTTCACGGTAAGGCAGCGAGACGAACTGCTCCACACCCTGGATCGCGTTGCAGATGCCGAAATCCGCACTGCGCTCGCCCACCATGCGCAGCACCTCGGGACTGTGCTGCTCCTCCAGTTCGATGCTCACATCGGGATACACGCGCCCAAAGGCGGCCAGGTCCTCCGGCAGGAACTGCACGATGGCGCCAAGGTTGCACACCAGCCGCACGTTGCCGCGCGCGCCGGATGTGAAGCGCGACAGGTCCGCACCGAGCGCCTCGATGTTGCCGATGATGGCCTGCGCATGGCGCAGCACCGTTTCGCCTACCGGCGTCACGGTGATGCCGCGCGGATGACGCCCGATCACCGGCAGGCCGATCAGCGCCTCGATCTCGGCAATGCGGCGGCTGACAGCGGACGGCGCAATGAATTCGCGCTCGGCCGCGCGGGCGATGTTCTGTTCCTGGCAAACGGCAACGAACAGCCGCAGGGAGGTCAGGTCGAGTTTTCTGAGCAGGTTGTCCATGGGGGAATGCTACAACGATGGGCTGGGTTGCAGCCATGGCAAGCGGCTTCCTCACGTGTTTGTGCCTTGCACCATCGCTGCGACAACGTCCCCCGACAAGCGTGGAATCCGCGCCCCGGCGTGCACTTCCGCGCCTAGAATAAACCCAGCCGTTGCCCCACCGTTCATCAGCCCAGTCTTGCGTAGTAATCCGCGCCGGTGCCGCACATCGTGCCCGCGCCCCCATGCACGGAGACCTTGATTGCCGCTGCCCCTCGCCTTCCGGTTCTCCCTGTCTCTTCCGCCCGGCTGCCCTGGCCGGACGCGTCTGGCCGTGTATCGCACCGGAGCGCCACTGCGGCATCAACGCATTCCCAAGGAAACGCCATGGCCAACTTCAGCCCAACGCGCCGCACTTTCCTGAAAGCCAGCGTCGTGGCCGGGGTGTCGGTGTATATCGCACCGATCGGCGGCAAGGCCTTCGCGGCCTTGTTCGAAGAGAAATTCCTGACCCCGGTCCAGTGGGACCCCAGGACCGGCGCCCCCAGATTCCGCATCGACGGCATCGCCAAGGTCACCGGCGACAAGGTCTTCGCGCGGGATATCCGCTCGCGCGACATGCCGCACTGGCCCAAGGAACAGTCGCACGCCTTTATCCTGCGCACCACCAGGGCGGACCGCAGCTATGCGGGCTTCGACCTGGCGCTGCTGGGCGACGACCTCAAGCCCGATCGCGTGGTGACCGCCGCCGACCTGGCCCGCGACGGCCTGGCCTTTCCCGCCTTCTACGGCGAGGATATGCTGCTGCCGGAAGGCAAGACGCCGGCCTATCTCGGCCACGCCGTGGCAATCCTGATCTATCACGACTTCGCCCGTTTCCGCTTTGCCAAGGACAAGCTCAAGTTCCGCGACGAGATCATCCGCTACGGCGCCGAAACCGGCCCGCTGGAACGCGATCCCTGGGGGACCTTCCGCTTCGTGCGGGTGGGCGGCGACACGCCGTTCGACGACGATGTGTTCTCCAGCCTGAAAAACGCGCCGCTGTTCCCCAGCATGATGCGCAAGCACGAACCGGTCTGGCCCGATGGCACGGATCACGGCCAGCTTGGCGAGCAGGGCATGTTCCACGCCGGCCAGATCCGCCAGCAACTGGACCAGCCGCCGGCGGACTGGCTGGTGCTGGAGCGCGAGTACAACACGCAGTCCATCGACACCGCCGCGCTGGAACCGGATAACGCCAACTGCTGGTACGACGCCGAGGCCCAGGCGCTGCATATGGTGGTGCCGACCCAGTCGCCCGTCGAAGTCGGCGAAAGCACGGCGGAGATGCTGGCCAAGGCCAAGGGCGTGTTCCCGGTGGAGCAGGTGTTCGTCCACCCTTGCTACACCGTGGGCTACGGCTCCAAGGATCATTACAACTTCCCCTTCTACGGTCTGGTGACGGCGCTGTACGCCGACGGCAAGCCGGTGCGCCTGGCCAACGACCGCTACGAGCAGTTCCAGACTGCGATCAAGCGGCACGCCTTCAAGATGCGCTACCGCATCGCGGTGGACAAGACCACCGGCCTGTTCCAGTCCTTCCAGGGCGATTTCGAGGCCAACGGCGGCGGCCGCGCCAACTTCTCGCCCTCGGTGGCGATGGTGGGCGCCACCGCCGCGCAGTCGATCTATTACTTCCCGAAGAACGACCTGACCGCCGTGGCCATCGCCTCGCGCGCCATCGACGCGGGCTCGGCGCGCGGCTATGGCACGCTGCAGAGCATGGCGGCGACCGAGATGATGGTCGATGAGTTCGCCGAGCAGCTCAAGCTGGACCCGATCGCGTTCCGCCTGAAGAACGCGCTGCGCTCGGGCATGAAGAACACGCAGGGCGCGATTCCCGCCGGCGCCATCCGCGTGGATGAGGTGCTGGAGGCGGCCAGGGTGCATCCGCTGTGGATCGATCGCGCGAAGAAGAAGGCCGACTTCGAGGCGAGCAATCCCGGCCGGCGCTACGGCGTGGGCTTCGCCTGCGTGCAGAAGGATTTCGGCACCGGCGCGGAAGCCTCGTTCGCCAAGGTGGAGATGCGCGCGGACGGCACTATCGCCCTGCACCACTGCGGCGCCGAGATCGGCACCGGCATGTCGACCTCGCAGGCGGTGGCCGTGAAGCGCTGGCTGGGCAAGCCGGCCACCGAGGTGCGCGTGGCGATCACCGACTGGCCCGACCTTCCCGTCACTGCCACCGGCAATCCGTACCTGATGAGCCAGGCCGAGCAGGACAACCTGTCGGCAAACCCGCGCTGGTCGCCCTCCTACGCCTCGCCATCGAGCGCGACCAACTCGGCCTACTACTTCACCCACAGCACGCGCGAGGCCGCGCGCGTGATCTTCATGCATGGGCTGTGGCCGGCTGCCATCGCGATCTGGAGCCAGGGCCTCGGCGGCGGCCAGGCGGCCTCGCTGGTAGTGCGGGTGGAGGATGCGCGCTGGGTGGAGGGCAAGCTCACCGCCGGCGGCCTGCAAGCCCTGCCCTATGAGCAACTGGCGAAGAAGGCGCACGAGCTCGGCCTGGTCACGGGCGCGACGGTGCACGTGTTCAATCGCTGGCAATGGACCGAGGCCGACTTCGAAGTGGATGGCAGCGCTGCCCGGCTGCCCATCGACGGGCTCTCGGTGCGCTATGGCGACGGCGCCGATGCCGCGCGCAAGGCCCGCATGACCACCAACGGCGGCTACCAGGTGCTGGACCGCAAGAAGGTCTATATCGCGCCAACCCAGCGCAACAACGCCACCGTGACCTACTACAGCGCGGTGGGCACGCTGGTGGAATTGTCGGTGCACGAAGCCAGCGGCAAGGTCGAGATCCTCAGCCACCACTCCATCATGGAATGCGGCTCGCAGCTGTCTCCGGAACTGGTTTCCGGGCAACTCCAGGGCGGCATCGCCATGGGCATCGGCCACGCGCTGCACGAGTTCCTGCCGCTCTACGAGGATGGCCCCGGCAACGGCACGTGGAACTTCAACCGCTACCAGCTGCCGCGCGCCAGCGATGTGGCGGTGTGGTCGCAGACCGGGATCGTGTTGCCGCCCGTATCCGAAACCGATCCGCCCAAGGGCATCGCCGAAGTGGTGATGATTCCGGTGGTGGGCGCCATCGTCAACGCCATCGCGCATGCCATCGGCCATCGCTTTACCACCCTGCCGGTCAGCGCCGAAAAGATTCAGGAGATCCTGGCATGAGCATCGCCACCCAACCGCTTTCCCTGAACGTCAACGGCAAGGACGTTGGCCCCATCGAGGTGCCGGAAGGCCTGATGATGATCGACTTCCTGCACGAATATCTCGCGCTCACCGGCTCGCGCCTGGGCTGCGGCCAGGGTATCTGCCACGCCTGCGTGGTGATCCACGACAAGGCCGACGGTACCAGCGAGGAAGTCCGCGCCTGCATCACCGGCGCGCACTACTTCCAGGGCAAGAAGGTGCGCACGGTGGAAGGCCACGCCAGGCGCAACGACAAGGGCGAGGTAGTGGAGCTCTCGCCCGTGCAGCAGAAGTTCCTGGAGCACTTCAGCTTCCAGTGCGGCTACTGTACGCCGGGCTTTGTCAACGGCGCGACCATCCTGGTGGAGCGCCTGAAGCGCCAGCCGGTGCCCCGGGGCAAGGTGGACGAAACCATCATCGCGGCACTCGACGACCATATCTGCCGCTGCACAGGCTATGTGCGCTACTTCGAAGCCGTCAAGGACGTGGTGGTCAACACCCCGGGCCTGGTAAAGGAAGACAAGTGATGACCACCAGGTCCACCAGGTCCACTACGTCCTTGCGCCAGGCCGGACGCCTCCGACACGCGCGCGCCACGCTGGCGGTCCTGGCCGCCCTGGGCGCCGCCCTGCCGGCCGGCTGCGGCGACCGCGCCGCCCCGATCGACACCGCCGCCGACCAGCAGCCCGCGAGCAAGCTGTCGCCCGCCGAACAGGTCGCGCGCGGGCGCTACCTGGTGCGCGCCGCGGATTGCGCCGCCTGCCACACCAGCGCCCAGGGCGCGCCGTTTGCCGGCGGGGTCGAACTGGCCTCGCCGTTCGGCACCTTCTACGGCACCAATATCACGCCGGACAAGGAGCACGGCATCGGCCAGTGGAGCGCCGACGATTTCTACAAGGCGCTGCATGACGGGATTGCGCCGGACAAGCATCTCTATCCGGCCATGCCTTACACCTCGTATCGCGGCCTGTCGCGCGGCGATGCCGACGCGATGTATGCCTACCTGATGCAGATCAGGCCGGCCGCGGTGGCCAACCGGCCGCACGACCTCAGCTTCCCGTACAACATGCGCGCCGCGCTGGTCGGCTGGAACCTGCTGTTCCTGAAAGACCGGTTGCCCGATGCATCCACCGGGCAGACGCCCGCCTGGCAGCGCGGGCGCTACCTGTCGAACGCCTTGGGCCATTGTGCCGAGTGCCATACGCCGCGCGCCATGTTCGGCCGGCTGGATTCGGCCCGGCCCCTGGCCGGCGCCGCGCTGGGCCGCGTCGGCGCGCCGGATATCACGCCGGGCGGCATGGCCGCGCGCGGCTGGACGGGCGCCGGCCTGCAGACCTTCTTCGCCACCGGCATGGCGCCGCAGGGCTCGGCTTACGGCGAGATGTTCCCGGTGGTCCATCTGAGCAGCCAGTACCTGAACAAGGCCGACCTCGCCGCGATGTCGGCCTACCTGCTGGGCGACCAGCCGCCGCAGCCCCAACCGCTGAAGGCCGTCAGCGCGGATGTGGCCCGGCTCAAACCCGGCCGCCAGCACTACCTGGCCGTTTGCGCCGGCTGCCATGGCCGCGAGGGCGAGGGCAAGCCGCATGTGGCGGTGGCGATGCTGGGCAACTCCACCGTGCGCAACGTCGATCCGCATAACCTGATCGTGTCGATGCTGGACGGCATCGAGGCGCAGAAATTCCCGGGGCTGGAGAGCATGCAGGATATGCCGGGCTTTGCCTCGCGCATGAGCGATGCGGAACTGGCCGACCTGGCGAACTACTTGCGGGCCAGCTATGGCGGGCAGCGGGCGGATGTGAGCGCGGACAGGGTGAAGGCGCTGCGGGCGGAGGCGGGCAAGGGGCCTTGAGGGGCGGCGGGCCGTTCTGCCCGCGTTCGTCTGCCCTTATACTTCGGCATGGCCTACGATCTCACCGACAAACTCGTCATCGGCATCTCGTCGCGAGCGCTATTCGACCTTGAACACGAGAACGGCATCTATCAATCCGATGGCGTAGCCGCCTATTGCGCTTACCAGCGCGCGCATGAGGACGAGCCCCTGCTGCCGGGCACGGCCTTCCCGCTGGTGCAGGCGCTGCTTGGCCTCAATCACCTGATTCCCGGCCGCAGGCTGGTGGAAGTGGTGGTGATCTCGCGCAATTCGCCGGACACCGGACTGCGCGCATTCAACGCCATCGAGAGCCACCGGCTGGACATTACCCGCGCGGCCTTCACGGGCGGCGAGCCGATCGCGCCCTACCTGAAGGCCTTCAAGGTCGACCTGTTCCTCTCGCGCGACGCCTCCGACGTGCAGGCTGCCATCGACGGCGGCGTGGCCGCCGCCCAGCTTTATGCCGCGCCCGCCGACTTCCATGCGCCTGCCGGCCAGATCCGCATCGCCTTCGACGGCGACGCCGTGCTGTTCTCGCCCGAGTCCGAGCGGATCTTCAAGCAAAAAGGGCTGGAAGCCTTCACCCGGCATGAGCAGAAGCACCGCCACAAGGCCATGGCCGAAGGGCCGTTCGCCAAGCTGCTGCTGCGGCTGGCCGAGATCCAGTCGCATTTCCAGCCTGGGCCGTGTCCGGTGCGCATCGCCATCGTGACTGCGCGCAACAGCCCGGCGCACACGCGGGTGGTGCATACCCTGCGCGCGTGGAGTGTCAGTATCGACGAGGCCTTCTTCCTGGGCGGGCTGCCCAAGGACCAGGTGCTGCAGGCCTTTGGCGCGCACATGTTCTTCGATGACCAGGAGGGGCATGTGGAGCTGGCTTCGGCGGTGGTGCCGTCGGGGCGTGTGCCCTACAAGGGCGGTGAGCTGGGCGGGGGCAAGGGACGGACGGCTGCGCGCAAGCGGGGCGGGAAGGCGGCGGCGCGCACGGATGCCGTTGCCGGCCCGTCCGGCGCATCCCCTGCTGACTCCGCTTGCGCAACCGCCGAATGAAGACGATCGCGCTCTACCTCATTACCGCCTGCGCGGAAATCCTGGGCTGCTACCTGCCTTACCTGTGGCTGCGCCAGGGTGCCGGCGCCTGGGTGCTGATCCCCGGCGCGCTGGCGCTGGCGATGTTTGCCTGGCTGCTGTCGCTGCATCCGGATGCGTCCGGGCGGGTCTACGCGGCTTACGGCGGGATCTATATTGCGGTGGCGATCGCGTGGCTGTGGCTGGTGGATGGGGTGCGGCCCAGCCATTGGGATCTGGCCGGGGTGGCGGTGGCGATCACGGGCATGGCGGTGATCGTGTTCCAGCCGCGATGAGAGCGCGCAGGAACACGCAGGCATGAACAGTGGCGGGGCTGCTGGCGGCGCCTCGCTATAATGTGGCACGAAACGCTGAAGCGGCGCGTTTGCGTGCCGAATACGGCACCACGCTGCGTGTCCGCCCCCAATTCAGAGGCCCCTCACCATCGCTCCCGGCGGAGTCCGTATTGCTCTGCCGGGCTCACTTTCGCCCCATCCACATGATGAACTTGATTCAAGCGTTCGTTCACGTCGAGCATCTGCCCGCCAGGGAACGCCTGTTAGTCGGCCGCCCCGACGAGATGCGCACCCGCTGGTCCTCCGGTCACATTGACGATATGGACCTGGTGCAAGACCTTGAATCTGGTGTTGTTCAGGCCGTCGAGGAATTCCGCGCCGGCAATGGCAATCTGAGAGTGCTCATCCAGAGGAATGGAGAGGCCATCGAACATATAGTGGGCATGGGCGTCGACGCCATCGACGCCATCGCGGACGCGCTTGCGATTGCCGCTCAAGACCGGGCGCGCCGCGCCCCGCGTTAAGCGGCGCGGCGCGGCGCATCCGGGCCGGCGCTCACCATTGCTGCCGCGCGCCAGCCCATCGGACACTCCCTCCGGGATCTCTCAGGCAGCCACCCGAGCGGCCTCACCGCGATACTGCGCCAGCAGTGCAGCGCGCCGCGCCGCCGCCTTCTCCATATTCGCTTCCTTGACATGCCCGAAGCCGCGGATGTCGTCGGGCAGGCTGGCCAGCGCCACCGCCGTATCCAGGCGATCCGCGCTCAGCGTGGCGCTGAACTCCTGCACCATGGCGATGTAATCCTCGATCAGCCTGCGTTCCGCGCGCCGCTCGGCGGTCTTGCCGAACACGTCGAAGGCGGTGCCGCGCAGGCCCTTGGCCCGCGCCAGCAAGCGGAAGGCCGTCAGCATGGCCGGGCCGAATCGCCGCTTGACCAGATGGCCATGCGAGTCCCGCTTTGCCAGCAACGGCGGCGCCAGGTGGAAGCTGAGCTGGTAGTCGCGGCCGGGTTCGCCTTCGAACTGCGCGCGCAGCTTGTCGAGGAAGGCGGGGTCGGCATACAGGCGGGCGACCTCGTACTCGTCCTTGTAGGCCATCAGCCTGGCCAGGTTGCGCGCCACGGCTTCGGCCAGCGGCAGGCGGGCGTCGGCGCCCACGCGCTTCTCGGCAGCGCGCATGCTGTCGACCACGGCGCGGTACCTGGCGGCGTATGCCGGGTTCTGGTAGGCCGTGAGCAGGGCTTCGCGCTGGCGGATCACGCCATCGAGCGTTTCCGGCATGGCCACCACCTGGGCGCGCGGTGCCGGTTGCAATTGCGCGCGCAGTGCTGCCTCGCCATGGTGCGCCAGATAGCGGCCCCAGTCGAAGGCCAGCAGGTTCTTCTCGACCGACACGCCGTTCAGTTCGATGGCCCGCACCAGGCTGTCGCGCTGCAGCGGCACCCAGCCCTTTTGCCAGGCGAAGCCCAGCAGCAGCGGGTTGGAGTAGATCGAATCGGCCAGCAGCTTGACTGCCCACGCATTGGCGTCGATGAAGGCGCAGGCCTCGCCTACGCTGGCGCGCAGGTCCTGCTCGGCCGAAGCGCCCGGGAATTTCCAGTTCGGGTTCTTGATGAAGTCGGCGGTCGGCGTGCTGGCGCTGTTGATGGCAGCCGCCGTCACATCGATGCGGGTCTTGGACAGGACCTCCGGCGAGGCGGATACGATCGCATCGCAGCCGATCACCAGCCGCGCTTCGCCGGTCGCGATGCGCGTGGCATGCAGGGCTGCGGGAGTCGGCGCGATCTGCACATGGCTGATCACCGCACCGCCCTTTTGCGCCAGGCCGGCCATGTCGAGCACGGTCACGCCCTTTTGCTCCAGGTGCGCGGCCATGCCGAGCAAGCCGCCAATGGTGACCACGCCAGTGCCGCCGACGCCCGTTACCAGTACGCCATAGGGCCGATCCAGCGCGGGTAGCACCGGTTGCGGCAGCGCGCCGAAATCGGCGCCCGCGCCCTTGCCGCCGGCCGCGGCGGGCTTGCGCACCTGCGCGCCTTGCGCCGTGACAAAGCTCGGGCAAAAGCCGTTGACGCAGGAGAAGTCCTTGTTGCACGAGGATTGGTTGATCTTGCGCTTGGTGCCCAGCGGGGTTTCCAGCGGCTCCACCGACAGGCAGTTGGACTTGACCGAGCAGTCGCCGCAACCTTCGCAGACCGCGTCGTTGATAAAGGCGCGCCTGGCCGGATCGGCCATGGTGCCGCGCTTGCGGCGGCGGCGTTTCTCGGTGGCGCAGGTCTGGTCGTAGATCAGGATGGTGACGCCGGCGGTATCGCGCAACTGGACCTGGATGTCGTCAAGCTGGTCGCGGTGATGCACCGTGACGCCGCCGGGCAGCATGCCGCCATCGCCGTACTTCTCCGGCTCGTCGGTCACCACCACGATCTTGCTGGCGCCTTCGGCCAGCACCTGGTGCGCAATCTGCGGCACGGTCAGCACGCCGTCCACGGGCTGGCCGCCGGTCATCGCCACGGCGTCGTTGAACAGGATCTTGTAGGTGATGCAGGCCTTGGACGCGATGGCCGCACGGATCGCCAGCAGCCCCGAGTGGAAGTACGTGCCATCGCCAAGGTTGACGAACACATGCTTCTCGCCGGTGAAATGCATCTGTCCGGTCCACGCCACGCCCTCGCCGCCCATCTGGCTGAAGGTGTCGGTATTGCGGTCCATCCACATCGCCATATAGTGGCAGCCGATGCCGGCCAGCGCGCGCGAGCCTGCGGGCACGCGCGTCGAGGTGTTATGCGGGCAGCCCGAGCAGAACCAGGGCTTGCGCTCCACCGAGATGCGCGGGCGCGCGGCTTCGCGCTCCTT
Organism: Cupriavidus sp. 01T418; assembly: GCF_056398885.1. Lineage (NCBI taxonomy): Bacteria > Pseudomonadati > Pseudomonadota > Betaproteobacteria > Burkholderiales > Burkholderiaceae > Cupriavidus > Cupriavidus sp. 01T418. Next base: position 44,788 of record NZ_JBFTQG010000018.1, read on the forward strand.
GGCCTCGATCAGCGCGACGCGCGCGGCGATGCGCTCGCGCACGTCGGATGGCAGGTCGCTCTTTTCCAGCCGGGTGGCGATGGCCTTGGCGATCAGCGCCGGCGACAGCTCGTAGTGCGCGGGCAGCAGCCAGTTGCCGCGCGGCAGCGACCATTCGCCGCCGTGGTTGCCGCGTTCGTCGAACTTGCCGTAGACCTTGGGGCGCACGTCGTCACGCCAGTTGTAGAGCTCTTCCTTGAGCGCGTATTCGAGGATCTGGCGCTTTTCTTCCACCACCAGGATCTCTTCCAGGCCGGTGGCGAAGTCGCGCGCGTCGTGCGCGTCCAGCGGCCATACGCAGCCCACCTTGAATACGCGGATGCCGATGCGGCGGCAGGTGTCATCGTCCAGGCCGAGGTCCGACAGCGCCTGGCGCACATCGAGATAGGCCTTGCCGGCGGTCATGATGCCGAAGCGCGCGTTGGGCGAGTCCAGCACCACGCGGTTGAGCTTGTTGGCGCGGACATAGGCCAGCGCCGCATACCATTTGTGGTCGAGCAGGCGAGCTTCCTGCGCCAGCGGCGGGTCGGGCCAGCGGATATTGAGGCCACCGTCGGGCATGGCGAAGTCCTCCGGCAGCACGATCCTGACGCGTTCGGGATCGACCTCGACCGAGGCGGTGGATTCCACCACGTCGGTCACGCATTTCATCGACACCCACAGGCCGGAGTAGCGGCTCATGGCCCAGCCATGCAGGCCGTAGTCGAGATATTCCTGCACATTGGACGGATACAGCACCGGGATGCCGGAGGCCAGCAGCACGTGCTCGGACTGGTGCGCCACCGAGGACGACTTGGCGGCATGATCGTCGCCGGCCAGCACCAGCACGCCGCCATGCTTCGACGAGCCGGCCGAGTTCGCATGCTTGAGCACGTCGATGGAGCGGTCCACCCCCGGGCCCTTGCCGTACCACATCGAGAACACGCCGTCGCGGGTGGCATCCGGGAACAGGTTGACCTGCTGGGTACCCCACACGGCGGTGGCCGCCAGGTCCTCGTTGACCCCGGGCTGGAACACCACGTCGCTGGCGGCCAGGTGCTTCTTGGCCTTCCATAGCGCCTGGTCCACCCCGCCCAGCGGGGAGCCGCGATAGCCGGAGATGAAGCCTGCGGTATTCAGCCCGGCGGCACGGTCGCGCGCCTTTTGCAGCATCGGCAGGCGCACCAGCGCCTGGGTGCCGCTCAGGTAGACGCGGCCTTTCTCAAGGGTGTACTTGTCGTCCAGGGAAACCGACGCTAGCGCATCTTGCTGGGCTTGGGATAGGGGGGCATTCATCGATGCTGTCTCCGTACGCTCTTCTGGCTGTGGTGGGCTGTGGCTGTGCTGAGTGTAGGAAGTCGCGTCGATATCGTAAAATCATGAATTCAGAGATCAGGTATCTGGAAAACGCATATCTGGAGCGCCCATGGCGAAAGAGCGGCACGGAAAGGAAGACGGCGGGCAGCGCATTGCCAAGGAAATCACCCTGCGGCAATTCCGCTACTTCGCCGCGGCGGCGGAAACCGGCCAGTTCTCGATGGCGGCCACGGCCGAGCATGTGTCGCAATCGGCTATTACCAATGCCGTGCTGATGCTGGAGCAGCAACTCGGCGTACGCCTCTTCGACCGCCTGCCGCATGGCGTGGCGTTGACGGCCGAGGGCCACCGGCTGCACCAGCGCGCCCGCCAGATCCTGGAGGCCGTGCAGGACACGTTGCGCGAACCGCGCTTCCAGGCACACAACCTGCGTGGCAAGGTCAGCCTGGCGGCCTCCTACACCGTGCTGGGCTACCTGCTGCCAGGGCTGCTGGCGCGCTTTCGCACCAACTATCCGGATGTGGACTTCGACCTGCACGATATGGACCGCCCAGGCATCGAGCAGGCCGTGCTGTCGGGCGAGATCGAGCTTGGCATCGGCCTGCTGTCCAATATCGAGAAGCTGCAGCGCTTTGCCCACCACACGCTGATCCGCTCGCGGCGGCAGCTCTGGGCATCGCCATCGCACCCCTTGCTGGCGCTGCCGCGGCTGACGCTGAAAGACATCGCGGCGCATCCCTACATCCTGCTCACGGTGGACGAAGGCGAGCGCTCCACGCTGCGCTACTGGCGCAGCAAGCGGCTGGCTCCGTCGATTGCGTTTCGCACCAGCGCGATGGAGGCGCTGCGCGGGCTGGTGGCGCACGGTTTCGGCGTGACCGTGCTGTCCGACATGGTGTACCGCCCGTGGTCGCTGGAAGGCAAGCAGATCGAGGCACGGGCGATTGCCGACGGCGTGCCGGACATGGAGGTCGGGCTGTTATGGCAGCCCGGACGCAAGCTGGAGAAGGCGGCGGACGCCATGCGCGAGTTCCTGATCCATGCCAGCGGCAGCTAGACTGAAGCTAGAGGGGCAGTGCGCAGCGCAACCGATGCGCCGCTGCGCCAAATCGCCACGCAATTACCGAGCCGCCTCCCACTCCACGTCCACCGGCTCTGTTGGGTTGTCATAGCGGACAACCGTCCCCCGCAACACGTCCAACGGATTCCGGTCAGTGCCACGGAAGCGCCGCACCTCAAGTGCCGGCCTGCCGTGATCTGTCACGATCACGCTCTCACCCGACGCCTCGACCTGCCGGAAGAACTCAAGCGCCTTCGCCTTGACTCGGTTTTCGATATTTGATTTCGCTGCACGATAGCCCCTGGTCATCAGACATAGTGATCATGCCACTGCAAATGACTATCCAAGCAAGTCATTTTCGCGAGAGTCGCAAGCGCGAGCTGCTCAAAGTTGAGGATGGACGGCTGCTTCGAGCCATCCCGGTCATTGGCACACCACTCAACGAACGACTGAAGTTCCGCCACTTCCGCCATTGGGCCGATTCTTGCGCCAGTTTCATGGCAGCACTCATTGAGGTTGCGACGCCCGAGAACGGCTGCTGAGGGGATCCACCTGCGCACGGATCGTGCCCCACGAGGCGCCTGGCTCAAGTTCGAGAGCAAGGTGGCGGCTCCAAAAAGACTGCACGAAGCCACCACCAACTGCAGGAGGAAACAAGGCGTGTTGTTATCGTTGGCTTGATGGGGCTCTCGTCAAGGACGAAATCGCCCGTAGACTGGACAAAAGCCCACGCTCAAGCCATGCCGGATAAGAACGGTCCGCTGGAATGGACGCCATATTGCACCGTTACGGTACTCCGTGCGTGCTGCCGGGTCCACGGCCAACTCTTCATAAATAGCCTCGATCACTACTCGCGCCCTCGACCTCGGTCGCATGTGACCAATGGGCGAAGGACAGCCACTGTGCAAGCAGATGCGGCTTCAAGTCGGCAGCGAATGCATCAAGCGCTTTCGATCAAGCGCAGTACCGCTTCGGCAAGGACGCCATTGCCGTCACCAAGCAGGTCGACAGCGTCGAAATGGTGGCCTCGCCTCTGTTCGACCACCTGCACGTCGAAGCCATTTGCTTCCAGTAGCGTCTGGTATTCGCGCTGGAGCCGGTGGTATTCTGGCGACTCATCGCCGCCCACAGTGAGAATCATCGGCAGCCTCACCTTCGGCAGATGAGAGACGGGGCTGTAGGCGGCGACGTCCGTCTCGGTCAGTTGCACCACCTTGTTGAGATAGCAAAGCCGGATCGGTTCGAGGTCGTACAGCCCACTGATCGCGCAACCGCCCTTGAGCAGATCAGCCGGAACGCCGAAGTTCACCCAGTTGGTGCCCGCCAGGATTGCTGTGAGATGTCCGCCAGCGGAGTGCCCCGAGACATAGATCCTGTTGGCATCGAAGCCGCCGAGTTCCCCAGCGTTGCGATAGAGCCATATCACCGCGTCGCGATTGTCGCGGACAATCTCCGACATCCCCACTTCCGGCGCCAGCCGGTAGTTGACCACCGCAACATTGATGTCGCGCTTCAGGTAAGGCGAGGCAATGTAGCTGAAGTCGGATTTGTCCAGAGACTGCCAGTATCCCCCGTGAATGAAGACCAGCAGCGGACGGCCCTTGTTGGCGGCCGGGAAAAAATCGAGCGTCTGCTTGGCGTCGGGCCCGTACGCACGACTCTCCATGACGCGGTGGGTCAGGCGGAAGTTCTCGCTGACCTTCGCCCAAGTCTGAAAGATATCCTGGAAGCCGGGAATACCCGCCCTAACGTTGTACTGCTTGTCCAGCTCTTCCTGCTTGAAGTTTCGATACACTGACATTACTTTGGCTCCAGACTGTTGGAATCGATCGGCCGATTCCTTTTGCAAGTTGCGACGCTCGTTGGCGTCCGACCAAAGATACTTGCCTGCGCCAGATCCTCGCGCGCCAGCAGATGACAGTGACTATCGCGGAGAGGCCATGTTTGGAAAGAGCGAGAACCGGGACGACTATCAGGCCATAGGCCGGCCGATCGGCGGGATGGCGCGGACCCTTGCGGACGGCTTCTATATCGACACGCACTCACATCCGCGCGGCCAACTCATCTACGCTTACGTCGGCGCCATCTCGGTATCGACCGACTATGGCTCATGGGTCGTGCCTCCCCAGCGCGCCGTCTGGGTGCCGTGCAATGTCCGGCACGCCATGCAGGCTTGCGGCGACGTCGAGATGCGCACCGTCTACATTCGCGAGGACGCCATCCCGGCGGAATTGCAGACTTGCTGCGTCGTTGCGGTGCCGCCGCTGCTCCGAGAACTGATTTCCGCCGTCGTGCGCATGCCGGTCGAGTACGAGCAGGACGGACGCGACGGCGTAGTAGTCCAGCTTCTGCTGCATGAGCTGCGGCCCCTTTCCGTGGTCCCCCTTCACTTGCCCATGCCCAAGGACAACCGGCTAAGCAAGATCTGCGCAAGGATCCTCGACGATCCTTCCGACGAAACGTCGGTACAGGAGTGGAGCCAGTTCGTCGGCGCCAGCGAGCGCACCATCATCCGTCTCTTTCCCGAAGAAACCGGACTGACCTATAGCCGGTGGAAACAGCAGGCGCGACTGATGGCTGCCGTTCGCCTCCTGGCCGAAGGATGCCACGTGACCGACATCGCACTGCAGCTCGGATACGAGAGTCCCAGCGCCTTCAGCGCCATGTTTCGCCGGGCGCTCGGGATGACGCCCACCGAGTATTTCCGGGATGCCGCAGGTGGCTAACGCCGCCCCGCAGGATGGATTGGCATCTGCGCGACAGTAACTGGCGTCGGGACGCCGGTCACTATCTCGGCCGTGCGGCACAGTCAAGCGGCCGACGGTTGCGGCAGCGTGCTTTCTCCGTCGGTACTTGTCCAAATCGAGGAGTCAGCATGTCAGTCATCGAGCGTATCGAGGCGGCCGGGATCGTCCTGCCCGCCACCGAAATTCCCAGGGCTCTGTACGCACCATACACAGTACACAACGGCCTCCTGACGGTGTCAGGGCAGTTGCCGCTGAAAGGCGGCAAGCCCGAATTCGTCGGCAAGGTACCTGGAGAAGTCACCGTGGAAGATGCCCGCGCGGCGGCGCGGCTTTGCTTGGCCAATCTGCTCGGCTGGGCCGCAGCCGCAACGGACGGTAATCTCGAGCGGATCCGGGGCATCGTTCGAGTGGGTGGCTACGTGGCGGCGCAGCCGGGGTTTCATGACGCGCCTGCGGTGATCAACGCCGCTTCAGAGCTTCTCAACGAGATTTTTGGCGAGAGAGGGCGTCATGCCCGCGTGGCCATGGGGGTCGCGAGCCTGCCCTTCGACGCGCCAGTCGAGATCGAAGCCACGTTTGTCCTGGATGCCTGAGCAATGGAAACACAGACAAAAACCGGGTACGCCGACGTCCTGGTCGGCTTGCAATATGGCGACGAAGGAAAGGCGCGGGTGGTGGATCATCTCGCCGACGCCTACGACGTGATCGCGCGCTTCAACGGCGGTGCCAATGCGGGTCATACGATTGTCACTGCCAGCGGGGAATTGCGCTTGCGGCAGATCCCGTCCGGGGTATTGCATAGGCGGGTCGCACTCTATATCGGATCTGGCTGCGTCATCGGCTTGCAGCAACTGGCGAGCGAGCTCGAGATGCTCGCCGCATACGGGATCGATCTCGCCGGTCGACTGACGATCAGCGACCGATGCGCACTTGTCCAGCCGGTCCACGTGCTGCGCGATCGCAATGAAGGCGGACAAATCGGCACGACGGGAAACGGCATTGGGCCCTGCTACGCGGACCTCGCAGTCCGGATGCACGACGGCGAGAGATCCTCCTTCCAACTTCGGGACCTGTTGCGGGACGCCGACGAGGTATTCGAAAAGCTGAATCGGGCTGCCGCAATGCGCAAGGAAGGCGAACTCGCCAATGCCGTGAACCGGATGCGCGAAGCGTGGGACGTCGTGCGGCCGTTCGTGACGGACGATCCACTCTGGCTGCCGCGTCGGGTGGAACAGGGGGAAAGGGTTCTCTTCGAAGGCGCGCAGTCCGTGATGCTCGACGTCGTACATGGCGAACAGCCGTGGGTCACTTCCAGCCATACCTTGCCCTCGTATGCCTACGTGGGTGGCGATTTGCCGTGCAAGTACCACCGCAAGACGATCGGCGTGGCCAAGGCGATCGTCTCGCGCGTCGGCAGTGGACCTTTGCCGACCGAACTTGGAGGAGAACGATCCGAGCGCTATTGTGCCGACGCCGCGCGCTCGGGACGCGGCAAGGCCGACGAAGCCGCTGGGGCCAACGCCCTCGCGCTGCTCGCTGGGGACGACGATTTCGGCATCGGCATGGCACTCCGCATGCTGTCGAACGAGTACGGGACCGGAACCGGCAGGCCGCGCCGCGTCGGAGTGTTAGATCTCGCGCAACTCCGGCTCGCCGTGCACCAGTTCGGCATCGACGAGGTCTTCCTGAACAAATGCGACAGTCTGGCGGCATTCGCCCGCTGCGCGGACCAAGGCATTCCGGTCATGGTCGGTCAAGGCTATGCCGGTGGTCGCCATACCATCCGCTTCCCCGCCTTCGGTGAAGCGGCGATTCCGCTGGATCCCGCCGCTCCGCTCCCTCCGCAGTTGGTGGCTCTGCTCGCGCGCGCCGAAGAGGTCATCGGCCGGCCTCTGCGGGAGATCGGACTGGGCCCCGGGCGAGAGCAGATGCGCATGTTTGAAGAACAGCAGGAGGATATGAAATGACCGCTACAACACCATCCTATCTCGACAGCGCCATGCGTCGGACTGACCTCGCATGGACCGACTGGGAAGCGATTGAAGCGTTTCTGAAGGACGAACTGATCTGCAGGGTCGCCGTCCACGATGCGCCGTACCCCTACGTCACGGCGCAGAGCTTCACCTTTACCGGCGACGCGTTCCTGATACACAGTTCGCGCTTCGGCAAGCTCGCCGCCGCGATCCGCGCCAATCCGCTGGTCACGATCGAAATCGACCGGCCCGTCGCGCTGCTTAAGGCACCCAAGGGCCAGAATACGAGCCTGGAGTACTACAGCGTCATCGCCCGCTGCATGGTCGTACTGCGCGATAGTACGGACGAGGTGCGCGCGCACCAGTATCAGGCACTCGACAAGTTCCGCCCTGAGAAGGATTACTCGCCGATCGAGGATGGCGCGGCCAATCAGATCGTGGCGTATCGATGCGAGATTCGCGAGATGACTGCAAAGAAACGCATCCTCGCCGACGGACAGTACTCTCCGCCCGGACAGCTGAAGGCGCCGTATCTTCGCTATCCCTTCCAGGCGGGCGCCACACTATCCGGATTGGCACCGGAGGCGTTCGACCCTCACAGGTTCGCCCGGGAAGGAAGATAGCTATCGCTCCAAGTTTCGCTTTGCAAATCGCATGACAGGAGGGGTGCTCAGGCACCTCTTTTTTTTATCTTCAAGCCATTCTGCTTCGGCAATATTCCATGGCATCTGCGAGCTAGAGCTTGGCGTTCCGGCACGCGCTTCGGAAACGCATCCACGCGACAGTAGCAAGCGATATCGCGGCATCGCGCTATCGCTTTCGGCCGGCACTCCCGGTGCCGGCACAAGAACTACTGGAGACAATATGAAGCTCACCCATCTCGAGTTGATGCGCGTGCGCACCGGAGACCGTTTGGAACGGTTGCCGGTGTGTGGGTATCACCGATCGCTCTTCGCCATCATTGCGCTGGCGTTCTTCTTCGATAATCTCGACCTGGCTATGATGACGTATCTGCTGGGGTCTATTCGCACCGAGTTCGGGTTGACGTCCGCGCAGGCCGGCATGCTCGGGAGCGCCAGTTTCGTAGGGATGGGAATCGGTGCGCTAAGTTCCGGCGTGCTGGCGGACACGTTCGGCCGCAAACCGGTGTTCCAGGTCAGCATGATCATCTGGGGCGTAGGCAGCTATCTCTGCTCGACCGCCGACAGCCCGCAAGTGCTAGCCGCGTATCGATTGCTTCTCGGGCTCGGTATGGGCATGGAGCTGCCGTTGGCGCAGACCCTGATGTCGGAGTTCATCCCGGCGCGCCAGCGCGGCAAGTATCTGGCATTGATGGACGGCAACTGGCCGATCGCCTTTATCTGTGCGGGCCTGATGTCCTATTACGTGCTCAGTGCCTATACATGGCGAACGATGTTCCTGTTGGGGGCAATTCCCGCCCTCTTTCTGTTCGTCGTACGGCGCTATGTCCCCGAATCGCCGCGCTGGCTCGAATCGAAAGGCCGTCACGAGGAGGCCTCCGGCATCGTGGATCGTATCGAGAAAGTGGTCATGCGGAAATTGAAGCTGTCGTCGCTGCCGGAGATCATGCCTGCGCTGTCGGCTGCCGAGCCGGAGACCTCCGGTCTGCGCGTGCTCTGGTCGCGCGAGTACAGGAGCCGGACATTAACGGTCTGGGGACTGTGGTTCTTCGCACTGTTGGGCTTCTACGGGCTGAACACGTGGATCGGCGCATTGCTGCAGCAGTCGGGGCTCGGCGTGAGCCAATCTGTGCTCTACACGATCTACATTTCCATCGGCGGCATTCCGGGCTTCCTCTGGGCGGCGTTCGCCGTCGAGCGTTGGGGACGCAAGCCTGCATGCGTGACCACGCTCGTGGGCGGAGCTTGCATGGTATTCCTCTACGGAAAGGTCGCGGGCTCCAATCCGGACGCCATGACGCTCTTGATTTCAGGCGGCATGATGCAGTTTTTCATGTTCGGCATGTGGGCGGTGCTCTATACCTATACGCCCGAGCTCTATCCGACGCGGGCGCGGGCGTCCGGCTGCGGTATGGCGTCGACCGTCGGGCGGATCGGCTCGTTGCTCGGGCCGACGCTGGTCGGGCTGGTATTGCCGATCGCCGGTCAGGCTGGCGTGTTCTGTCTCGGTGCGATGTGCTTCCTTGCCGCGGCAATGATCGTCTACAGGTTCGGCATTGAAACGCGAGGGAAAGCGCTGGAGACCATTGCCGAATGACGAGGCCGGCGGCGCGCTGTCTGTTGGACACCACCTCAGGTGGCGGCTGCTAGTGCCCGAGATCGTGCTATCGACTGTAGTGTCGTTGCAACGAGCATCCAATTCGCCAGGTTCCCACCTCGCTGACCTGCAAGAGCTACTACGAGGCATGGGGCATATCCGAGGCCGCGTTCGCTCGACTTCAAAATGTGGTCGGCAAGGATCTGCACCTGGCGATGAACCTGGCGGAATCGGCTGGCATCACTCTATGGTTGCTGGATCGGGTGGTCCAGTATCTCGCTGCCACCGACAGCCACGCGATGCAACGATGGGGGCGGCACGGCAGCGTGGTGGCTTGAAGCCGGTCATCCGAGGTTGTCGGGACAGGGCATGCGACATGGCGAGTGTCGGCTTCGGCCTGCGGATTCGACCGGTCGATACGCCGGCTGTACGAATCCATCAATCCGTTGCATCGACCGGTTGAATCCGCAGCCCCATTGCTGCTTGCAGCATAGGCCTGCCAACGGCCGAATTGGGTTGTGAACCGCCCTCCGGCCTTCCGAGCCTGGAGGCCGCTTTTCGGCCGTTGCGGATGTTCGGCAGTTCCGGATGAAAGCAGCGCTGTACCGTCATGCAAACGTGTGCTTGCGGCCCGCAGGCGATGAATGTGGGCACTACTGTAGCTGACTTAAGCTAGCCCTCCCGCTGCTGCCTCTGCCATCAGGTTGACCAGCCCCTCCCGAATCAACATCACGCTGGGCGAATCCGCCATATCCCCTCGCGTGATAAACACAGTGCGGCCCGCCGGGAACGAGATAGCGTGGCGTACCGTACGCACCATGCCTAGCTGCGCGTAGTGCCGTACCGCGCTTTCCGGGGCCACGGTAAGCAGCCTGCTTTTCGCCACCACACACAGATTGGTGTGGAAGGAGAACGATTCGACCGTGGGACGTGGTGGCACGATGCCGATCGACAGGAAAGGCTCCTCAAACACCTGGCGCGTGTGCGCGCCGCGTGGCGTCACTACCCAGTCCAGCTCGCGTAGTTCAGCCAATCCGACCATACGCTTGCGCCCCACCGGGTGGTCCAGTGCGCAGGCTATGGCAAGACGCTCTTCCCACAGCGGCGTCACCAACAACTCGCTCGCCGCAGGCTCTTCCAGATCGGACCCTACGCGGCCGACCACGCAGTCGAGGTCACCGCTGCGGAGCATCCCGAGCAGCCCGGCCACGGTGGACTCGTGCACGACAAGCCTTGGGCAGTTGGGCCGCGCGGCGATAGCCGCCAGCAGCCTCGGCAGGGCAACCACGCCGACGAGCGGCAGCACGCCCAGCCGTACCACCGGTATCGGCGGCGCTTCTTCCATCGATTGTGCCGCTGCCGCAAGCGCACTGAGTGCGATGCGCAGGCGGTCCAGCACCAACAGACCCGCGGGGGCCAGCGCCGCGCCACGCGTGGTGCGTGCTACCAGTTCCGCACCGAAGGCGGCCTCCAGTTCATGCAGCATCTTGGTGGCTGCCGGCTGGCTGAGTGCCAGTTGTTCGGCCGCCGCCGACAGCGACCCGTGCTCCGCCACCAGTTCGAGGAAGCGCAAATGCCGGATGCGCAAGCGATCCAGCCGGGGCGCGCGCGCAGCATTCCGCTGGGCCAGGTTGCTGGCGTGAGGCGATATCTTGCTCATAACTAAACGTGATGACTGGATTATGAACTAATAATTTACAGGAAATTATCCAGCTCCGACAATGTTGGCACAAGAATCCATTCCGGATTGAGGAGACAAGCAATGCGCCTGATAGGCAAACTTCTGGCATGCCTGCCCGGCTTGGGCATGGCGATCGCCGCAGCAGGTACCGTGAGCCCTGCAGCGGCCGCCGCTGAAGCCAGTTTTCCCAACCGGCCGCTACATCTGATCGTGCCTTACGCTGCCGGCGGCGGGCCTGATATCCAGGCACGCAAGCTGGCTGAAGCCGCCTCGCGCGAACTGGGGCAGCCGGTGGTCGTGGAGAACAAGGTCGGCGCTGGCGGCATCCTCGCCGCCGAACTTATGGCCCAGCAACCGGCTGACGGCTATACCCTGATGCTAGGCGCCTCCACGCATGTGACGCAGAAGCTGCTGCAGCCCTCGGTCAGATTCGACCCCGTCGCTAGCTTCACTCACATCATCCGTTCCGGCTACAGTCCCTGCTCGTGAAGACCACCTCGCCCTACCGCACGGTGGCGGAACTGGTGGCGGCGGCGCGCAAGGCACCGGGCACGCTCAACTATGCATCTGGCGGCATTGGCAGTGCCGCCCATTTATCGGGCGCCGCCCTCGCCAACGCCGCCGCGATTGACTTGGTCCATGTGCCCTACAAGGGTTCGGTCGAGATCGTGCCTGCGCTGATCAGAGGCGATGCGGCACTCGGCTTCCCGGTAGCCTCGACCGCCGTGCCGCAGATCGAGAACGGCAAGGTACGCGCACTGGCGGTCACCTCCGCGCATCGCTTGCCCGGCCTGCAGCAAGTGCCAACCTTGAACGAGGCGCTGGGCCGAACCGATCTCGCACTCGATTCGTGGAGCGGAATCTGGGCGCCCGCCGGGCTCCCAAAGCCTGTGGTCGCGCGCCTGCATGCTGCCTTTCTCAAAGCGCTGAATGACCCGGCCACGCGCGACTTCTACCAGAAAGCGGGTTCGGTGATTGACCCCACGCCGAGCCCGGAAGCCTTTGATCGCTTCGTCGCCGATGAAATGACCAAGTATCGTCAAATCGTCGAGCGGAACCACATTTCGCTTCAGTGAGCTACACATGACCGCCACAGATATCTCGTTCTCTCCCCTCGCCGGCGTGCGCGTGCTGGATTTTTCGCATGTCATTGCAGGCCCCCTGGCAACGTTCTATCTGTCGCAGCTCGGCGCCGAGGTGCTGAAGATGGAAAACGCCAATGGCGGCGATGTGATGCGCCGGACTGAGAAAGGCCGACAGGGCTTTCTCGCTCTCAACGCTGGCAAGGACTGTCGTGACATCGACCTGGGCAGTGCATCGGGCCGGGCCGACGCACTGGCTCTCGCCGCCACCTGCGACGTGGTCGTCGACAACCTTCGCCCCGGCGTGCTCGAGCGCTTTGGCCTCGGCGTCGAGGCGGTCCGCGCGGTGAATCCGCGCGTGGTGTATTGCTCCATCTCGGGCTATGGCCGCGCAGGCGCCGACTGGTCCGGCCGGCCGGCTTACGACCACGTGATCCAGGCAGCCACCGGCATGGCCTTCCTGGCTGGCAATGAAAACGATCCGCCGATCAAGACCGGCTTCCCGGTGGTCGACGCAGCCACTGGCATGCAGGCCGCGCTGGCGATCCTGGCCGGTCTGCGCGAACGCGATCGCAGCGGCTGCGCCATCCAGCTCGATGTCTCCATGACTGGCGCGGCCATGCAGTTGATGTACTCCTTTGCCTGCGAAGCGCTGACCAATGGCACCTCGCCCGCGCGGGTGGGCAACCAGGGCTATTCGGGCAGCCCGACGGCAGACTTCTTTGCTACCAGCGACGGCTGGATCTCGCTCGGTGCCAATACGCCGCGCCAGTTGCTGCGGCTTCTCGAAGTACTCGAACTGTCCCACCTGGCCACCGACCCGGCCTATTTCGCCGAACCGCTAAATGCGGAATCGCCTGTCGCCTTCGTGCGCTCCCGCGATCCGGCTGCGCTCAAGACGGCCCTCGCGCAGCGCTTGCAGACGCTTCGCGCCGATGAACTCGAGGAGCGCCTGGCTACATGCGGGGTGCCTGCGGCGAAGGTGCGCAAGCTGGGCGAGTTCGCGGAGCAGGCGCTCCGCCATGGCCGCTTGTCCACCGTAGCGCTGCACGGTGACGATGCCGCGGTGGTTTCGCCTGGCCTGGGCTTCGGCGCTCGGCGACATCCGGGACAGTCTGGCTAATCCACGCAAAAGCGCGGCTCGACTCCCAAGCCGCCACCACAATCACAGCAAGGAGACTCAGATGCTAGCGGCAGCACCGACACGCTGGGCTGGATCCTGCGCCGGGTTAGCGGCAAGAGCGTGGCGCAATTGGTGGCCGAGCACTTCTGGGAGCCTCTCGGCGCCGAGCAAGATGCCGAGATGATGCTGGACGCGAGCAAGACCGAATGGGCGGCGGGTGGCCTCAATACCAACCTGCGTGACCTCGCTCGCTTTGGTGAAATGATGCGGCTGAACGGGCGCTTCAATGGCCGCACCATCGTGCCGGCGGAGGTGGTGACGAGCATACGCAAGGGCGGAGACCGCGCCGCCTTTACGGTCAAGAGTCTCCCTGGCGGCTCCTACCATGACCAGTGGTGGTTCGCCCACGACGAATACGATTCGTACAACTGCAGAGGGCAGTTTGGCCAGCGGGTCTGGATCGCACCGCGAGGTGAAACCGTCATCGTGCAGTTGTCGACAGACCCGGATACCAGCGGCTCGCTCGAACCGTTGCGCCTGCGCACCTATCGCGCCATTGTGAAGGCACTGCAGGCGCGCCAACAAGGCTAGCTAGCTGGAGCGAGGAAGCCGGCGCCGTTGGCGCCGCTTCAGTCTCCCGCTCAGCGCTTGCCGTCGAGCAGGTCGTTGAGGACCTCGTCGAATGCTGCTTGCGCATCTTCCAGCGCCTGCAGCGCAGCGTCGAAGGTCTGCAGCGCCATGTTCGACGGCTTGCCGCTGCCCTGCGGCGCGAACTGTCCCTGCAGCGCGGTAAAGGCCACCTGGACCTGGCGCGTTGCGTTGACCACGCGGTCCATCGCCTGCGTTTCTTCCGCGCGTTTTTGTTCGTCGTTCTGCTGGTTCTGGTCGGTCATGCCCTTGGCTCCGTACGCGGCCGCACTGGCCGCCGTTGATGTGGAGCGTATCGTACAAGAACTTGCAGGTGGCAAGCGCGGTCGAATGCGGTAATCCTGGAAAATGCTCCGGGAACCACAAACACCCCGCATAGCGCCGTAGCAAAGCAGAACAACCGTCAGAACCCAGCATGCAATCCCACACACGCAAGGCGCTCGCCGCCGCACTGCTGACCGCAGGCGGCTTTACCTGTTACTGGACCTATCTCACGCTGAACCAGGGCCGGCTGCTGTTCGACGCACGCCGCCGTCCCCCGCGGGCGCTGCCGGATGGCATTACCGCCTATTCGCACGAGGTGCCGGGCGGCCTACTGCGCGGCTACGTCTATGGCACGCAGGGCGTGCTGGACGAACAAAGCGGGGAAACCGTGCGCAGCGCGCGGACCGCGCGCGACCTGCTGTTCTACCTCCCCGGCCGTGGCGAAGACGTGCTGGACACCATGCGGCACCTGGAATGGCTGCCGCCTAGCGTGGGCTTTGCCACCATGGACTACCGCGGCCTGGGCCATTCGGACGGCCAGCCGTCCGAAGCGGCCGCCGTGGCGGACGCCAGCCAGTTCCTGCTGCACCTGCGCCGCAGGTTCCCGGGCACGCGCGTGCACGTGGTCGGCCGCAGCCTGGGCACGGGCGTGGCCATCCAGTTGGCGGACCTGCAGGATTTCGAGAGCCTGCAGCTGATCACGCCTTACGACTCCCTGCTGGAGATCGTGCGCAAGCGTTTCCCGCTGGTGCCGCTGCGGCAATTGATGCGCCATCACTTCGACTCGATTTCGCACTGCAAGAAGGTGGTCCAGAGCACCAAGGTGCTGCTTGCCGAGACCGACGAGGTCGTGCCCCACGAATGCTCGGAGCGCCTGATCGCGGCATGGCCCGGCCAAGTGGCACGGCAGGTGATACCGGGCACCGACCATTCCAACATCATCGAACACCGCGAGACCTGGCAGGCACTGGCTGAATTCGCGCTGCAGGTCGGCAAACCCGGCGCCCGGCCGATCGCGCCGGAGGCACCGCACGAAGAGTCGGGCGGTTTGACCGCGCCGGAAGCCCCGGAAGCCCCGGATGGCGTGAACGGTTTCCCGGTGTTTGCCCCAAGGTAGAATGCACGGATGAAAAGAGTCGCTGCAAAGGCAGCCAGCGCCGCTTTGGCGCTGGCTGCGGCCACCATATTGCTAGTTGGGTTCGCCGCCGTGGTGAGCCTTCGTCAACTTCCCGACGTCGATGCGCTGCGGGATTACCATCCCGACGTCCCGCTGCGCATCTTCACCAGCGACAACGTGCTGATTGGCGAGTTCGGCAACGAGCACCGCGAGTTCATCCCGCTGGAGCGCATGCCGAAGCAGATGTCGAACGCCCTGCTGGCCGCGGAAGACGATCAGTTCTACCAGCACGCCGGCGTCGATATCCCGGGCATCTTCCGGGCCGCGCTCGCCAACATCGGCGAGGGCTACGCCCAGGGTGCCTCCACGATCACCATGCAGGTGGCGCGCAACTTCTACCTGTCGCGCGAGAAGACGCTGTCGCGCAAATGGTATGAAATCCTGCTGGCATGGAAGATCGACCGTTCCCTGTCCAAGGACCGCATCCTCGAGCTGTATATGAACCAGGTCTACCTGGGCGAGCATGCCTACGGCTTCGGCAGCGCGGCCCAGGCGTACTTCGGCAAGCCGCTGGACGCGCTCTCGCTGGCGGAAACGGCGATGCTGGCCGGCCTGCCCAAGGCGCCGTCGACGATGAATCCGGTGGTCAACTTCCCCCGCGCCAAGCTGCGCCAGCAATATGTGCTGGGGCGAATGCAGGCGCTGGGCATGATCTCGCACGATCAGTACCAGGCGGCCCGCGCCGAACGGCTGCGGGTGGCGGGATCCGCCAACGGCCGTGTCGGCGGCCACGCCGAGTACGTGGCGGAGCTGGCCCGCCAGCTCGCCTACGACCGCTTTGGCGATGCGGCCTATACCCGCGGCATCAATGTGTACACCACGGTGTCCTCGGCCAGGCAAGGCCTGGCCTATGAGGCCGTGCAGGCGGGCCTGGACCAGTATGGCAAGCGCCATGGCAATGCCCCGGCGCCCGAGGCCGCGCTGGTCTCGCTGGATAGCAAGTCGGGCGCCATCGAGGCGCTGATCGGCGGCGCCGACTTTGCCACCAGCCGCTTCAACCATGCCACGCAGGCGCTGCGCCAGCCGGGCTCGACCTTCAAGCCTTTCATCTATTCCGCCGCGCTGGAACGCGGCGTGTCCGCCACCACGATGATCAACGACGCGCCGCTGGATGCCTCGTCGCGGTGGCAGCCCGGCAATGACGATGGCCGCTTCCTGGGTGCCGTCAGCGTGCGCCAGGCGCTGGCCGAGTCGCGCAACCTGCCGGCCATCCGCACCCTGCAGGCGATCGGCATTCCCTACGCGGTGGATTACGCCGGCAAGTTCGGTTTCTCGGAGCAGCGCCTGCCGCGCTACCTGCCGATGGCGCTGGGCACCGGCACCACCACGCCGCTGCGGCTCGCCGCCGCCTATGGCGTCTTCGCCAGCAAGGGCTACCGTAGCGAGCCTTACCTGATCGATCGCATCACCGACGGCACCGGCAATGTCCTGTTCACGGCGGACAGCGAGCCCCAGCCGCACCGCGTGATTCCCGAGCGCAACGCCTATGTGATGAACAGCCTGCTGCACAGCGTGGTAACCAGCGGCACCGGCGCGGGCCTGCAACGCTACCTGCGCCGCGCGGATGTGGCCGGCAAGACCGGCACCACCAACGACTCGGTCGATGGCTGGTTTGCCGGCTATGCCTCGGGCATCGTCACGGTGGCGTGGATGGGATTCGACGACAACCGCAGCCTGGGCCGGCGCGAATTCGGCGCCACCACGGCCCTGCCGATCTGGGCCAACTATATGGAAGGCCGGCTGGCCGGCCAGCCCGAGGAGGAATTCGCGGCGCCTGCGAACCTGGTGCGCAGCGGCGACGACTGGATCTATCCCGAGTACGCCGACGGCAGCCACGGCATCGCGGCACTTGGCTTCCCGCCGCCGGCGCAACCCGATCCGGCGGCCGACCCGGCCCAGGGTGGCACCGGCGAGCCTGTCGGCATGGCCGCTCCGCCAGCCGCGGACGGACCCGCGGCACCCGTCAGGGCATCCGTGCTCCCGCCGCCGCCGCTGGCCACGCCCCGTCCATCGCAGCCCAGTACCTGACCAGCGTGGAACGGCAGCGGATTTCCCTGCCTGAATGTGCGTGACGGATCGCATGCATCGGCCGCGAGCCTGGCGGCACAAAACCCTTTGCTATCGGGAATTCCACACGATAGCGGATCGGTGTAATCCCGCACGCCACGCGGACCGGATGCCGCTTTTCGGTACGAAACCGAAGGTGGAAACGTCCTGTACGCGAATCTACTTAAGAACTATCCCTAGGCACCGTGAAGGCTGTCAGAACTTAAGATACAGGGAACAGCCCGAAGGGCAGGAGGGCATCATGCGCCCGCACTATGCAAACGAAAATGACAGCAAGGATGTACAGGATCTGCTAGCGGCTTGTGGCTTGGCGGTTGACGGCGTGACCGAGCAGATCGGCAATTTCCTGGTTGTACGCGACAACGGTGGCCTGCTCGGCTGCGCCGGGGTGGAGAACTATGGACAAGTGGCCGTGCTGCGCTCGGTTGCGGTCGCCGAACGCGGGCGCTCGGCAGGCCTTGGCGAGTTTCTGGTAGCGGCCATGCTGGCCGAGGCACGCACGCGCGGCGTGCAATCGGTGGTGCTGCAAACCACCACGGCGGCCGATTATTTTGCGCGGCTGGGTTTCGAGCGCGTGGAGCGCGCCTGCGTGCCACCGGAATTGTTGAAGACGGCATTGTCCCGCGAGACCTGCCCGGTAACCGCCACGGTGATGCAGGCCGCGCTGTAGCGGTCCCGACGCTTCATCTTGCCGCCCTCCTCCCGCGTATCCATTGCGCTGTTGCGTGCAATGCACCCAGGTTGGCCGGCGCTGGCGTAGGATGCGGTTGTAGAATAAGTGCGAGTGTCTGGCGCAGGCCTGCAGGCCTCGCAAGGCCAATCGCCCATAATAATCAACGATCCCTTACAAAAGCCACGAAGCGCACGATATGGAATCCGACCACCACGCACCCCACCCGGACAAGGCGGCGGGTAGTGTGTCGTCCCGCATACGATCGCGTTTGCAGGACGCGCACGAGCGCTTTCACGCCAACGACAACATCTCCGCCTACGTCGAGCCCGGCGAGATCGACGAATTGCTCCAGGAAGTGCAGTCGCGCATGGAAGAAGTGCTGCGCAGCCTGGTCATCGATATCGACCGCGACCACAACACCCGCGAGACCGCGCGCCGCGTCGCCAAGATGTACCTGAAGGAAATCTTCGCGGGCCGCTACATCAAGCCGCCCAACGTGACGGAATTCCCGAACGCGGAGCGCATCAATGAACTGATGATCGTGGGCCCGCTGCGTGTGCGCAGTGCCTGCTCGCATCACCTGTGCCCGATCATCGGCAAGCTCTGGGTGGGCGTGATGCCCAACCAGCATTCCAACCTGATCGGCTTGTCCAAGTACGCGCGACTGGCCGAATGGATCATGTGCCGCCCGCAGATCCAGGAAGAAGCCGTGACCCAGGTGGCCGACCTGCTGCAGGAGAAGATGAGCCCGGACGGGCTGGCCATCGTCATGGAAGCCGAGCATTTCTGCATGCACTGGCGCGGCGTGCGCGATACCGATGCCAAGATGACCAACAGCGTGATGCGCGGCTCCTTCCTCAAGGACGGCAGCCTGCGCCGCGAGTTCCTGACCTTGCTGAACCGGCACCGCGACTAAGCCGCTGCGCGCGCCGCATGCAAACCCAGCCTTTCTCGTGGAGACAACATGCTAGTACGCCTGCTCTATGCCAGCCGCGCATGCCAGCCGGCCGATGCCGGGCTGGTAGACGCGATCGTCGCGACCAGCATTGCGAACAACCCCAAGCACGGCATCACCGGTGTGCTGTGCTACGGCAACGGCGTCTTCATGCAGGCGCTGGAAGGCGGCCGCAATGAAGTCTCGCACCTGTACCGGCAAATCGTCCGGGACGAGCGCCACGAAGACGTCGTGCTGCTGCACTACGAGGAAATCCTGGAGCGCGAATTCGCCGGCTGGGCGATGGGCCTGGTCAATACCTGCAAGGTCAATATGGCCACCATCCTGAAGTATTCCGCCCACGGCGAGCTCGATCCGTACCGCACCAGCGGCCTGGCCTCGCAGGCACTGCTCAAGGAACTGATCGCGGGCGCATCGATCATGGCGCGCACCTCGGAGCGCCATCGCTTCTGAGAGATGCCCTGCGCCGGGTTAAGCTATCGGCCTCGCGGCTAGATCGCACCCATGACCGAAATCCAGGAGAACTTGTGAGCGCAACCTTCAACCCCGGCGCCGCGGCAACGCTGCTGACGGATGCCTTGCGCAGCGGCGTGCCATTCCGCGACCTGCCTGCCGATGCCAAGCCAGCCACGCTGGCCAACGGCTATGACGTGCAGGACCGCTTCATGGCGGCCCTGGGCGATCCGGTGGTGGGCTGGAAGCTCGGGGTCGGCAGCGCCAATGCCATGCGGCGTGCGCAGCTGGCGCGCCCGCTGGTGGGCCAGGTGGGCGCATCGCGCTGCTTTGCCTCTGGCGATACGGTGACGGTGCCGCCGGGCGCGATGGTCACCATCGAATTCGAGATCGCGGTGCGGCTGGCGCGCGATGTGGCGCCCCTGCAAGCCGAGCTGGCACCGGCGGACGTGGCCGGACTCGTGCAAAGCGCGCAGGTCGCCGTCGAAGTGGTTCTGTCCCGGTATGAAGACCGGGCCGCGGTCGGCATGCCAGCATTTGCCGGCGACAACGTCGGCTTCCACGCGCTGGTGCTGGGCGCGCGGATCGATCCCGCCAGCATGGAAGACGTCCGCGACAGCGCCAGGGTAGCGCTCGATGGCGAGATACGCGCGCTGCCGCTCGCCGGCGACGACGCCATTTATCCGCTGGAAGCGCTGCAAGCCTTGCTGGCGCACGCTGCTGAACGCGGCGTTACCTTGCGCAAGGGCACCGTGGTCACCACTGGCACCTTGACCCGCCCGTTCGATGTCCCTGTCGTGGCGGGCCCCCATACCGTGCGCGCCACCTTTGGCGGCGGCGAACTCGTGCTGCAACTCGCACCGCAGCCGGCCTCCTGAGGCAGGTTGCCGGGCAGGTGACGGCGCGAGAGAAGGAGTCCAGAATGCGAAGACGCGCAGCCGTTCTGTCGATCCTGCTGCTGCTCATGCCGCAAGCCGGGCTCCATGCGGCCCGCAAGGAGAGCGCCATGCCCCTCACGCTGACATCCGAAGCCTTCCCTCACGGCAGTGAAATCCCCGCCAGCCATACCTGCGAGGGCGCGGATACTTCGCCGCCGCTCGCCTGGACCGGTTTGCCCGCTGGCGCCAAAAGCCTGGCCCTGATTGTGGACGACCCGGATGCGCCCCAGATGACATGGGTGCACTGGGTGCTCTACAACATCCCGCCCGCCACCACCGGCCTCGCCGGCGGCGTATCCCCGGCCGCTTTGCCCGCGGGCACCCGCCAGGGCGCGAATGACTGGCACAAGACGGGCTACGGCGGCCCCTGCCCGCCAGTCGGGCGTCATCGCTATCTCTTCAAGCTCTATGCGCTGGACGTGGTGTTGCCCGATCTGGGCAAGGCCTCCAAGGCCACGCTGGAGAAGGCAATGCATGGCCACGTGCTGGCGCAGGCGGAGTTGGCAGGCACGTACAAGAAGCGTTCCTGACGCCGGCGGGGAGCGCCGCCAGCGGCAATGCCCGGCCGACTTCCACGGCGTGATAATTGCACCACATGGAGATGCCACGCAGGCGACACTCGCCGTGCGCGTGAGGGCTTGGCATTTCCTGTCAATGGGCTAGAACTATCACAAGGGCCTGATTTTCGGGCCGCTTGCCAGAAGGAGCCTCTCATGGAACTCCATTTGCATATGCAGCCGCACCATTTCGCGCGCCGTGCGCCGGACTGGCGCGCGGCCGCGATTGCGGGCCTGGTCGCCGGTACCCTGTACGTGGTGCTGGAACTGCTGACGGCGCGCTTCGTGCTGTACCAGGGGGCATGGGGTACGGTGAAGATGGTGGCGGCCATCATGCTTGGCAGAGAAGCGCTGGCCTCCGCAGATGCGTTCAGCTGGACCATCGTGCTGGCCGCGGGCGTGGTGCACTTCGCGTTGTCGGTATTGCTGGCCACGATCCTGGCCATGATCATCGCGTCGTTCCGCTTCGATTCCAGCATCGGCATGGCGACCCTGGCCGGCGCGGTGTTCGGGCTGCTGGTCTACCTGGTGAATTTCTACGTCCTGGGCCGGTACTTCAACTGGTTCGACGAGGCGCGCGGGTGGGAAAGCGTGTTCGCGCATGTCCTGTTCGGACTGATTGCGGCCGATGCCTATATGAACCTGGAGCGGCGAGCGCCAGATTCACCGGATAGCGTCCAGGCCACCTGACAGGGCTCGCGAGCCGGCGCGGCACTCTGCGCCGGCCATGCCGTCGCGCGCATCGGCGATCAGGCGCTGCACAGCCTGCGCATCGCCGATGCTGTCGATTGCCAGCATGGCAAAGCGGGCCAGGAACAAGGGCGAGTTGGCCTCGCCCAGTTCCGTCATGGTATTGCACAGCTGCGTATAGACGCTATCGAGTTGAGTTTCGGTCATGATGTTCTCCTTGTCTGCGTGGCTGGTCGGTTGATGCTTACCGCTTAAGGGTGCAGGGCGCGGTCGATGGCAGCCGCGATCTGCGCGGCGCTTGCCGCGCGCCAGCGACCCAGCACATGCCCATCCGGGCGGACCAGGTACACGGTGCCGGGCCCGGCGCCATACATGGCGAAGAGCCGGCCGGTGTGATCCCAGCCGTGGACGTGCGGCAGGTCCGGATTCAGGTGCGTGGTCAGGGCGACGAGCCTGAACGGCATATCCCTGTCTGCCATCGCCCGCTCCAGCGTGGCAAGTTCAGCCGGGAAGGCGCCTTGGTCACTGAAGTAGAAGGCGGAGAACCGCGGCCCTACCAGATCGGTCAGATAGGCTTCCCTGGAGTTGCCGCGCTCGACGATAGTCAACGGGCACTCGGGCAGGACCGTGCCGGGCGCGGGCCCGGCCTCGAACGCGCCGGGCGAGCCCGGCGCGTGATCCGCGACATTCAGCGGCGATTCGGCATAGGCGATGGCTGAAGTCTGGCGCGGATTGATCAGGGAACGCACGCTCGCATGCTTGACCGCCAGGCTCAGCACGGCCTTACGCATCAGTTCGAAGGCGAAGGACGGCGGCGCCATGAACTCGGTGCTCTTGGTGCCGTAGCTCAGGTTCTCGTGCGCGGCAAAGACGCGCTCGCTGGAGTAGCTGTCAAGCAAGGACGCCGATGCCCTGCCCTTGACCACGTAGCCCAGCTTCCAGGCGAGGTTGTCCGCGTCATCGATGCCCGAGTTCGCGCCGCGCACGCCAAAGATGGGAACCAGGTGGGCCGCGTCGCCGGCAAACAGCACGCGCCCGTGCCGGTAGCGCTCCAGCGTGAGGGCATTGGCCTTGTAGATGGTGATCCAGACCGGCGACCAGTCGCCTTTCTCCCCCATCATCTCCAGCAGGCTGCGCACGCGCGGGATCACGTTTTCCGGCATGACTGCCTGTTCCGGGTCTTCATCGTCGCGCAATTGATAATCGATGCGCCAGATGTTATCCGGCTGCTTGTGAACCAGTACCGTGGAGCCAGGGTTGGACGAGGGATCGAAGAAGGCCAGGCGCTCGGTCGGCCGCTCGCTCTTGAGTTCGATATCGACGATCACATAGCGGCCCTCGTAGCTCGTGCCCTGCAGTTGCAGGCCCAGCGCCTCGCGGATCGTGCTGCGGCCACCGTCGCAGGCGACGACCCAGTCTGTGTCGAGCGCGTAGCTGCCGTCCGGCGTGGCCAGCTTGAGGGTGGCGCCGTCCGCGCGGGCGTCGACGGCGGTCACCTTGGTCTGCCAGCGGATGTCGATCAGGTCCGATCGCTTCTGGGCGGCGTCGAGCAGGAACTGCTCGATATGGTATTGCGCCAGGTTCACCATCGGCGGCAGCTTCTGGTTTTCGTCCTGGGGCATGGTGAAGTGCAAGACTTCGGCATCCCGGTAGTAGCTGCGCCCACCAGTCCAGGGCAAGCCGGTTTGCAAGAAGCCGTCCACCGCGCCCAGCCGTTCGATAATCTCCAGGCTGCGCCGCGAAATGCAGATGGCGCGGCTGCCCTGGCACACCGAGTCATCGGCCTCGATCAGCACCGAGGGCACGCCTTGGTTGGCCAGCCCGAGCGCCACGGCGAGGCCCACCGGACCGCCGCCGACGATGGCAACCGCGTGGTGCCGGGCTTGCCTGCCGCTGGCCAGTGCCGGCAGCCTTGCCGCATAGTGTTTCGCCGTGAACGGATACGGCTTGAATTCGATACCCATTGTTTGCTCCTGTAAGGCCACGCGCGGCCTTCTCATGGCCTGCGTGGCTTCTTTACCTTCCGTGGTTTCTAGGATTGCCGCGATGTCCGTGCTTCAGCTCCGTTTCTCCCGTACCGCCTGGATCGGCAGCATCGCCACCACGGCGGCGCCGGCCACCAGCAGGACGGCGGCATACAACAAGCCTGCCGAGAAGCTATGCGTGACGTCCTTCAGCCAGCCCACCACGACCGGGTTCAAGGCCGAGCCGATATTGCCGGTGGCATTGATCACCGCAATGCCGACCGCCCTGGCCTGGAAGCTGAGCGCGTGGTCCGGCGTGGTCCAGAAGATGGACATGGCTGTGTACGATCCTGCCGAGGCAAGGCAGATACCCAGCATCTGCACGACGGGATTGGCCGACCACGCCGTGCACAGCCAGCCGGCCGCGGAGCACAACATGGGCAGCAGCAAATGCCATTTGCGCTCACGCTTGCGATCGGAACGGCGCCCCCACCAGATCATGGCGGCAATGGTGCAGATCTGCGGAATCGCCGCGAGCAAGCCGATGGTCCGGTTGCTCGCATCGGCGCTGAAGCTCTTCACGATCAGCGGGGTCCAGACCGCCACCATGGCCAGGGTGTTGACCAGGCAGAAATAGGCCACCGCGAACTTCACCACGGTTGGCGAAGTCAGCTCGCCAAGCAGGCTGGGCCGGGTGCCGGCGGGCGCGGGATCGTCGCGATGCTCCGCGGCCAGCGTGCGCGCCAGGGTGGCTTTGTCATCGGCTGTCAGCCAGCGGGCCTTCTGCGGCGTGTCGTCCAGGTAGAAGTAGACCGCCAGCCCCAGCACCGCCGAAGGCAGCCCCTCCAGCAGGAACAGCCATTGCCAGCCTTTCAGCCCGAAGGTGCCGTCCAGGCCCAGGATATAGCCGGAGAGCGCGGAGCCGACGGCGGCGGTCACGGGCATGGCGATCATGAACAAGGCGTTGGCGCGGGCGCGATACGCGGCGGGGAACCAGTAGGTCAGGTAGAGCAGCATGCCCGGCAGGAAGCCGGCCTCGGTGATGCCGACTACGATGCGCAGCAGGTACAGCGTGCCCGGGCTGGTCGCGAACATTGTCGCGGTCGACGCCAGGCCCCAGGCGATCATGATGGCGCAGATCCACCGCCGCGCGCCGATGCGCGCCAGCGCCACATTGCTCGGAATGCCGAACGCGATATAGGCGATATAGAACAGCGTCGTGGCAAAGCCGAACTGTGTGCCGCTCAGCCCCAGGTCCTTCATCATGGTCAGCCCGGCAAAGCCGATATTGATGCGGTCCAGGAAGGAAAAGAAGAACAACAGGAAGAGAAACCACAGAAGGTGTCGCGAGACCTTGCCGATCACTTGCTGCTCGGTGGCGGCCGGCGCCAGGATGGGGGCGTCAGGCTCGCCGGCGGCTTGGCCCTGGCGAGCCGATGGGGTCGGGTGCATCTTGCATTGTCTCCATGATTGACTCTATGCCGGCCCCGGTGGCGGGTCTCGGTGCAATCGCATCCTCGCGCTCCGGCAAGGGACGCAGGGCGATGGAGGCAGTATGGCGTGCAGGGAGTCGCCCGCTGTCCCCAATTTGGGTACAGGAGGCACGGGGGATCGGGCGCGCTACAGCGGCTCAGGCCGCTGCTGGAGACAGGCAGAGCGCGAACAACTGGCGCTGGCTGGAGATGCCAAGCCGGCGGTACGCGCGCTTTTGGTAAGTCACGACACTGGCGGGCTTCACACCCATCAACTCCGCGATGTCATGCGCGGTCCGGCCCTCCAGCACGCCGCGGAGCACGTCCATTTCGCGCTTGGAGAAGTCCGGGCACAGGCCCCGGAGGCGGGCCAGCATCATCTGCGGAATGCCCATCTGGCTCTGTCCGCAGAGCGCGTAGTGGTGCCGCGCTGCATGGCCGATCAAGGGCGCGATGGCCTCGACCAGTTCGATTTCCCCGGGCCGGAAGCTCCCCCGGCCGCGATCCCGGTAGAGATTGACCGACAACCAGATATCTTCGGCCGGCTGCAACAGCAGCGCGAGCCGGTCGGACACGTTCGGATGCTGGTAGCAGGCTGCCCGGTAGCCCTCGTGCTCGATGTCTTCGCTGGTCTGCAGGTGCAGCAGGAGGCTGGAACCAGGCTTCCCGGGACGCGGCGCGGAAACGATCTTCTGGTTCCCATCGAGGACGTAGTAGTGCCTGGCATACGTATCCGCCACATCGCGCAAGTACCGTCCGCCGCGGTGATCCGCCACCGATACCGTGCGCGGCCGATTGCCGAATTCGTAGGCGAAGACGGTGCACTGCGAGATGGAAGCGACGTCGCCCAGCGTTTTCAGCACTTCCGAGGCAAGCGCGTTCGCATCGTCATGCCCGATGGCCGCAACCAGGCCCGTTACCTTGGAAAGGTCAAGCTGGCCGGCCAGCGGGGGACGATCGAGACGCCAGTAGCGCATGATGGCTTGATTCGGAAATCCTTGGAAGGCACCTGATTCTAGACCCGCGCTGCTTGCAAAGCGCCGGATTTTTGGCACGTTCGTTCACGCTGGCCAGCGCCCACCGCCGTGAACGGATCGGCATCGATGAATTGCTGCACCGCATCAAGGCTGTCGACATCCTCGATATAGAAACCGCAGCCAACGTCGCTGCGCGCTTCCAAGCCCCGGAAAAGCTGGAATTCAGGCTTGACAAAAGACCCGGATTTTGTGCGCCACCGTCTCCTGCCGCACAGTGTTATCCACACTTTGTGTGGATAACACTGTCGACAAGCTCCGCAAATGGCTCTGGCATGCGGACCCCATCGGACTGCCCACAAAACGGGCAACTATGCGGCGCCGGCGCGCCGGGCGATTTGCCGGCGCGGGCTACATCGGAATTACGCCGCAGTCAACGGAGAAATTAGAGGGAGTTGTCCAGCACTTCGCGGGCAGCCAGCTTGGCCGCGGCGTCGCGCAGTGCGGTGCGCAGGCCTTCTTCCACCACCGGGTGGTAGTACGGCATGGCCAGCATCTGGTCGATGGTGAGCGATTGCTGGTAAGCCCAGGCCAGCAAGTGCGCGATGTTCTCGGCGCGCGGGCCGGTCCATTCCGCGCCGAGGAAGCGTCCGCTTTCCTTGTCGGCATAGACGTGCATCAGGCCCCGGTTCTTGAGCATCACGCGGCTGCGGCCCTGGTCCTCGAAGCTGACCTCGCCCGTGACAAAGCGTTCCGGAGCCAGGTCGGCATGGCGCTGGCCCACCATGGCGATCTGCGGATCGCTGAACACCACGCCAATCGGCGCGCGGCGCGCCAGCGGCCGCACTTCCGGGTAGGCCGCCGCGTTCTCGCCGGCCGACTTGCCTTCGTCTGCCGCCTCGTGCAGCAACGGCAGGATGTCGTTGGCGTCGCCGGCGATAAAGACCGGCGCCGAGCCGCATTGCAGGGTGGCCGGATCGAATACCGGCACGCCGCGCTGATCCAGTTCCAGCCCGGCATGCTCCAGGCCCAGGCCGCGCACATTGGGCTGGCGGCCGGTGGCGGCAAGCACGTAGTCGAAGCGCTCGGTGACGATGCTCCCCGAGAGATCGGTAAAGCTGATCACCGCCTCGTCGCCTTCGCGGCGCATCTCGCCAAGGTTCGCGTCCGGATCCAGGTAGAACTCCTCGCGGAAGTTCGCCACGGCATTGGCCTTGATGGCCGGATCGGTGAGCGGCCCCACGCCACCGCGCAGGCCGAACACGCGCACCTGCACACCCAGGCGGGACAGCGCCTGGCCAAGCTCCAGCCCGATCACGCCGGGCCCGAACACGGCCACGCGGCGCGGCAGGTCGTCCCAGGCGAAGACATCGTCGTTGACCACGAGGCGGTCGCCGAACACCTTGAACGGCGGCGGCACCATGGGGCTGGAGCCGGTCGCGATCACTACGCGGCTGGCGCGCACGGTGGTGTGCTCGCCAACCTGCAGCAGGGTGTTGTCGATGAAACGGGCATAGCCGCTCACCTTGTCCTCGGCGGGAATGCCATCCACGCCACGCACCACGAAACCGACAAAGCGGTCGCGCTCGCGCTTGACCCGCGCCATGACTTCTCGCCCGTCAACGCGGATTTCGCCGTCCACGTGCACGCCGAATGATGCCGTGTGGCGCAGTTCGTGAGCGGCATCGGCCGCGGCGATCAGCAGCTTGGAAGGCATGCAGCCGACGCGGGCGCAGGTGGTGCCATAGGGGCCGCCCTCGATGATGACGGCGCGCTTGCCGGCGGCGCGGGCCGCGCGGTACGCGGCCAGGCCAGCCGTGCCGGCGCCGATCACGGCAACGTCGGTTTGAATGGTTTGAATGGTCTGCACGGTCTGCGCGGTTTGCGCGGTTTGCGCGGTTTGCGCGGTTTGCGCGGTTTGCCTGGAGCTCATGTCAGTGTCCCTGGTGAAGCGTGTCAATCAACGGACCCGATGGCACCGGGCGGCACTGCCATCGGGTCCGCCGACTGGGGCGCGGCTGCCGCTCCTGGCGGCGCCGCGCCTTGCGGCGGTATTGCGTGTTGCGTATTGCCTGTTGCGTGTTGCGTGACTGGCGCAGGCTTAGCGAGCGAGGTACGTCCCAAGCGCCTCGGCTCCGCCAATCAGCTTGCCGTTGATAAAGATCTGCGGCGCGGTCATGTCGCCCGACAAGGCGCCCAGCACCTTGCCGCGGATCTTGTGCTCCAGCGGTACGTCGATGTACTCGAAGCCGTTATCCGACAGCATCTGCTTGGCCTTGGCGCAGAACGAACAGCCCACCTTGGAGAACACGACCACCTGGTCGGGCCTGTTGGCGTTGGGGGCGATGTAATTGAGCATGGTGTCCGCGTCCGACACCTTGAACGGGTCGCCCGGCTCTTCCGGCTCGATGAACATCTTTTCGACCACGCCGTCCTTGACCAGCATCGAATAGCGCCAGCTGCGCTTGCCGAAGCCCAGGTCGGCCTTGTCGACCAGCATGCCCATGCCTTCGGTGAATTCGCCGTTGCCGTCGGGAATCATCACGATGTTTTCCGATTCCTGGTCCTTGGCCCATTCGTTCATCACGAAGGTGTCGTTGACCGAGACGCACAGGATCGCGTCCACGCCGTGCCTGGCGAACACCGGTGCCAGCTCGTTGTAGCGCGGCAGGTGGGTGGATGAGCAGGTCGGGGTGAACGCACCGGGCAGCGAGAACAGCGCGATGGTCTTGCCTTCGAACAGGTCGGCGGTGGTCACGGTCTTCCACTCATCGTTCTCGCGGACGCGGAACGTGACATTGGGGACGCGTTGACCTTCACGGGATTGCAGCATGGGTAAGCTCCTGGATGCGTTGGACTTGGGGGGATGGCCGCGGGATGCAGCGAAGACCCGATTTTCCGCGTCGCAACACGATTTGTATAATTCATCGTTACAAACACAATCATTGTTTTTTGCTATCAAAAGATGATAGTTTCCCCCTATGCGGGTGCAGGCACCGCCCTATATGAGCCTGATAGGGCACTCTGCTGTGCCGGCTCCGCCCGAGACGGGACGCGACGCGGGCACCTCCACCAAGGTCGGAAATTCCTGCAGGGCTATTCGGATATTTCCCAAATCTGCCCGCGGTCACGACGCTTACATTTGGGCCAGGTCATCCCGCATGCGCGCCAGTTGTGGCGCGTGCCGGCTCTCAAAGCAGCGAAATCGCGCGTGGGCAGATACGGCTCGCGGCAGCGCGCGCCCTCCATGAAAAGCCCCTTATGTGCATCTGCACTTTCCCGCATCCGGCGGACGGCTCGGCTACCCCGAGCCGGAGCCTGCCGGGCAACTGGTGGCACCGCCAGGTGCTTTTATTCCTGCTGGCGCTTTGCCACGGCATGCCGGCGCTGGCTGCGCCGCCGGCCGAGCCGCTGCGCACGCTGCAACTGACCTCCCAGTTGCATCGGACTTCGTCCGATGGGCTCCCCAGGGGCGAACCCATCGGGCAGGCCAGTGCATGGCATGGCGACGACGAGGAATTGGACGCATGGCGCCGCACCCGCAAGGTCTTGCGGGTCGCCGTGGTTGGCAACTACCTGCCGCCATTCGACCTGGTCGACCTGAAGGGGGACTACCGCGGGATCTCCGCCGACTACCTCGCCGTGGTGGTCGCCCGGCTTGGCGTGCCGGCGCAGATCCTCCGGTACCGCTCGCACGAACAGGCGCACAGCCAGCTGGCCAACGGC
The DNA here is from genome assembly GCF_056398885.1 of Cupriavidus sp. 01T418. Classification (NCBI taxonomy): domain Bacteria; kingdom Pseudomonadati; phylum Pseudomonadota; class Betaproteobacteria; order Burkholderiales; family Burkholderiaceae; genus Cupriavidus; species Cupriavidus sp. 01T418. Next base: position 74,585 of record NZ_JBFTQG010000018.1, read on the forward strand.
TCCGTCGACCTGATCACCACGTCGCTGGACAACCCTGCCGCCGGCCTGCGTACCGCTCCCTACCATGACCATCGCCTGGTCGAGGTGGTGTCTCGCCGGGACACTGCGCGTAACCAGACCAACCGCACCATTGGCTACCTGGCGGGCGAAGTCTCGCCGACCGCGCTGCAGCGGGCCTATCCGGGCGCGCCGCTGCAACCCTTCGGCAATCTGCTGGGCGCGCTCGACCAGCTCTCCCGCGATGCCGACTTCGTCGTGGTCACCAACGCCATCGCGGCGGGCTACCTCGTCGAGCAATACCGATACCACGAACTGACCGCGCGCAACTTCGTGCCCCTGGCGCAAGACGGCGTTGCCTTCGCCGTGGCGGATCCCGCCCTGGGCAGGATCATCGACCGGACGCTCGCGGCCATGCCCGCCGCGCTCAAGCGCGAGATCGTAACCGCCTGGATCCCCARCTCGCACGAGTTCGGCAGCACCGGCAAGCTCAATCTCTCCCTCGACGAACGCGCCTGGATCGCCGCCCATCCGGAGGTGCGCTACCTGGTGTCGCGCGACTTCGTCCCATTCCAGTTCGTCGACACCAGGCAGCGCCTGGGCGGACTCACCGAACAGGTGCTGCAACTGATCGCGCAGCGCACCGGGTTGCGCTTCGTGCCTTATTGGCCCGCCAGCGGCGCGGACGTCAACGCCGCCATCGGGAACGGTACCGTGGATATCGTGCCGATCCTGCCGCTGCACCATGTGGGCCTCGGCACCGTCCACCTCTCGGTGAGCGCACCCTATTTCTCGGGCAACTGGGTGGTCGTCACGCGCGCCGGCAACGACAGCATCAAGAGCCTGCCCGACCTCGCCGACAAGGTCATCGCCGGGCCGCCGTTCAATGGCATCTACGACCTCGTGCGCGCCAACTATGCGGTGAACCAGCGCGAGACGGACTCCCACGAGGAAGCGTTCCGCCTGGTCGCCACCGGACGCGCCGATGCCACGATCGCCAGCGCCTTCATGGCCGACCACATGCTCAAGCGGACCTATGCGGGCCGCCTCAAGGTGGCGGCTCCCACGGGGGGCGTGCCGCTGGAGGTCGGCCTGGGCGTCAGCAACAACCATCCTGAATTGCTTGGCATCATCAACAAGGCCATCCTGAGCATTTCACGCGACGATCTCGGCGCCATGCGCGCGCACTGGACGGATGTCAGGCCGCCAACCTTCACCTGGCGCCAGATCCCGTCCTGGCTGATGGCCGCCGCGGCCGCCCTGCTGCTGGCAAGCCTGCTGTTTCTCGCGTGGGTGACTGCGCTGCGGCGCCAGGTGACGCAGCGCACGGCAGCCGAACACGCCTTGCAGGACCAGGTCGCATTCCAGACCGCTGTGCTCGACGGCATCCCGCAGCCGATCTACCTGCGCGACAAGCAGCTCCGCATGATTACCTGCAATACCGCCTACGAGGCGGCGGTGGGCACGACGCGGCGCGCGCTGGCCGGCACGGATCCGGCGCTCGCAACCGCCGCCTTCTGTCCCGATATCAGCCACGATGAACTCATGGCCATCTACCGGCGCGTACTGCAGACCGGTCTGCCGTTCAGCGCCGACCGGCGCCTGGCCATCGGCAACGAGCAGCGCAGCGTGATCGGCTGGGTAGTGCCGCTGCGCCGCGCCAATGGCGGCACGGCTGGCATCGTCGGGGGCTGGATCGACGTGACGGAACGCCAGCAGATGCTGGCCGAACTGGCTGCGGCCAAGAACCGCGCCGAAGCGGCGAATCGCGCCAAGTCCACCTTCCTCGCCTCGATCAGCCACGAGATACGCACCCCGATGAACGCCATCCTCGGCATGCTGGAGCTGGTGCTGACGCGCCAGCACGACGCGCACCTGGATCGCGAGCAACTGGACGCCGCGCACGGCGCGGCCACGTCGCTGCTATCGCTGCTGGACGATATCCTGGACCTCTCCAAGATGGAAGCCGGCAAGTTCACGCTGCAGCCGCGCGCCGCCAGCCTGCGCCAGGCCCTGCACGAAGTCGCCCGGATGTTCGGGCCAGTGGCCTCGCAGAAAGGCCTGGCCCTGAACCTCAGCGTGGGCGAGTCCGTGGCGCAGGCGCACAGCGTGGATATCCTGCGCTTCAAACAGGTCATCAGCAACTTCGTCTCCAACAGCATCCGCTTCACCGAGCGGGGCAGCGTGGATATCCGGCTGGACGGATCGACCATTCGAGAGTCCCGGCAAGCCCTGCACCTCGCCATCGAGGACACCGGCATCGGTATTCCCCCGGAGGCGGTCGGCAAACTGTTTCGTCCCTTCTCGCAGGTGGAGTCGGCCGAACGCGCGAGTACCGGCGGCACCGGGCTGGGCCTTTCGATCGCGCAAAACCTGGTGCGCAAGATGGGGGGCGAGATCGCGCTCGAGAGCGAGCCGGGCCGTGGCACGCAAGTGGTGGTGCGCCTGAACCTGGAGGTTTCGGCCTCGCTGCCCCAGGACAGCGCCCCGATTGCCGGCACTGCCGGCGTTGCCCGGTTTCCCGCGGGCAGCCAGGTGTTGATCGTGGACGACCACGCACCCAACCGGCTGCTGCTGGAGCGTCAGCTGGAACGGCTGGGCATTGCGGTGGATACGGCGGAGAGCGGCGCCCTCGCCCTGGAGGCGCTGTCGCGCCGCCCGCCGCACCTGATCATCTGCGACTGCATGATGCCGGTGATGGACGGCTTCAGCCTGGCCCAGGCCATTCGCGCGCGCAAGGACGCCCTGGCCGGAATCCCGATCATCGGCTGTACCGCCAGTGCCCAGAGCGAGGATCACCAGCGCGCGCTCGCGGCGGGAATGAATGAGGTGCTGGTCAAGCCGATGGGACTGGCGGCACTGGAACGCGCCCTGCGACGGCATCTGCGCGCAAGCCATGGCGCGGCGCAGGGAGCCGCCGCGCCGGCCTGATGGGGGGGCGATGCGCGGAATGGCTTTCTGCGGCACGACGGCATCGTGAGCAAGTAGAAGCAGTGGCGCCGGATCATGGCGCGGTGTGGCCGTATTCAAGCCTTTGAGATTGCAGTCAGGCCCCCCCTCATGCCGTCCGAAGCGGCGGCCGCAACGCCATCAGCGAAGCCTCCAGATGCGCCACCGTAGTCGCAAGAATCGGCAGCAACGCCTGCGCCGTAGCCAGGTCGCCAAACTGCGCAACCGATTCCAGCCGCCCACACAGCGCCACCAGTGCCGCGCACTCCAGCATCCTCGCCGACCCCTTGATCCGGTGAGCCCCACTGCCAAACCGCTGCCAGGCGCCATCCGCCAGCGCGGCATGCATCATGTCGAGATCGATGCGGTTGATATCAACCAGGCTATCCACCAGGTCCCTGACGATATCCGCGTCACCGCCGACCAGGGTATTCAGCAAGGTGCCGAGCGCCGCGCATTCGTCCGTCGACACCGCAACAAACCCGTTTCCGGCCAGCGCGCGTGCCAGCGAACTGGCATCGACCGGCGCTGTCAGCGTGGCATCGAAGGTCCCGGCAAGGGCCGCATCGACTACGCTCACGCCGGCGCCAGCCGGCACCACCGCAAACAACAGGCTATCCGTCGGCAGGCCGAAGTCAGCGCGGGCCGGCTTGCCGGCATGGTCATGCGCGAGCCAGACAAGTGCCAGCCGGGGACGCTCGCCTGGCGCCGGACCAACGCCCGGACTAACGCCCGGACTCGCCGGATCCCTGAGTTCGACGGAAAAACCCAGGCCAGCGAGCACGTTCGCCAGCCCGCTGATTTGCAGCGCTTGCGCACCACTATCAGTCGTGCTGAATAATAGTGCGCGGATCATGAATTTACCTTTGAAAACATTCGCATCGTGTTGAACCACTACCGGTGACTCGCCACAGCGGCGTCATTGCGCCGGTGTGAGGCGGCATCGCCGGGCAAAATCCACCATATCCACCAGCGAGTTGACCTGCAGCTTGCCCATGATGCGGGTCTTGTGGCTGCTCACCGTCTTGTTGCTGATAAATAACAGTTCGCCTATCGCTTTATTCGACAATCCCCTCACCAGCAATTGCAGCACGACGATCTCCTTGTCCGACAGCAGCGCGAGCCGCTCATCGTCCGCCCGCAGGGTAACCTGCGGCAGTTCTCGCTCGTAGCGCATCTCGGGAAACACCGTGTAGCCGGCCATGACCGCTTCGACGCAGCGCACGATCCGCTTCATATCCTGCACCTTGCTGACGAAACCCTGGGCACCCGCCTGCCTCACCCGATGCGCGAACGTGGCCTGGTCCTGCCCGGAGATCACCAGGATGCGAATCGGCGCATAGATCAGCTTCAGGCGCGGGATCACGTCAAGGCCGCTGATGCGTGGAATATCCAGATCCAGGATGGCGAGATCCGGCTCGAACTGCCTCGCGGCTTCGATTGCAGCCTGGCCATTGTCAGCCTCCACAATATTGCTGACGCCCAGCACTTGCGACAACTGGGTCTTGATCACCAGGCGCAGTGCGGGGTGATCGTCGACGATCAGGATAGTTGCCACTCGCGTACCTCCCTAATTTGCCAACAACGAACTCACCCGTCCCGGAACACGCCGGCAATCAAAAGGTGAAGCGCGGATTATGTGGCGAAATTACGCTACGGCTGGAGAGAAATTTCCGAACGAACCATCAGAAATTTCCCAAAAAATGGCACGTTCCCCCTCGGAATTACGCCTTGACAGTCGGGATGTAAAATAAAATGTCCTCGCTTAAATATTTTGAAATATCACATTCATCGAATGCAGATCGAATGTAGATCATTGGCCAATCGCAGCACAAGTCAAGCTGCCATAGGATATCCAAAAGATGCGGTCGAAAAACAATGGTTTCGTGAGGACAAAAGGGAGAGACGTCAGAGCAGACCTGCGGCAGGCTGGCACAAGGGATGCGGCGATAGCTATGTCAAGGGTACGTGCATCCGCTCGAACGCCGACAGCTTTTCCCGGTATTGCGAGATGAAGGCGCCTAGCATAGCGGCCTGGTCGCTATCGAACGGCGTCAGGAAATCATATTGCGCGCCATCGTGCAGGCGCCGCAGGCTGCCAAGCAGTTCCGCCAGCATCCGGGCCTCGACGGAGCGATGCCGGCGCAGCCGCCAGACCAGGGATTCGTGCCGGTTCATCAGATGATTCGACGACGCCGGCGACATCAGGTCCAGCACACGATGTGTCTCCTGGTAGGCACCGATATAAGCGCACGAGGCGGCCAGGCGCCAGTCGATCTCGTTGCCGCCATGCATCAGCCGGACCGCCTCGCGCGTCAGCCCCTCGGCGACCTCGCCGTAGCCCTGCTGCGGCCGGCCGAGCGAAAAGGAGGACAGGGGTTTCAGTGCGAGCGTCAGGGCGGGGGGCAACACGCTGGCATTGTGCAGGGCCAGTTCCTCATGGATATGCACGGCGAGGCGGGTGCAGTCATCCAGGCTGGCATCGACAAAGAGATCGAGAAAAATTCCCTCCTCGGTTCCCGCATAAGCCGCAGCCTTGATGACAGGCAGGTTGCGCCGGTCAAGGACCGCGATGCCGAGCCGCAGGCGGCGCAAGGCATCGGCATCCGGGCCGCAGATCTCATCGAATACGTCCGTGCTCAATCCTTCTTCAAAATATCTTCTGCTTACCTTGGTCACGTTCCCTCTCTTCTACGGGCTCCGGGGGCCGGGTCAACCGGCTGGGTCCGGAGCCTGCTTGTTCCCGCCAGTCGGCACAGCCGCTCGGCAGTGGTCTTCGTAGTGTGCCGTACAGGATCTTTCCCGTAGCAGCGAAGACTCTGAATCGAAGTGCCGAAGATTCTGCATGGGACACACTTTGCATGCGAAGGCATGTCGGGGCCGGGGCGAAACGATGGCAGCCTATCGAAGCGCGGTGGACCCAAGGAGAGCCTGCGCTGGCTCGAGGGTTACGAGCGCATTGCGGAGATGACGGCACCGATGCGCTCATGCATCTCGTCGACTGCCGCATCAGTCTCGTCGTAGCTTATAGCTTCTCCAATCAGTCCAGAATCGTTTGCAGACGGGCCAGCGCGTCGTCTACCACTTCGGCGGGCGCACGCTCAATCTTCCTTGCACCACGCGCTTCAAGATCCAGCGTGCGAACCATGTTCACCAGTGCGACCTCCTGGGTCTCGGTACCAGAACCGGGCAGCGGCACGGCGAAGCCAGCGAAACGGGCGAAGTCACCACCCTGCGTGATCGGCGCAACCAGCGCAACGCCGAGCGCGTTGAATGCGGCGGGTGACAGCACAAGGGCAGGCCGGAAATCGCCCTGCTGTTCGCGGCCCGCAGTCGGGTTCAGGTTCACCCGCACAATGTCGCCCCGATCAAACTTGCCGCGCCTCACCATGCTTCACGTCCGACCGGCACGAAGTTGTGCCACGAGGCCAGATCTGCGGGCATCGGCGCGTTGGGATCGCACTTCGCGACTAGCTCTTCGAGCGCATATTTGTGCCGCGCAGGCTTGAGCATGATGCCCTCTGGGCGCACGTCGACGGCGAGCTTGTCGCCCAGTGCAACCTTGAGTTGTTCGAGCAACGCAGTGGGCAAACGCACAGCCGCACTGTTGCCCCACTTCTGAATCGACAGTTCCATAACAAGCTCCATTAACGGATATCCATTGTAGATACGCTAGCCGCGGCTAGTCAAATTTTGTATCTACATCGTAGACACGGCGCACGCCCTTTGGAGATAGTTTGGCTATCGGCTGGGCGCTCGACTTCCACAGGGTAGAGAGTCTTATGCATCACCCAATCTGTCGCCAAGGGCAGTCATCGTGCCCGGCCCATGATCTCATTGAGAGCCTGGTCGCAGCGGCGCTGCTGGCCGGCACGGGGTAAGCGCCGGATGTCGCCGAAGGTTCGAAAGCCAAGACCGAGACCATCGTCATGGCGAGATGGCGGGACTGCCAATTGAGGAAATTTCGCAACCCGGCATCGTACGGCGGGCGATAAAGTCTTCGATCACAAAGCCGTACTTTTCACCGGCGCGCCGCGCCGCCATTTTCCATCGTTGGCCGCAATGCCGCTAGCGCAGCGCGGCCTGGACGCGAGAGCAAGGAAATATGCAGGCCGTCCCGCCCCTGAAATCCCGCATCGTCATCGCCGACGACCATCCCGTCATGCTGATCGGCCTGCGCGGCTTGCTGGCGCAGTTCAAGCGCGTTGAAGTCACCGGCATCGCGAAGAACTCGACCGAGATCCTCGCGCTGCTCAGCAGTCAGCCCTGCGAGATACTGCTGACCGACTACGCGATGCCCGGCGGCACCCATGGCGACGGCCTGCGCATGATCGGCTTCGTGCGCCGCCACTACCCAAGGCTGTCGATCCTGGTGGTCACCATGCTGGACAACCCCTCCCAGATCAGCAAGCTGGTCAGGTTCGATCGCTTGTCCGTGGTCAGCAAGCTTGACGATGCCTCTCACATCGGGAACGCCCTGGCGCAGGTGCTCGATGGCGCGCGCTACCTGTCGCCGACGATACAGCAGTTGCTGGACAGCCTCGGCCCGCCCGTGGAAGTGCGGGCCCGGCTCGGGCCGCTCAGCCCGCGCGAGGCCGATGTGATCCGGCTCTACCTCTCGGGCATGTCCGTCAGCCAGATCGCGGTCAAGCTCGGGCGCAGCGTCAAGACCATCAGCACGCAAAAAATGTCGGCGATGCGCAAGCTTGGGCTTCGCGGCAACCTGGCTCTCTACAGCTACGCCTCCTCCGCAGGCTTGCTCGGGGAGCACCGCGCCCGTGCCGGAAAGGCGCATCCGAAGAAAAAAGGCGCGCAATAGCGGCATGCGCGCACTGCCGGCCCACCATCGGCGGCGGGCTACCCCGCCGGAACGCGCACTGCCGCGCCGCCGTCAGGACGGCGGCTGCGGTCCACCTGCTCTTTGTGCGCCTGCGCGGCAACCGGCACGTGCATCTCGCACCTCGTTTTGGGCGGTGGCACCGTGATTGTGCCCAGCAAGGACAGCGGACACCACCAAAGCGCTTTCAAGAGATTCACTGGACTGGACGGTAAGTGGGCACGATTCACCTCTTAACGGCTGGAATCGGCGACCGTTGAGCCTTGCCACAATCTTTTCTTCAAGCGAGGCACCTGCGGTGCGTCGGGAGAAAGGGAACGCAAAGGGAGCATCACCGCAAGCGCGCCGGCTCCCGTCAGCGACAATAGGTCTTGGTGTTCTCGTGCACATCCTCACGGCCTAGCAGCTCGGCCGGGGCCATCCAGCAATACGCGCTGTGCTGGCCGGGCTGACCCGGCGACTTCTCCCCCGGCTCGTTGTCCGCCATGGTCCATGCATAGGCCAGCACCACATAGTGGGTGGTAACGCCCGGCTTTCCGGCGAAGTTATCCGGGTAGTGATGTTCGAACACGCCGCGCGGGGTGGCATCGCCACGCTCGACCCCGGTGACGCCCAACTCGTCCGCCACGATGCGGCGGAATGCGGCATCCAGGCTTTCGTCCTTGTGAATGCGCCCGCCCGGCACGAACCACGAACCTCGCGCCGGCCGGTTGCGGCGGCGGCCAAGCAACACGCGGCCTTGCGCATCGGCGACAAGCAGATCGATCGCGACCAACGGTGCATGGCGTACCACGAAGAAGAAGTCCTTTTCGACAAGCATTGCCAGTGGCTCCGAAATCGATCGGCAACATCCTGCCCCGCGCTGCCTTGGCTGGCGGGCGCGCCCCCTGAAAAGACAGCGCCGGCATGGGTGCCGCCCAGGGCAGCGTGACTTGCTGATCCGCCGCGGGACAGCAGCGAAAGCCGTCGGCACAACCCTGCCGGCGCAGAAAGACGCCTCGCCCACCGGGGGATAGGCGAGGCGCAAAACACGGGCAAGTGGGTCAGACCTGCCCGAGCCGTATGGAGCCTACGCGCGGCTGCGTGATTTGAACGTGTGCTAGCGCACCAGGTGTTGCCGGCGGGCGCAGCCATGGAGAATGACGGCAGACGCAAATTCGTTGCCACGAAACAACGCCTGGTTTGTGGTCGCGCCGCATGGCTTCGCGCAGCGCCTATGGAAAAGCATAGGCAAAGCAGGCTCGGAGAGGCACAGCCGATGGCCTAAAATTTTGCGCGCCATTGCCGTTATGTGCTTAGCGGCATGCTCTGCCATGCCGCATGTTGGCGCTGCGCGCGCCCGACAGCGCCATTGCGCCCACGGAAGCTCCGAATATCCCTATGCAATACAACCTCCTGCAGCTTGCCGCACCATGCGGCGCCCTTGCCGCCGTACTTTGCGCGGCACTCGCGATCCGGCGTGCCCGGAAGCAAACCCGCGTCGATCACCGCATCACCGAGCTGGAACGGCAACTCCGCGAGCATCTGCTAAACCGCCAGGACGCAGCGGCCCCGACAAGGCGCTTCAGCCAGGGCCGGTTGACAATCAGCAGATCCAGATGAATGCGGAGGCGAGCGCAACGAACGATGAGAAACGTTCGGAGAGCTTGTCGTAGCGCGTGGCAACGCGGCGGAATTGCCTGATGCAGCAGAAGAAGCGTTCGACCAAGTTTCGTGAGGCATGCAGATGCTCGTCAGGGCGCGTTGTTCAGGATGGTTGGCACGACTGGCGATGACCGCTTGAATACCCGCGGACTGCAGGTGTTGCAGGATCGCGTTCGAATCATAGGCAGGCGATAGCGCGCGACCCGGATCCCGCCGGGCGTGGCCAAGTTCGTCACCACCAACCCGCCGCACGGGTCCGGCCCGTCAATCCCTGCTGCTTGTAGGACGTACTCCCATGGCGACGCCTTCGTTCCTGACCTAAAACCGAGGCATCAGCATGGCGTCCATCGTGCAACCAGGCGTAGCGCTCACGCGCAGCATAAAGGAAGAGTTAGAAGACCTGGACGAAACGGACAGGGCCATCGAGCGCTCAGGGAAACGCATGGAGGCGCAGGAACAGCGCATTGCGCACTTGAAGAGGGACCGTCGCAGAGATCCCTGAGCTGGGAGGTACAAGATGCAACTCGGCGTGGTTGGATTAGGGCGCATGGGCGCCAGCATGGTGCGTCGCTTGGCGCAGCACGGCCACGAATGCGTGGTCTATGATTTGCGGGCGGAGGCCGTTGCCGCCGCGCTGCAGCCCGGTGTCACCGGAGTATCTTCCCTGAAAGACTTGGCAGTAGCGCTGCGCAAGCCGCGTGCGATCTGGCTGATGGTACCTGCAGCCGTTGTTGACGAAGATCTGACGGACCTGATGCCGCTGCTCGACGCCGATGACACCATCATTGATGGAGGCAACTCCTATTATCGCGACGACATCCGGCGCGGTGCCGCGATGGGTTCACGCCGGATTCATTACGTGGACGTCGGCACCAGCGGCGGCGTTGCCGGGTTGGAGCGTGGCTATTGCCTGATGATTGGCGGCGAAGAGACCGTTGTCCGGCACCTCGCCCCGATCTTTGCTGCGCTCGCCCCAGGCAGGGATGCGGCGCCGCCCACCCCCGGGCGGCAAAAACCTGACAGCACCGCCGAGCAGGGCTATCTGTACTGCGGCCCGCACGGGGCGGGACACTTCGTCAAAATGGTTCACAACGGCATCGAGTACGGCATCATGGGAGCGTATGCGGAAGGCTTGAACATTCTGCGCAACGCCAGCATCGGAAAGCGGAAACGCGATACGGATGCGGAAACGACCCCATTGCGAGATCCTGAATACTATCAATACGAGCTGGATCTCCCGGAGATCGCGGAGCTGTGGCGTCGCGGCAGCGTGATTGGCTCGTGGTTACTCGATCTCACCGCCAGCGCCTTCCTGAAGGAGCCAAACCTGGAGAGCTTCACCGGCCGCGTGTCGGATTCCGGAGAAGGCCGGTGGACGATGATCGCCGCCATCGACGAAGCCATCCCGGCTCCCATCCTGAGTGCCGCGCTCTTTGAACGCTTCAGTTCGCGCGGCGACGCCGAATTTGCCAACAAGGTATTGTCGGCCATGCGCCACGGATTCGGCGGCCACGTGGAAAAAACTACCGAGGCACCGAGGAAATGACGATGATGGCGTCCCATTCCGACGCCTTGGTCTTCTTCGGCGCCACCGGCGATCTGGCCTATAAGCAGATATTTCCGGCGCTGCAGGCGATGATCAGGCGTGGCCACCTCGATCTGCCGATTATCGGTGTGGCGAAATCCGGCAGGTCTCTCGCTGTATTCCGGGACCGCGCGCGCGATAGCCTGGAGAAACATGGCGGCCTGGATACCGCGGCGTTTGCCCGGCTCGCGGCCAGTCTTCAGTACATCGGCGGCGACTACCGTGACAGCGCGACCTATGCACAACTACGTCGGGCACTGGGCAACGCGGTGCGGCCGCTGCATTATCTTGCCATTCCGCCCAGCATGTTCGAGCCCGTCATCGAAGGTCTGGCAAGGTCTGGCTGTGCCCGAAACGCCCGGGTGATCGTCGAGAAACCGTTTGGCCGCAGTCTTGCTTCGGCGCAGGCACTCAACCGGACATTGCACACCTGCTTTCCCGAGGCGGCGATTTTCCGTATCGACCATTATCTCGGCAAGGAAGCCGTAGAGAACCTGCTGTATTTTCGCTTCTCCAATACATTCCTGCCGCCGATCTGGCACCGCGGCTATGTGGCAAGTGTGCAGATAACCATGGCCGAGCAATTCGGCGTGCAGGGGCGTGGCGCCTTCTACGAGGAAGTCGGGGCGATACGTGACGTGGTGCAAAATCACCTGCTGCAGGTGCTGGCGCTGCTCACGATGGACGTGCCCTTGGATGGCGGTCCCGATGCGATACGTGACGAAAAGCTGCGCGTTCTGAACGCGATGCGTCCGTGTTCCGCGAACGAGGTGGTCCGTGGCCAGTTCCGCGGATATCGCGACGCGACAGGCGTTCTGCCCGACTCGCAAGTCGAAACGTTCGCGGCGCTTCGGCTGGATATCGACAATATGCGATGGGCGGGCGTGCCCTTCTATGTCCGGGCCGGCAAGCGATTGCCGGTCACTTGCACCGAAGTCACGATCAATCTCAAGCCGCCGTCGCCCGCCATATTTGACACCAGCGTCCCGGGCCAGGCGAACTATTTCCGCTTCAGGCTCAGCCCGGATGTGGTGACCACCATTGGCGCGCGGACCAAGGTGCCGGGCGAACCCATGGTTGGCGCGGCAACGGAACTGCTCGCGCGACACGCGCCTCGCGACGAAATGACACCGTACGAACGCCTGCTGGGAGACGCTCTGCGAGGGGATGCTGCGTTGTTCACCCGCGGCGACATGGTCGAAGCGGCCTGGCGTGTAGTAGACCCGATCCTCGGCAACGCCGTGCCAGTTTTCGACTACGAGCCGGATACGTGGGGGCCACCAGCGGCCAGCCGGATCCTGATTGGCGACGACCGATGGCACAACCCCGCCCCGGAGCACAGTTCGCCATGACTTCGCGGTGCCTTATCGTCCACTGCTTGCGACGGGCTGTTTCACTGGAGGTTGGTTGGCTATGTGGTTGGCTATGCGCAGAGGAGGCGAGCCAGACCAAAGCAGCTTATGGGGCTTATGGGTTAAGTACCGCATTCTGAGACAACGGCTATGGCCGGAGCAGGTCATTTGCGCGCTTGCAAACGTTCTCGACGGTAAAGCCATATTCGCGCATCACGACCTCGCCCGCAGCCGATGCGCCAAAGCGGTCCACTGCCAGCACGTCGCCGCGATCGCCGACATACCGATACCAGCCTTGCGAGACACCTGCCTCGACGGCCAATCGTGCGCCGACCGCAGGGGGAAAGACTTCCTCACGGTACGCCTGCGGCTGGGCCTCGAACAGTTCCCAGCTTGGCATCGAGACGATACGAGCCTGGACGTTCTGCTGCGCTAACCTGCTTTGTGCAGCGACGATCAGCGGGACTTCCGAGCCGCTGGCTACCAGGATCAAATCCGGGTTCCCGCCCGGGGCCTCGGCCAAGATGTAGGCGCCTCGCCGCAATCCGTCGGCGGCGGCGACTTGGGCACGGTCCAAAGTCGGAAGGTTCTGCCGTGTCAGCACCAGCGCGACTGGCCGGTCGCCAGTTTCCAGCGCGACGCGCCAGGCAATAGCGGTTTCGTTGGCATCCGCTGGACGAATCACGACCAGGGGTGGAATCGCACGCAGGCTGGCGAGTTGCTCGACCGGCTGATGCGTCGGACCGTCCTCGCCCAGCGCAATGCTGTCATGGGTAAACACATAGATAACATGCAGGCCCATCAGCGCGGCAAGGCGAATCGCCGGTCGCATATAGTCGGAAAAAATCAGGAATGTCGCGCCGAACGGCACCACGGCGCCATGCGCCGCCATCCCGTTCATGATCGCGCCCATGGCATGCTCACGGACGCCAAAATGCAGATTGCGTCCGGCGCGGCTCCAGCCGCCGCCATGGGAACCCTGTCTGTCACGCGCATGGAGGTTGGTCGGCTCGAAGTCTCCCAATTCTTTGAGCGCGGTATAAGTCGATGGGTCCAGGTCCGCCGAGCCGCCGATCAGCGCAGGAAACAGCGGCGCAATGGCATTCATGACCTTCCCCGAGGCGGAGCGCGTGGCCATGCCTTTGGCGTCCGCTGGAAACTGCGGGATGGCCGCCTGCCATCCGGCAACGTTGCCAGCGATTCCGTCACGCGTGGGTTGCCCGAGTTCCTGCGCAAGTTCCGGGAATTTTCTCTGATAGGCGGAGAATTTCTCGCACCATTCTTTCTCGGCCTGCGCTCCCCGGGTACCGGCCTCGAGAAAATGCGAGCGCGCCGGTTCTGGTATGTGGAACGGCGGATCTTCCGGCCAGCCCAGGTTCCGCTTGGTCAGACGGACTTCATCCACGCCGAGTGGCGAGCCGTGCGCTTCGAACGTATCCTGCTTATTGGGAGACCCGTATCCGAGATGCGTACGCACCAGGATGAGCGACGGTCGACTGGTGTCGCCGCGGGCGATATCGAGCGCCTGTTCAATGGATGGCAGGCTATTGCCGTCCTCCACCCAATGGGTATGCCAGCCATAGGCCTCGAAGCGCTGCGCCGTATCCTCGGTAAAGGTCATACCTGTGCTTGCGGAGAGCGTGACGCCATTGGCATCGTACAGGTAGATCAGCTTGCCCAAATGCAAGTGGCCAGCCAGGGAAGCGGCTTCAGACGCTACGCCTTCCATCAGGTCGCCGTCGCTCACGATGCCGTAGGTAAAGTGATTGATAATTTCGAAGCCGTCGCGGTTGTAACGCGCGGCCAGATTTGCTTCTGCCATCGCCATGCCCACGCCATTGCCAAAGCCTTGGCCGAGCGGTCCGGTTGTCACTTCGACGCCCGGCGTCAGGCCGCGCTCCGGGTGGCCTGGCGTCATGCTGCCCCACTGCCGGAATCGTCGAAGCTGTTCGAGCGTCAGATCATATCCAACGAGATGAAGAAGGCTGTATAGCAGTGCCGAGCCGTGGCCTGCGGACAGCACGAAACGATCCCGGTCGAACCAATCAGGATTGGCCGGATGATGCTTGAGAAAGCGGGTCCACAGCACATAGGCCATCGGCGCCGCACCCAACGGCATGCCCGGATGACCGCTGTTGGCGTTCTGCACTGTGTCAATCGACAGGCATCGCAGCGTGTTGACACAAAGGTCATCCAATGCGGCCGTCACGCGTTCGGAGGAAAGCATTGCATTCAAAGGCTAGCCGGTAACGCAGATACACCCAGGTCAAAGCGGCTGCTGAACAGCATATTCTGCCGCTTGCACAAGACTAGTACGTCTGGCGCGCCATTCCAAGAACGGCCCATTTTGCCGTCTCCGTTCGGATTGCGAATTCCGAAAGTGGCGCCTCCGCGGCAAATATCGGGACTATTCTCCGGGGCCGCGCTCAGGCGGCAGGCCGGACGCCGTCGAACGCATCCTGCAGCAACTGCCGGATCGCCTTTTCTTCCAGCGGGCGCGGGTTCGGGTACTGGTTCTGCATGGCCAGCCCGCAAGCGCGGTCGAGATCCGCGGCCTGCATGCCGATGTCCCGCAGCGCGACCGGCGCGCCGTTGTCGCGGGCCAGATCGAACAGCGCCTGCGGCGCACTGCCCGCGCCCAGGGCCGACGCCACCGCGGCGAGCGCTTGGGGCGCGGCGAGCGCGTTGTAGGCCAGCGCATGCGGCAACACGATGGTGTGCACTTCGGCATGAGGCAGATTGAAGCTGCCGCCCAGCGTGTGGCACAACTTGTGATGCAGCGACATGCCGACGTTCGCCAGCACGCTGCCGCACAGCCACGCGCCGTACAGCGCATCGCCACGGGCTTGCAGCATGTCCGCCGCGCTGCCGCTGGCATGCGCCTGGCGGATCGCCGGCAGCGCCCGGCCCAGCGCCGCTATGCCTTCGCGCGCCATCAGGCTGGTGACAGGATTGGCATCGCTGGCGTAGAGCCCTTCCGCGGCGTGGGCGATGGCATTGATGCCGCTGGTGATGCTGAGCATCAGCGGCAGGCCCAGCGTCAGTTGCGGGTCGTACAGCACGGTGCGCGGCAGGACGCGCGCGTCCTTGCCGGTGCGCTTGATGCCACCTTCGGTCAGGCCGTAGATCGGCGTCATCTCGGAGCCGGAATACGTGGTGGGCACCGCCACGATCGGCAAAGCCGACTCCAGTGCGATGGCCTTGCCCAGGCCGATCGTGGATCCGCCGCCGAGCGCCACGGCGCAATCCGCGCCCAGGCGCGTGGCCAGCTCGCGGGCGGCGCGCGCGGACTCGATCGGCACATGCATCACCGCGCCGTCGAAGACGCCGGCGGCGCGGCTGCCGAGCAGGCCGGCCACTTGCTCTGCCTGGGCGCGCTGGCCGGGTGTGGACAGCACCAGCACCTTGCGCACGCCCAGCGCTTCGATCTCCGCGCCAAGCTGGTCGAGCGCGCCGGCGCCGAACACCACGCGTTGCGGATGGCTCTGATAGACGAAGGATTGCATGACAGGTCCGTGGGCAAGGGTTCAGTCGGCGGCGATATTGCGGGTCTTGATCACACGCGCCCAGCGCTGGGACTCGCTTTTGACAAGCGCATTCATCTGCTGCCTGCCGCCGGCCACCACTTCGAAGCCGCCGTCGGCAAGGCGCTGCGCAACCTTGGGATCCTTCAGGGTGGCGCTCATGTCCGCCGCCAGCCGGTTCAGGATCGCCTCTGGCGTCTTGGCCGGCGCGATCATGCCTACCCAGGAATAGACTTCAAAGCCCTTGTAGGACTCCGCAATCGCAGGCACCGCAGGCAGATGGGCGTCGCGCCGGGGCGAGGTCACCGCCAGCGCGCGCAACTTGCCGGCCTGGATATGCGGAAGCACCAGCGGCAGGCTGGCGATCATCGAATCGACATGGCCGCCAAGCAGGTCCGAGATGGCCGGGCCACCGCCCTTATACGGCGTATGGATGCCGCTCGTGCCCGCGGTCTCGTGGAACAGCTCGGCAGCCAGCTGGTTGGAGCTGCCAGCGCCTACCGACGCATAGGAAACGGTAGCGGGCTTCCTGGCCGCAGCCACATAGTCCTGCAGTGTCTTGAACGGCGAACTGGCCGGCACCACCAGCACCATGGGCGAACGCACCATGTACGACACGCCGGTCAGGTCGCGTTCCGCCACATAGGGCAGCTTCGGATACATCGAGGCTTCCGTGGCGAAGGAGTCGAAGATCATGCCGACGGTATAGCCGTCCGGCGTGCTCCGGGCGATTGCGCCGGTGCCGATGGTGCCGCCCGCGCCGGCGCGGTTCTCGATGACCACCGTCTGGCCCAGGCGGCTGCGGAAGTCCTCCTGGATCATGCGGCCCACCTTGTCGACCGTGCCACCGGCGGCGAACGGGATGATCAGCGTCACCGGCTTGGCCGGATAGCCTTGCGCGCTCGCAGCGCTGGCGAAACCCAGCCCCAGCGCCGCGATGGCAGCCGCGCGCCGCAGCAGTGCCTTGCCGCGTGCGGCGTGGCGTTGATCGGACATGTTTGCCTCCAGTCTTGTAGTAGTCATATGCTGTCCTGCTCCGATGATCGCGCCGGAGGCCGCGGAGTCAGGAGCACGATGATGTGCTTTTGCCAAATTCGCCAAAATACCCGCAGCCGGAAGCGTGCATTCGATGCTAACCTTTCACACCTGCCGGGACAATCGGGTCCGGCCGCGAAATGCCTTTGCACAGGACGCACAAATGGAATCGGCAAAATTTGCGGAGAACCTTTCGATTTTTGTCGAGGTGGCACAGGCGCGGAGCTTCTCCGCGGTGGCGCGCCGCAAGGGCATGGTAGCGTCATCGGTGGCCCGCCAGATCGATGCGCTGGAAAACGAGTTGCAGGTGGCGCTGTTTACCCGCTCCACCCGCGCGCTGGTCAGGACCGACGCCGGCAACCTGCTGTTCGAGCGGGCGGTCAAGATCCTGCACGACATGACCGACGCCCGCAGCGAGGTCACCTCGCTGGAACAAGGTGTCAGCGGCTTGCTGCGCGTAAGCTGCCTGCCCGCCTTCGGCCGGCGGCACGTGGTGCCGCACCTGGCGGCCTTTTACGAGAAGTACCCGCGCCTGGCCATCGAACTGGACCTGACCGAGCGCGTGGTCGACCCGGTGGTGGAACGGATCGACCTGGTGATCCGCGTGGGACAGCAGGCGGACAGCAGCCTGATCGCCCAGCGCATGGCCAGCCAGCGCTACGTGATCTGCGCCTCGCCGGCCTACCTGGCGTGCCACGGCCGGCCGCGCCACGCCAGCGAACTGGACGGCCACCGACTGATCGACCGCCGCCACAGCACCAGCATGCGAGGCTGGCGCGAGCTGCTGGGCAATGAGATGGCGCAGCAAGCGCTGTTCGCCTTCGAATGCGACGACTGCGACGCGCGGCGGCTTGCGGTGCTTCAGGGACTTGGCGTCGCGCTGATGCCGGACTGGTCGATCGGCGTGGATATCGGCGAAGGCCGGCTGGTCGAGCTGAACCTGGACGGACTGGCGCCGCAAGCGGATACCGGCATCTACCTGCTGCGCCCGCTGCCGCGGGCGAGCGCAAAGGTGCGCGCTTTTTGCGAGCATCTGAGCGCCAGCGTCGGCAGCCCGCCGCAGTGGCAGGTAGCCATGACGCCGATTGGGGAGTAGCGCCGGGAAACCAGCCCGGCAGCAGGGCTTCCAGCCGTTCCTGGCGTTCCCGCAAGCGCCGATGGCTTGGGGCCTGGGGTCTTCCCGACGCGCACTGCCACGTGTCCTATAGTTCAAAGCCAGTGGTATCCGGCAAGATGCACGGCTAACAATGTGGAGGCGCATCATGGCAACCTGGAAGCCCGACCCCAGCTTCTACCCATCGCCCCGCCTCGCTGCAAAGGCGCCGCCCGAGGCACTCGCCTATGTGGCGATGTTCGATCCCACGCGCACCCAGCCCGATGGCATCGCGGTGGTCGACGTCGACCCCGCATCCAGGACCTACGCCACCATCGTCGGGCAGCTGGCCATGCCGAATACGGGCGACGAGCTGCATCACTTCGGCTGGAACGCCTGCTCGTCCTGTCTCTGCCCGAACGCCCCGCACCCGCATATGGAGCGGCGCTACCTGGTGGTGCCGGGCTTGCGCTCGTCGCGCATCCATATCATCGACACCCAGCCCGATCCGCGGCGCCCGGCCATGGCCAAGATCATCGAGCCGGCCGTGCTGGCCGAGTGCACCGGCTACACGCGCCCGCATACCGTGCATTGCGGCCCCGCCGGCATCTACGTGACGGCGCTGGGCAATGCCGAGGGCAAAGGGCCGGGCGGCATCATGCTGCTCGACCAGCAAAGCTTCGAGCCGCTCGGGCAGTGGGAGGTGGAGCGCGGCCCGCAGCATCTTGCCTACGACGGCTGGTGGCACCTTGGCTACGACACGATGGTGACGAGCGAATGGGGCACGCCCGACATGGTCGAGGACGGCCTGGTGCCCGAGATCCTGCTCGGCTCGCGCTATGGGCGCCGCCTGCATTTCTGGGATCTCACCAAGCGCAAGCATCTGCAGGAGATCGACTTCGGCGAAGAGCATCAACTGGTGTTCGAGCTGCGCCCCGCGCACGATCCCACCAAGGCGTACGGCTTCGTCAATTGCGTGATCAGCCTGAAGGACTTGTCGTCGTCGATCTGGACCTGGTATCGGGACGGCGACAAGTGGGCGGTGCGCAAGGTGATCGACATCCCCGCCGAGCCGGCGGACCCGGACCTGCTGCCGCCCATCCTCAAGGGCTTCAAGGCGGTGCCGCCGCTGGTCAGCGATATCGACCTGTCGATGGACGACCGCTTCCTTTATATCTCGTGTTGGGGCACGGGCGACTTCCTGCAGTACGACGTCTCAGACCCGTTCGCACCGAAGCAGACCGGCCGCGTGCGCATTGGCGGCATCGTCTCGCGCGCCACGCATCCCGCGGCCGGCGGCGCCGCGCTCAACGGCGGCCCGCAAATGGTGGAAGTCAGCCGCGACGGGCGGCGCGTCTACTTCACCAACTCGCTCTACGGCGCGGTCGACGCGCAGTTCTACCCGGAGGGGATCGACGGCTGGATGGTCAAGCTGGACGCCGCCCCCGAAGGCGGCATGGCCTTCGACCCGCGCTTCTTCCTGCGCTGGCCGGCTGGCCATCGTCCGCACCAGGTCAGGCTGCAAGGCGGCGACTGCTCGTCGGATTCGTACTGCTACCCGTAGCGGCCCCGCCTGCCATGCCTGTCACCTCCGGCGTGCCGCTGGGCACGCACATCGACACGCTGTGGCCGCTCTGGTGGCCGTGGCTGGCCATCGCCGCGCTGGGCCTGTTCCACGGCATCAATCCAGCGATGGGATGGCTATTCGCGGTGGCGCTCGGGCTGCATCGCGGCCGGCGCAAGGTAGTGCTGCTGGCACTGCTGCCGATTGCACTCGGCCACGCCCTGGCGGTGGCCCTGGTACTGGCCGCCACGCTCGCGCTCGGCAGCCTGCTGGACCCCCAATGGCTGGCACGCGCCGGCGGCGCGGTGCTGATCGGATGGGCCGCCTGGCACGCCGTGCGCGGCCACCGCCAGCATCCGCGCGTGGGCATGCAGGCCGGCATGGCCGGGCTGGCGCTGTGGTCATTCCTGATGGCGGGCACGCACGGTGCGGGATTGATGCTGGTGCCGGCGCTGCTGCCGCTGTGCAGTGCGGTGGCCGGCGGGCCGGGCGCCAGCGGCCTGCTGATGCCGGCGCTGCTGGCGCTGGGAGTGCACACGCTGGCCATGCTGCTTGCCATCGGCACCGTAGCGCTGCTGGTGTATGACCACATCGGCGTGGCCTTCCTGCGCACGGGGTGGATCAACCTCGACCGGATCTGGACGGTGGCGCTGACGGGCTGCGGCGCGGTGTTGCTGTTGGGGTAGGCAGGGCGTTTGCGCCAAGACTGGCTGTCCAGGGCTTGATCCCGGGACCGCTTTGTTCGCGCAGCAACGCCGTCATCCGCTGCGCGAGCGGCGAAAGGTAAGCCCCGGCCCGCGAGATCACACCCACGCGCCGGCGCAGATCCAGTTCTTCCAACCCCAGGTTCAGCGCACGCAGGCCCATCTGCATGCTCTGTGCATCGCCGCCCGACACGCTGAGCATCTGCGTGCCCCGCACCAGGTGGAACAGCGAGGCGCTGCCAAAGTCCGTTTCGACCCGCAAATTCGGCTCTGCCAGCCCCTGCCTGCGAAAGGCCGCGTCGACTTGCTGCCGCAGGACGATATGGTGCGCGGGCAGCAACCATTCCTGTCCCACCAGATCCGCCAGGCTGACCTTGCGCCGGCGCTGCAGTGGGTGCGATTCATCCGCCACGACGACAAGACGGTCGTCGAACAATTCCTCCACCGCGAACTCGCTCGCGCGCTGCTTTTGCCTCGGCGCGACCGCAAGGTCCAGTTCGCCAGCCAGCAGAAGATCGATCAGTTCCCGCGCCATCCGCCTGCGCAGGCGAAGCCTGGCGACCGGCCGCTCTTTCAGGAGCTGGCGGCAGGCGCCCATGACAAGCGCGTTGGGTATGGAGGGCGAATAGCCCAGGCGCAAGACGCCCTGCTCACCGGTCCGGATGCCCTGCATCTCCTTGAGCGCATCCTCATACTCCAGCCGGATTCGCCGGGCTCGTTCGATAAACTGCGCGCCGGCTTGCGTTGGGGTCATCCCATGGACCGAGCGCTCGAACAAGGGCAGGCCGATCTGCCCTTCCACCCGCTGCACCGCCTTGGTCAGGGCCGGCTGGCTGATGCCCAGCGACTCCGCGGCGCGGCCTATGCCGCCGTGGGCAGCCACGGCCAGCACGTATTCCAGATCCCTTGTCTCCATCGCAACATTCCCGTTAGTTATGCCTTTATAGCCAGTGCAGCATTGTGGTGATGTCACGCATCTTACAGACTACGGCAAAGAACCACCACGGAGACATCAAATGGGTTTCGCTTTCTTCCTGCGCCGCGCCGCGCGCTACTGGGGGGATCACGCCGCGGTTCTCTATCAGGACCAGGTGCTGACCTACCGCCAGCTGGACGAGCGCTCGAACCGCCTGGCCAACGCGCTGCTGGGCCTCGGCCTGGCCAAAGGCGACCGCGTGGCGATTCAGTCCCGCAATCGTACGGAACTGGTCGAGATCGAGTGTGCCCTGTACAAGGCCGGCCTCGTCAAGGCCGCGCTGAATCCGCGCTTCACTGCGGCGGAAGCCTCGGATGTCGCGCAGAACTGCACGCCCCGCGTCATGATCTCGGGTCCGGGCTATACCGGCTATTCCCCGGCAACCGCCGGCTTCGCGTCGGTGGAGACCTTCATTGCCATCGGCAAAGCTGCGGCAGGTTATGCCGACTACGAGACCTTGCTGGCAAGCGCGAGCGATGCGCCCGTCGATGCCGCCGCCCCGCTCCCCGGCGACCTCGCGGTACTGCATTTCTCATCGGGCTCCACCGGCAAGATCAAGGCGGCCATGCAGAGCTACGGCAACCGCCTGGCAGCGCTGCGCAAGATGCTGCTCAACATGGACAAGCCCGCCCGGCCCGGTGATCGCCTGGCGTTGATCGGGCCGGTCACCCATGCCTCCGGCATGCTGATGCAGCCCTATCTGTACACCGGCGCGACCCTGGTCCTGTTCGACAAGTTCGAGCCCGCGCATTTCCTGGCGGAGGTGGCCAGGCTGCGCATCACCCATGTGTTCATGGTGCCGGCCATGATCAATATGCTGCTGGCGGAACCCGCCCTGGCCAGCGCGGACCTGAGCAGCCTCAAAACGCTGGCCTACGGCGCCGCGCCGATGGCACCGGCCCGTATCCGCGAGGCGTGGGAGCGCATCGGCCCCATCCTGTCGCAAGGCTATGGGGCGAGCGAGTCCACCTCCGGCGTGACCCGCCTGTCCACCGCCGACCATGCCGAGGCCATGGCGCACCGGCCAGAGCGGCTGGCGTCCTGCGGCCGGGC
Organism: Cupriavidus sp. 01T418; assembly: GCF_056398885.1. Lineage (NCBI taxonomy): Bacteria > Pseudomonadati > Pseudomonadota > Betaproteobacteria > Burkholderiales > Burkholderiaceae > Cupriavidus > Cupriavidus sp. 01T418. The sequence continues at coordinate 96,898 of NZ_JBFTQG010000018.1, forward strand.
CCTCGGGGAAACGCAGGTGTGCGTGGTGGACGAGCAGGGGCGTGAAGTGAGCGGCGACGACATCGGCGAACTGGTGATCCGCGGCGAGGATGTGTTTCAGGGTTACTGGGGTGAGCCCGCGCTGACGCGCGAGGCGCTTGTCGATGGCTGGCTGCGCACGGGCGACCTGGCCCGTGTCGATGAGCAAGGCTATATCTACCTGGTCGACCGCAAGAGGGACATGATCATTTCCGGCGGCTTCAATGTGTATCCGACCGAGGTCGAAGCCACCCTGTACCTGCACCCCGATGTGATGGAAGCCTGCGTGATCAGCGTGCCGGACGACACCTGGGGCGAAAGCGTCAAGGCGGTGGTCGCGCTCAGGCCCGGCCGGCAAGCCAGCGCCGAGGACCTCATCGCGCATTGCCGCGCCCGGATCGCCGACTACAAGTCGCCGCGATCGGTCGATTTCGTTGCCGACCTGCCCAAGAACGCCAGCGGGAAACTCGCCCGCAAACTGGTGCGCGAGCCCTATTGGCAGGGTGTATCCCGCCGCGTGAATTAAGGAAAAGCACCATGTTCGAAGATCTGACCAACCCCGTGCTCATCGAGACCCGCGCCGCGATCCGCCGCTATATCGACGAGGAACTGCTGCCGCTGGAGCGGGAGCTCGGCCTCGGCTCGGAAGACGCCTGGCCCAGGGACGTGCTGCGCGGCGTCTGGCGCCGCTCCAGCGAACTGGGACTCTATGCCGCCTGCCTGCCTGTCGAACTCGGCGGCAAGGGCCTGAATATCGCCGAGCAATGCGCGCTGAAAGCGGACCTCGCCGGCAGCGGCGCCGTGCTGGCGCCGCACGTGCTGGGCGACCTGGGCGGGCCGCCGCGCGTGGGCAATATGCTCAAGTACGCGACCCCCGAGCAGCTTGCGCGCTATTTCCAGCCGGTGATCCAGGGCGAGAAGTCGACCTGCTTTGCCCTCACCGAGCCGCATTCCGGCTCGGATGCCCAAAGCATCTCGACCACGGCCGTGGTGGACGGCGACGATCTGGTCGTCAATGGCCGCAAGCACTACATCAGCGGCGCGCCGTTTGCCGATTTCGCCATCGTCATGTGCGTGACCGACGCAGCCGCCTCGCCGCCGGCCATCACTGCGGTGCTGATCGACCTGGACCTGCCGGGCGTCAAGGTCAGTACCGAGTATGTGCCGATGTCGGGCCAGCATATCGATGCGGATGTCGAGTTCACCAATGTGCGGGTGCCGCGCGCCAATATCTTTGGCGGAGAAGGCAACGGCTTCAAGCTCGGCATGTCGCGCATCAACGTCAACCGGCTGCTGCACTGCCCCACCATGCTCGGGCTGGCCACTACGGCCTATCGAGCCTCGCTGGAGTACGCGGGCAAGCGGCGCCAGTTCGGCGGCCCCATTGCACGCTTCCAGGCCATCCAGCACATGCTCGCGGACATGGCCGCGGCGCTGTGGGCCTGCGAGTGCATGATCGCGCAGACCGCCGCGCTGGCCGATAGCGGTGCTGACCTGCGCATGAAGGCCGCGGCGTGCAAGCTCTTTATCTCGGAGCGCTGCTTCGAAGTGGCCGACAAGGCGGTACAGATCCACGGCAATGTCGGCGTCACCCGAGGCCACCCGGTAGAGCAGGCGTTCCGCAAGCTGCGCATGTTCCGGATCTTCACCGGCACCAGCGAGATCCAACGCAATACCATCGCCCGGGCCATTCTCGAACCCATGCAGGCGAAGGCTTGAACCGCTGCGCCTTTAGCAGACCGCGCCGCCAGGCTGCGCGGCTCGACAAACAGGAGACATCCCGATGAACCGCCGAACCTGGCTTGCCACGGCAAGCGCGGCTGCCTTGAGCAGCATGCTGGCCCCGGCGCGCGCCGCCGCGACCTATCCCAATCGCCCCATCCGCCTGATCGTCCCATTCCTGGCGGGCAGCGCCCCGGACAATCTGGCGCGGACCCTGTCGGCCGAGCTAGGCCGGCAGCTGGGCCAGCCGCTGGTTGTCGAGAACATGCCGGGCGCCGGCGGCATCATCGGCGCGAGCGCCCTGAAGCGCGCCGCGGCGGACGGCTATACCCTCGGCATTCTCGCGAATACGCATGTCATCAACGTGCATATGTATCGCAACATGCCCTACGATCCCGCGCACGATTTCACGTCCATCGCGGCGATCTCCGGCGGGCCGACCGCGCTTGTCGTCCCCGTGGATGCACCGTACAAAACCGCGGCCGACCTCATCGCGGCAATGAAACGCGCCCCCGGCAAGCTCAACTACGGCTCGGGCGGCAAAGGCAGCATCGCGCATCTGGCCGTCGAAGCGTTGCTGCACCAGACCGGCACCGACGCCGTCCATATCCCATACAAGGGCGCAACCGAGATCATCACCTCGATGCTGAGCGGCCAGACCCAGTTCGGCATGCCCGTGCTGAGCACGGCCACGCAATACCTGCGCAACGGCCAGGTCCGGGCGCTGGCGGTGTCGTCGGCCGCGCGCTCCGTCTATTTCCCGGACGTACCGACGTTTGCCGAGGCCATGCCGCCCGGCTTCGTCCTCGATAACTGGACCGGCCTGTTTGCCCCCGCGCGCTTTCCCTCCGAGCTCACCCAGCGGCTCTTTGCCGCCGTCACCGGGCTGCAGGCCGGCGGGCGCCTCGACGCCCAGATCAAGGCCAACGCGGGCGAGTTGCGCCGCAGCGCCTCCCCGGCCCAGTTCAACGCCGCGGTAGCCGCCGACAGCGCCCGCTACGGCACGCTGATCCGCTCCATCGGCATGAACGGCGACGTCAGCTGAATCGCTGTATCCAACCCATCCGGGACGCATCATGAAACCAGCGTGGTCCTGCCTCAAAGACGTCAAGATCATCGATCTCAGCCAGTTGCTGCCTGGCCCCCATGCGACCACCCTGCTGCTGCAACTCGGCGCGGACGTCGTCAAGGTGGAGCAGCCGGGTACGGGGGACACCTCCCGCCAGCTCGGCCCCGCGGTGTTCGCCCAGTTCAACCGTGGCAAGCGCTCCATCGCGCTCGACCTGAAATCCCCGCAAGGACGTACCGCATTTCTTGGCCTGGTGCGGGATGCGGACGCCGTTGTCGAAGGGTTCCGGCCCGGCGTGATGCAGCGCCTCGGTCTGGGCTATGTCACGCTCGCGGAGGTGAACCCGGCCATCGTGCTGTGCTCCATCTCCGGCTTCGGTCAAACCGGACCCTATGCCGACCACGCTGGCCACGATCTGAACTATCTCGCGCTGGCAGGCTACTGGGCCGTGCCAGTGCAGGTGGAGGACAAGGTCTCCCGGCCGCGTGCCCGCGTCTCCGACTACGCGGCCTCCGGCTACGCGGCGCTCTCGCTGGCCGTGGCCATCATGAGCGCGCGCCAGAACGGCCGTGGCCAGCATCTCGATGTGTCGATCCATGACGCCATCCTGTCCTGGACCGCCCATGGCGCTTGGGCCGCGCGCGGGTACGAAGATCGCCCGCACGAATCGCCGACCGTGATGCCGGACAACGACATCTTCGAAACGAGCGATGGCAGATACCTCGCCATGGGCATTCTCGAGAACAAGTTCTGGCTGAACCTGTGCGATGCGCTTGGCAAGGCGTTTCCCGCGCTTCTCGATGCCCGTTTCACTGCGCGGGCCGGCCGCCAGCAGCACAAGCCGGAGGTGAACGGGTTGCTCGCCGGCATCTTCCTGACGCGCACCCTGGCGGAGTGGGCTGATGCCTTCGCAGCACTGGATCTTCCGTTCTCCCCTTCGCTGAGCGCGCAGGAGTTGTTTGCCGACCCGCATGTGAAGGCGCGGGACATGATCCGCGAGGTGCCTGGGGAGCAAACCATAGCGCTCGGCTTTCCCGTCAAGTTCTCCCTTGGCTTGCCGCGGAGCGACGATCACGTTCCGGGTTTAGGCGAGCATGGAGAGTCGTAAGGTCGTAAGCCGGATGGGTTCATGGCTGCGCCCGCCATACGGAGGGTGCCATCGTCTCCTCCTGCCGCCGGCCGCGCGGAAGGCCTGCGGACTGCCAACGATAGCGCGGCGCCGTGGCCGCTCGCCGTAATCCCTGTAAACTCTTCCTCCTCAGGCAATGTACGAGAGCAACTAATGAGCAGCGAACTACAGATTGAAGACATTCAACCCGGCGACGGCAAAGCGGTGGTCAAGGGCGCCTTGATCACCACCCAGTACACCGGCTACCTGGAGGACGGCACCAGGTTCGACTCCTCCCATGATCGCGGCAAGCCCTTCCAGTGCGTCATCGGGACCGGGCGCGTCTTGACATCCTCCCCACCCTAATGGACGAGGACTCCTACTGCACCCAAGCCGCGATGGCTTGGACTGCTTCGGCGGGTTCCTGCTTCATTGAGCGGCCCGACTGCACCGGCTCTCCACAGGCTAACAAGCGCTGTCCGCGCTCTAAAACATTGATCGCACCGACGTGATCGGCGTTGGCCGTATGGGCACAGCGTACGCAGGCGAACAGCGCTTGCGTACGGCGATTATCGGCAGAGATATGGCCGCAGCACGGGCAGGTGCGGCTCGTGTTCTGCGCTGGAACGGCGACGAAGAAGCCGCCACGCCAATCCGTCTTGTACGCAAGCTGGCGACGGAATTCGAACCATCCCTGATCCAGAATGGCCTTGTTGAGGCCGCTTTTTGCGCGGACGTTGCGCCCCGGCGCATCGGCGGTGCCGCTCGCCGATTTGCTCATGTTGCGCACCTGTAAGTCCTCGACAGCGATCATTGCGTGGTTTTTGCTGATCGTAGTGGAGGCTTTGTGCAGGAAGTCGTTGCGGGCATTCGCGATGCGCGCGTGGATACGCTGCACGCGGGACTTCGCCCTCTTCCAGTTCGAGCTACCTTTCTGCTTGCGGGCCATGCGGCGCTGATACTGCGAAAGCCGCTGCTCGTGCTTTTTGAAGGCCGCGAGCGGCGCGACAAACGTGCCGTCGCTCAGGGTGGCGAAGCGAGCGATTCCCATGTCGATGCCGACAGCAGGACCGCTCGGAACCGGCACAGCGACTTCTCGCCGGGTCTGGATACTAACGAACCACTTGCCAGCGCGCAGCGATACCGTGACGTTGCGCAGCTCACCAAGCGCATCCCGGCTGTTTCGGTAGCGCAGCCAGCCCAGCTTGGGCAGGAATATGCGGCAGTTGGCCTGATCGAGTCTGATCTGTTTGGGATCTGGGTAGCGGAAGCTATCGCGCTGCCCCTTCTTCTTGAAGCGCGGGAAGTCAGCTTGCCCGGCGAAGAAATTCTTGTAAGCCTTCTCCAAATCCTTCAGCGCATGCTGCAAGGGGTGAACCGGCGCACCTTTCAGCCACGCCGTCTCTGCGCTATTTCGCCAAGCCGTCAGCTGCTTCGCCATCGCCACATAGCCGATGAATTTGCCGCCCGTCTCGTGGTTGGCTTTTTGCAATGCCAGAGCCTGATTAAATACGAACCGGCACGATCTGGGGTTACCCCGCCTCATCGGACAGTTCTGCATTTGAATGTTAGATCGATCTGTTGTCTCCTTGTGATGGGGCGGTGTAATCCTGGTGTGGCGTCAGATCTTTGTCATGGGCGGTCAACCTTTCAAACTCAGCCGGGGATCGGTAGCCCAAGGCGCTGTGAAGACGGCGCGGGTTGTACCAGCCCTCGATCCAGGTGAACAGGGCACGCCGCGCCTCATCGTGTGTGACGAAGTGGGTGCGCATCAGCAGCTCGCATTCGAGCGTGGCGAAGAAGCTTTCGCACATGGCGTTGTCGTACGCGTCGCCCACCGATCCCATCGAAGGTTGGACACGGGCGTCGCGACAGCGCTGGCCAAACGCCACAGACGTGTATTGGCAGCCTTGGTCCGAATGATGAATTACCGCGTCCGGACGGCGCTGTGCCAAGGCCATATCCAGGGCCTGCACCATCAGCGCGGTGCGTAAATGACTGTCCATGGCCCAGCCCACGATACGCCGGCTGTACACGTCGAGCACCACCGCCAGGTAGTAAAAGCCGCTGGCAGTAGGCACGAAGGTAGCATCGGCCACCCACAGCTGATTGGGTGCATCGGCACAGAAGTGTCGCTGCACCAGATCGGGCGCAGGCCTCGCCCGCAGGTCGCGGTGGGTGGTGCAAATGAAGCGTGGCCGGCAAACGCCACGCAGGCCTGCCTCCCGCATCAGACGTGCCACGCGTTTGCGTCCGACATGAATGCCCTGGCGCAGTAGGCACGCATGGACCCGCGGCATTCCGTAGGTGCCGTGGGATTGGGTGTGAATCGTGCGGATTTGTGCTGTCAACAATTTATCGCACACCGCATGGGCGCTCGGCCCCCGTTCGTTCCACGCATGGAAGCCGCTGCGCGAGACCTTGAGCAGCCGCGCCATGGTGCAAAGTGGATATTGGGCCTGGTTTGCCTTCATGAACTCGAACCCTTGTCTGGCAGCGAGCCGGTCTCCCGGGCAAACCAGGCCGCGGCTTTTGCCAGTATCTCTTTCTCCATTTTGAGCTGGCGGTTCTCGCGGCGTAAGCGCGTGAGCTCCAGGCGTTCGACGGTAGTCAGGCCGTCCTGACGCGTACCGGCGTCACGCTCAGCCTGAGCGACCCAGTTATAGATCGTCTGCGCCGTCGGTTCGAACTCCTTGGCCAGTTCTTCAGGGCGTCGACCCGCATGGACCAGGTCGATCATTTGCTGCCGGAAGACAGCGGTGTAAGGTGGGCGCGTTTTCGGCATGGTGGCACCTCCTGTTTCTCAAGATAGGTGCTGTCCGAAAAAGCGGGTCACCTCCAATCCGGCGAAGCGACGCATGTCGCGCGTCTGCTCGCCGTTCGGCATGAGTTCGAATTTAAAGGCTTGGAGTCGTTCCATAGAGCAAATTATAATTTGGTCTCGGCATTGGTGAACAGCCTGAAGGGCGTTTCGAGCCGGATGATCCGCACAAAGAACGATCCGAACATCCGGCGTAAGCTGTGGGGCGGTGCGCTTTGGTCGCCGAGCTACTTCGCCGGAAGCTGCGGCGGCGCACCGATCATCGTGATCCGCCAGTGCATCGAGCAGCAGCGAACGCCGCACTAAGGGCTCAAAGAACGGCTACGCCGTCCGCGCTATCCTTCCTCGCCCTGAACGGCGAGGTTTGCCGCGCAAACCGATCAAAGGCTGGGATATCGGCCTGATTGGCATGAAAGTGGGCGGCAAGCGCAAGCTCCATGTGCCGGCCCATCTCGCTTATGGCGAAAGACAGGTCGGGGCTCACATCAAGCCGAACTCGAACCTGGTCGTCGAGATCGAGTTGCTGGAAGTGTTGACCAGGGACGATTGATCGTGGTGGACCCCATGAAAAGAGCCGCACTATTGACACTGGCCCTGGCCGTCCATGCATCGGCGCATGCTGCCGGCGACGTAACGGCCGGCAGAGCGCTATTCGCCACACGATGCGCGTCCTGCCACCGCATCGGACCATCGGCACGCGGTGCGTTTGGCCCCCAGCTCAATGCCATCTATGGCCGGCCCGCCGGGGGAACCAATGACTACGCATACTCTGCGGCCATGAAGAAATCGGGCATTGTGTGGTCTGAGAAGACACTGAAAGCGTTTATCGCATCGCCGGGCAAGGTCGTGCCGGGAACCAGGATGCGTTTTTCGGGCCTCGGCAATGAGCAGCAGATCGAGGACTTGCTGGCTTACCTGCATACTTACCAGTCACCGTAGGTTGGGGACTGCCTGGATTTCAGAAGGAGCGCAGATGCAAGACAATGCACATGCTACCGACGCGACCCTTGTGTCGGTGCGCCCGGATCGGGAAATTGCCACCGGCCAGCGCCTGCCTTACTTCGTGGGCATTTCCGCCATCACCGCCGGCGCGAAGGGCTTATCGATGTACCTCGTCGTCGTCCCGCCGGGCGGACACGCCGAACCACACGTGCACCGCGGCCATGAGACTGCCATCTACGTGCTGGAGGGGCGTGTCGAGACGCGCTACGGACCCGGACTGCGACAGTCGGTCATCACCGAAGCAGGCGACTTCCTGTTCATCCCTCCCGGCGTGCCACATCAGCCATTCAACCTGAGTGCATCGATACCCGCGAGAGCGATCGTCGCGCGCAACCAGCCGGACGAACAAGAGCAGGTAATACCGTACGATCCGTCCGGCGAAGAATAGCGCTGCGGGTACAAGCTGAGCTTGTCAGGCCGGATACAGGCAGCCGGGCCGGCTCGCCAGCGAACGTGCGCTAAAATACCCGCCGACGCCGTATGGCGTGTACGCAGACCTGATCCGGAACCGGCATGGAACCCCTCTCATTCGAATTTGTCACCATCGAGGAAGCAAAGCAGATCCTGGATGGCACAGCCCTCGCGCAAGGCGAGCCCGACTGGGCCGGCATGCGCACCCCCGACTCGCCGGATGCGCAGTCCCTCTCGGTTGCCGCGCTCAAATGGCTGGCTTCGCTGCCCCCGGAGGCACGACCGCTGGAAGTGTGCCGCGCCTATCCGCGCATCGGCAACCAGTTGGCCGCACTCGGAGGCAACCCGGCCGCCCTTTCGGCCTACCTGGGCGACTTGCTGATCGACACGCGCGGCGGGCGCCAGGGTTTTCCCGGCGGCATTGCGCTTGAACTGTCGCAACTGCAGGAACACCTCTTGCGCACGATGCCGTAGCCACGGCCGGCGATCAAGGCCGTGGCTACGGCCCTGATCGCCAGCGAATCGCGGAGCCGCGATTCAGTTCAACGCGCCTTTCCCGGTACGCAGTCTTCCACCATGCCGCTTATCCGGCTCGTGCTCAACCAGGGATGCCATTCTCCCGAACTCCGGATCTCGACATCCGAACCTTCCTGCGCACGACGCAAACTGATCAGGTGAAAGTACCGGTAATCGGAATCCTGGGCGCGCCCGACGCGGATATCGACTCTTCCCGGCTCCGCATACGCGATCACGCTGGCGTCGTCCCCCAGCCGGCCTTTCAGGCACAACACCAGGTCGCTGACGCTGGCATTGGAATGCACGCGCTTCGGCTCCGACGCCTCGATAACGTTCGTGCTGACGCCACCACCCATACAGCCTGAAAGCAAAAGCAATTGCGCCGTCATCGCGGCAGCCAGCAACACCAGACCCTTGGACATCCCCCCTCCTTTGTCAGATTGGGAAGACATGTTACATCAGGTGCATTTGGATGCCGCTTCGCGTACGGTTACGTGCATGCCCGGCGCCACGGCTGAGCCATGCGGCTTGAGACCGCAGTGGCTCCCGCCGCGAATCGCCTGCGGGAATCGATCGGTATCGCAACGCACTGAGGAAAATGAGCATGCTGCACAATGCCGCCGAGTCTGTTCTGGTGCTGGTGGATTTCCAGGCACGCCTGATGCCGGCGATACACGAAGGCGATCGCGTCGTCAAAGAAGCCGTGCGACTCGCCAACATCGCGCGCGTACTTGGGGTGCCCGTGATCGGCACCGAACAAAGCCCCGGAAGCCTGGGCGGGAATATCGAGGAGATCAAGCGCCTGTGCGATCAAACCCTGGCCAAGGATGACTTCGATGGCTGCCGGGACGGTTTGCTCGACTTGCTTCCCGATGCCCGGAAGAACGTGGTGGTAGCCGGCTGCGAAGCCCACGTCTGCGTGCTCCAGACCGTCGCCGGACTACTTGGCAACGGTTTTAACGTGACCGTCGTGCTGGATGCCATCGGCTCGCGGAAAGCCGCCAGCCGGGGGGCGGCGGTGGACAGGATGCGCAGCGGCGGGGCAACCGCGGCCACGGTCGAGATGGTTGCGTTTGAGTGGCTGCGCACAAGCCGGCATGAACGATTCCGTGAGGTACTTGGTTTTGTGAAGTAGCGCCTGGCAGGGGCCGTGTCGCCCCGATCCATATTCAAAAAAACTGAATAATATAACCGGATTCATCCCGCCTTGGGTCTCGATGCCTCCCCTATAGTTCGTTACATGGACGGCGCAATGCAAACAAAGCAACGTTCTGGCAGATGCAGCGAACAATCAACGAAATTCAACGAATTTTATGAAACTGGAGAACATCATGACCAAGACCTTCGCCCTCAAGCTCGCTTCCACCCTCGTGCTGTCGTTCGCCGCCATCGGCGCCGCCCACGCCGCCTCCGCCAAGGATCTGCTCCCGGGTGACAAGTACGGTTATGAATTCCGCACCTACGACGCCTTCACCGACGGCGCGCGCAGCGGCAAGCTGGATACCTTCACGGAAGGCACCCGCAGCGGCAAGCTCGATACCTTCACGGAAGGCGCCCGTATCGCCGGCCTGGATCGGTCGGGTGTGTCGGCCTCGCCGGCTCGCAGCTTCGACAGCTACACCGATGGCGCACGTACCGGCAAGGTCGACGTGTTCACCGAAGGCGCCAACGCCTGATGCAGTACCCGCGGTTGGCATCCCGCCGCGACGCCGTCTGAACACGGTGCCGCGGCATCGCGATGCCACCGCGCACGAACAGCGCCTGGCGTCCCTCCCCGTCCCTCCCCCTCCCCGCCTCACACCTGCGCGCCAGCACGTCAGCGATTCTCGCGAGCCTCGGCTTCCCTCCGCGCCCTCTCATCCGCAATCACCATGATTCCATTTTCTGGAATTATGAAATCCCGAAGCCGCCATTCCGTGAACCGGCCACCGGGATCACAATGCGCCTTGCGCAACGCTGCCGCGGCAGCATGATGCCCGGCCAGCGGCCCAGCCCCAGCATCGCACGGACCGCTACCCGGCTTCCCGCACAAGCGGCAGCGCAGCACCGCGCTGGCACCTGGCTCGTCCGCCAGCCCCTTTCCCCGTTGGACCATCCCACAGAAACATGAGAACAATCACGATCAACGGTAAGCCGCAAAGGATCGACCTGCCCGACGATGCCCCCTTGCTGTGGGCCGTGCGCGATCACATCGGCCTGACCGGCACCAAGTTCGGCTGCGGCATGGCGCTGTGCGGCGCCTGCACCATGCATATGGATGGACAGCCGATCCGCTCCTGCGTGACGCCGATCTCGGCGGTCGCCGGCAAGAAGATCACCACCATCGAAGGCTTGTCCGCCGACAAGACCGGGCAAGCCTTGCAGGCGGCCTGGGAGGAATTCGGCGTGCCGCAGTGCGGCTACTGCCAGGCGGGGCAGTTGATGTCGGCCACGGCGCTGCTGCATGCAAACCCGCATCCGACCGAGGAAGACATCGACGGCGCCATGAGCGGCAACATCTGCCGCTGCGGCACCTATACGCGCATACGCGCTGCCATCCAGCACGTGGCCAAATCGAATGTGGCCGGGAAGCCGGCTGCGCCTTCGACTGGCAAGAGGAGTGCCAAATGAGCGCGCGACACGGTCTCACCACGCCCCGGGCGCAACCGGACAACGCCGGCAATCCGCCATCCGCCGGGCGCCGCCGCTGGCTCCAGAGCATGGGCGCCCTTGCCGGACTGACGCTGACGGTCGGCCTGGACGGCATTGTGCTGGCCGCCGGGGAGCCCGGGAAATACGGCCGCGACGGCATGCCCGGCGGCGCCGTGGACAGCCCGCTGGTCTTTGTCTCCATCGATGAACACGGCAAGGTAAGCATCGTCTGCCACCGCTCCGAGATGGGACAGGGCGTGCGCACCAGCCTGCCGATGGTTGTCGCCGATGAACTCGAAGCCGACTGGGCGCAGGTGCTGGTGGTGCAGGCTCCCGGCGACGAGATCCGCTACGGCAACCAGAACACCGACGGCTCGCGCAGCGTGCGGCATTTCTTCGATCCCATGCGGCGCGTCGGCGCCAGCGCGCGGATGATGCTGGAAGCCGCCGCCGCCGCGCGCTGGAGCGTGCCGGTGAGCGAGGTACAGGCCCACAACCATGCCGTGGTCCACGTGCCGAGCGGCAAGCGCCTCGGCTACGGGGCGCTGGCGAAGGACGCCGCGCGCCTGCCGGTGCCGGCGCCCGCCAGCCTCAAGCTGAAGGATCCCTCGCAGTTCCGCTATATCGGCAAGGACAGCACGCGCAATATCGATGGCCACAATATCGTCACCGGCCGCGCGCAATACGGCATCGACGTGCGGCTGGACGGCATGCTGTACGCGGTGATCGCGCGCCCGCCGGTGTTTGGCGGCAAGCTTGCCGGCGTCGATTCCACGCAGGCGTTGAAGGTGCCCGGCGTGATCAAGGTGGTCGAGCTGGCTGGCAGCCCCGCGCCCGCCATGTTCCACCCGCTGGGGGGCGTGGCGGTGATTGCCACCAATACCTGGTCGGCCATCAAGGGCCGCGAGGCGCTGAAGCTGCGCTGGGACGATGGTCCCAACGCCAGCTACGAGTCCGGCGCGTTCCGGGCCACCATGGAGAAAGCCGCGAGCCAGCCCGGCAAGGTGGCAAGGAACCAGGGCGACGCCATGGCCGCGCTGGCCGGTCCCGGCAAGCGGGTCACCGCGCAGTATTACCTGCCGCATCTCGCGCACGCCACGATGGAGCCGCCGGTTGCCACCGCGCGCATCGCCGGTGGCAAGTGCGAGGTCTGGACATCGGTACAGGCGCCCCAGGCCACGCGTGAAACGGTGGCCGGGCATCTTGGCCTGAAGCCCGAGGACGTGACGGTGCACGTGACGCTGCTGGGCGGCGGCTTTGGCCGCAAGTCCAAGCCGGACTTCGCCGCCGAGGCCGCGCTGCTGTCCAAGGCCATGGACGGCAAGCCGGTCAAGGTGACCTGGACGCGCGACGATGACCTGCATAACGACTATTTCCATACCGTGTCCGTGGAGCATATGGAAGCGATGCTGTCGCCCGATGGCAGGGCGCAAGCGTGGCTGCACCGCACGGCGGCCTCCACCATCACGTCGATCTTCGTGGCTGGCGCGAACAACGAAGCCGCCTTCGAGCTGGGCATGTCCGCGGTGAATATGCCGTTCGACATCCCCAACGTACGCGTGGAAAACCCGGAGGTGGAAGCGCACACCCGCATCGGCTGGTTCCGCTCGGTGTCCAATATCCCCCACGCCTTTGCGGTCCAGTCGTTCGCGGCCGAGCTGGCCGCGGCTGCCGGGCGCGACCAGCGCGACTACCTGCTCGCGCTGCTGGGCCCGGACCGCCGCATCGACCCGGCCAGCTTGGCCGACTCCTGGAACTACGGCGAATCACCGCAGCAGTATCCGCTTGACACCGGCCGCCTGCGCGGCGTGATCGAGCTGGCTACGCGCGAGGCCGGCTGGGGCAGGAAGCTGCCGAAGGGCCGCGGGCTTGGACTGGCGGTCTGCTACAGCTTCGTGACCTATGTGGCGGCGGTGATCGAAGTGGCGGTGGGCGACGATGGCAGCATCCGCATCCCGCGCATCGACATGGCGGTGGACTGCGGCGCGCAGGTCAACCCGGACCGCATCCGCTCGCAGGTGGAAGGCGCCTGCATCATGGGCATCAGCCTGGCCACCACGGGTGAGATCACCTTCAAGGACGGGCGCGCCCAGCAGGACAACTTCCACCAGTACGAGGTGATGCGCGCAACGTCGGCGCCGCGCCAGATCCACGTGCACCTCGTGCCCGGCAAGTTCGACGCGCCGTTGGGCGGCGTCGGCGAGCCGGCAGTGCCGGCCATCGCACCTGCGCTGTGCAATGCGATCTTCGCGGCTACCGGCAAGCGGATTCGCGCGCTGCCGATCCGGGAGCAGTTGAAGAAGGCCTGACCGGGCCTGATGCATGAGCGCCGAGGGGCATTGCTCTTCGCTCTTCGCTCTCCGCGCTTCGTGCTTGGTCGCGGGCGGCTCCCCGCCGCCCGGCCGTTCACTTCGGCTGCCGATCCTTCCCCCTTCCCGCCCGGCACCGCTCGATCAGCCGCAGCACCGTGGGCGCGCGCTCGTTATTCCGGTGTATCACTGCCAGTTGCGACATCACCTCATTGCGCGCCAGCGGCCTGAATATCACGTCCGGCGGCGCGAACGCGCGCATCGACGCCGGAATCAACGCCACGCCGAAGCCGGCCGCCACCATGCTGATGATGGTGGCCATCTGGCTCGACAAGGCCTCCACGCGCGGCTGGAAGCCGGCGTTGCCGCAGATGGCGAGGGTGATGGCATAGAAGCCGGTGCCGTGCTCCGTATGCGTGCAGATAAAAGTCTCGTCGCGCAGCATGGCCACGTCGATGCGCGCACGGCCGGCCAGCGCATGCGTGGCGTGCAACGCCACCACGACCGCTTCCGACGCGATATCGAACAGGGCGATCCCTTCGGGCAAGGCTTGCAGCGGGGGCCGGATAAAGCCGATATCGAGCGCACCGCGCGCAACCGCATCCAGCTGCGCGGGCATGTCCATCTCGCGCATGGCGAGCCGCACCGCCGGATGATCCCGGCGAAAATGATAAATCAGCCTGGGCAGCAAACCCGAAAGCGCTGCGGAGGCCACGTAGCCGATGGAGGCGCTGCCGAGATCGCCCCGGCTCGCGCTGGCCGTGGCCAGCTCGGCGTGCTGTACCTGGCGGAGGATGCCCAGCGCTTCGTCGTAAAAGACCGCGCCGACCTCCGTCAGCGCAAGCTGGCGCTTGCTGCGCGACAGCAGCGCAGCGCCGGCCTCCTGTTCGATCCATCTGAACTGCTGGCTCAGCGCCGGTTGCGAAATACCCAGGCGCTCCGCCGCGCGGCCAAAGTGCAGTTCCTCGGCCAGCGCCGCGAAGTATCGGTAGTGTCGGAGTTCCAGGTTCATTGGGATGGCCAGCCTTGGAGATAAGTACAGCTTATCAAGATTTAAGCTCTTGATACTTGAACCTATTAAACAAGACAGCGCATGATACGAAAATTGGCGGCGGCGGCGCTGCGCGCATCGGGAGAGGGTCGGGCATGGAATTGGTCAACAAGCGGGTGGCAAGCTGCGGCGAAGCCATCGCCGGCCTGCGCGACGGCGCCATCGTGATGGTAGGCGGCTTCGGCAGCGCCGGCCTGCCCGGCGGCCTGGTCGCCGCGGTGCTGGCGCAGGGCGCCAGGGATCTCACGGTGATCTCCAACAACGCCGGCTATGACGGCGAGGGCGTGGCGAGCCTGATCGAAGCCGGGCGCGTGCGCAAGCTGGTCTGCTCGTATCCGCTGACGGCCGGGGCCACGGCCTTTCGCGATGCCTACCGGCGCGGCGAAGTCGAGCTGGAGCTGGTGGCGCAAGGCACGCTGGTGGAACGCATCCGCTGCGCCGGTGCCGGACTGGGTGGCTTCTACTGCCCCATTACCGCCGGGACCATCCTCGCCGAGGGCAAGGACACGCGAGAAATCGACGGTGTGCAGCACGTGCTCGAACTGCCGCTGCGTGCCGATTTCGCGCTGATCCGCGCACGCAATGCGGATCGCCTGGGCAACCTGGACTATCACCTGTCCGGCCGCAATTTCAATCCCATCATGGCAACCGCCGCGCGCGTGGTAGTGGCCGAGGTGGATACGATGGTCGAGGCCGGCGCCATGCACCCCGAACATATCGTGACGCCCGGCATCTTTGTCCACCGGCTGGTCACCACCGAAACCTGCCAACCAGCCGGGAGCCAGCCATGATGCGATGGAACAGGGAGCAGATCGCGCGACGCGCGGCGCAGGACATCCGGGCAGGCTCCTATGTCAACCTGGGCATCGGCCTGCCAACGCTGGTCGGCGACATGATCCCGCAGGAGCGGGAGGTCTTCCTGCATAGCGAGAACGGCATCCTGCATCTCGGGCCGCGCCCGCCGCTGGGGCAGGAGCACCCGGACCTGATCAACGCCAGCAAGCAGCCGGTGACGCTGCGCCCCGGCGCGGCGATCTTCGATTCGGCGCTGAGCTTTGCCATGATGCGCGGCGGCCATCTGGACCTGGCCATCCTGGGCGCCTATGAAGTGGCGGAAAACGGCGATCTGGCCAACTGGAGCCGGGGCGACCCCGACACGCCGCCCGCGGTGGGCGGCGCGATGGAACTCGCTTTTGGCGCCCGCGAGGTCTGGGTGCTGATGGAACACACCACCCGTGACGGCCGCCCGCGCCTGTTGCGGCGTTGCACGTTGCCGCTGACGGCGCGCGGCGTGGTCCGCCGCATCTACACCGACCTGGCGGTGATGTGCGTGACGCCCGACGGCTTGCGGGTGGAAGCCATGGCCGACGGCATCACGCCGGGCGAGCTGCAAGCGGTGACCGAGGCGCGCCTGCTGCCCTGACTTCGCCTCCAGCATCGGTTCCACCGCGGCGGTACCCGGCAGCACGAGGCCGGGCAGCCCGCCGACTCCTCAGCCCAGGCGTTTCTCGACGGCCTCGGCAAACTGCAGCGTGGACGCCGAGCCCTTCAGGTCGCCGGTCCTGACATGGTCCTGATTGAGCGCCAGGTCGATCCCCGTGCGCAGCCGCGCCGCCAGGTCCTGCCGGCCCACGTGTTCGAGCATCAGCCCGGCAGCGAGCATCAGCGAGATCGGATTGGCAATGCCCTTGCCGGCGATGTCCGGCGCCGAGCCGTGCACGGCCTCGAAGATCGCGGCCGAATCGCCGATATTGGCACCCGGCGCCATGCCCAGGCCGCCCACCAGGCCGGCAATCTGGTCGGACAGGATATCGCCGAACAGGTTGGTACAGAGCAGCATGTCGAACTGCCAGGGGTTTAGCACGAGCTGCATGGCGCAGGCATCGACGATGCGGTCGTCCATCTCCACGCGGCCCGCATAGTCCTTCGCCACCTCGTGCGCGGCTTCCAGGAAGATGCCGGTCAGCGCCTTGAGGATATTGGCCTTGTGCACCACGGTGATCTTCTTGCGCTGGTTCCTGACCGCGTACTCGAAGGCGAAGCGGGCGATGCGCCGGCAGGCGTCGCGCGTATTGGTGCCGGTGGATACCGCCACGGCATGCGGATCGTCGCCCACGGGAATGTAGTAGTCGTGGGCCACGTAGAAGCCGCCCACGTTCTCGCGCACCAGCACCAGGTCAATGTTCTCGAAGCGCCCCGGCACCAGGGTGCGGGCGGGCCGCACATTGGCATAGAGATTGAAGGCTTCGCGCAGCCGCACGTTGACGGAGCGGAAGCCGCCGCCCACCGGCGTGGTCAGCGGGCCTTTCAGCGACAGACCGGTGCGGCGGATGCTGTCGAGGGTGGCCTCCGGCAGCGGATCGCCGCCTTGGGCGATGCCCGCCATGCCGGCCTGCTGCACGTCCCAGGAAAACGGCGCGCCAAGCGCGTCCAGCACCTTGAGGGTGGCATCCACCACTTCCGGCCCGATGCCGTCGCCGGGGATCAGGGTGGCGGGGATCTGACTGGCAGCTCGGTGTTCCATACGCTCGTCCTTTCAACGGATTGGGCGGCGCGCCGGCGGGAGTGCGGGCGCGGGCTTTCGCTCACAAGCATAGATTACGCCCATGACAGCCGTGCAGCGCCGCATGGGGCCTCCAGCGTGAGTCCCCGCCCCGGTCACTTTGGTCACTTCATGACGCGCTGAATCTCTTCCTCCACGTCACGCAACTGATCCTTGCCGAAGTACATTTCCTCCCCGACGAAGAACGTCGGCGAACCGAAGGCGCCCCGCGCGAAGGCTTGCTCGGTATTCGCCACCAGCGTTTGCTTGACTTCCGGGTCAGCGATGCGCGCCTTGAAGCCGGCGCCATCCAGGCCCGCGGCGTCGAGCGCCGCTGCGATCACCAGCGGGTCGTCCATCTTCAGGCCCTGCTCCCACATATGCGCGAAAACGGCGTCCACGTACCGCGCGAAGGTCCCGTTCTTCTGCGCGGCGACGGCGCCACGCATGATCTGCAAAGTGTTGATGGGCCAGAACGGATTGTGTTCGTATGCCAAGCCGTGCTTTTCCATGAAGCGCCGCATTTCCAGCTTGCCGTACTCCGGCTTGTTCTTGATGCCGGCGAAGGCCTCCGCCGGGGAACAATTCCCCGTCAGCTTGAACAGGCCGCCCAGCAGCACCGGCACGTACTCGAATTGCACACCCTGGCGGGCTTCGATCCGGGGGATGACTTTGTGGCTCAGGTAGGAATTCGGGCTTCCAAAGTCGAAAAGAAACTGGACTTTTACGTTCCTAGAGTTGGTCATAGTGTTTCCTTGTTGCTTCTGTCCGTTAAACAAACCAGCGAGCCCGCTCCGGCCTGCTGATTCCTAATATCTCTGCCCCAGGCTCTGCTCGATCTTGTGGACCGTGCCGACAAGCTTGTCGCGGATCTCGCCAAGCAGCCGCCCGGCAGGAAGCTCCTGCGCCGCGCCCGCCACGCTGAGTGCCATCATCGGCAGCCCCCTGCCCGGACTGAATGGCATGGCAACGCCATGCACGTCCTTTACCCACTCCCCCAGCGAAGAGGCACACCCGGTCGCTGCGTACTCCTCGACCGCCTGGTCAATCCCGCGCTTTACCGCCGGCCAGCGCGCCTCGTCCAGTTCCCGTATCCGCTCCATCAGCGCGGCCCGCTCGGCCGGCGGCAGGCCGGCCAGATGCGCCCGGCCGATCGCCGTGGTGCCCAGCGCAATGCGCGAGCCCACATCCAGGCTCAGCGTCACGATCCCCGTGCCGCGGCAGCATTCGAGATAGAGCATGGACAGCCTGTCCCTTGTCGCCAGGGCCACTACCGCGTCGGTCTCGGCCGCCAGGGCCAGCATGAAAGGCCGCGCCACTTGCCGCACATCCAGGTTTGCCAGCATCGAGCTTCCCAGCGCGGCCGTCGCCGTGCCGAGCCGGTACTTGCCGCTATCGGGCACGACATGCAGATACCCGAGCCTGGTCAGGGTATGCGTCAGCCGGGTGATGGTCGACTTCGGCAGGCCGCAGCGCTCGGCAATCTCGTGGTTGGCGAGAAAGCTGTCGCCGCTGCGGAAGCAACTCAATACCTCCAGCCCCCGCGCCAGCGCGGTCACGAAATGGCGGTCGACGTTGCCCTGCGCGTCTGCTTCTGCCTCCGCCTCGACCTCTAACTCTGCTTGTGCGCTTTCGACGCTTTCCATGCCGGGCGGCGCCGTGTCCGCAAGCGTGCCTTCCTTGTTCCTAGCCATCGCGTATATCCAGTTCAGCCGAATTCAGTGTGATCAACGCCACCGGCAACGCCGGCGTATCGGGACGGAAGGCCGGGGCGCGTGCAATACGCCGCCCCGCCAATGCCGCGCGCATCGCGCACCGTCCAGGTTCGGCAAAATAGCACGATTGACACTGACCTCTCCAGACGCCCGCTAGTCCCCTTTGCTTGCCCCGTGCATGCCTTCGGGCCCGATCCTGGCGGCCGCCTCCTTCAACTTGTGCTTCAGGATCTTGCCGGTAGGCGCCGCCGGCAACTGCGCCATGAAATGGATCTCGGCCGGGACCTTGTACGGCGACAGCCGCTCCCGCAGATAGCGCGCCAGCACGTCATGGCTCACGACCGCATCCGCCGCCACCTCGACAAAGGCGATCACCTCTTCGTTGCCATCGACCTGGCGGCCCACCACGGCGGACTGCACGACATCCGGGTGGGTGTTCAACTCCTGCTCCACCTCGTGCGGGTAGACATTGAAGCCGGAGCGGATGATCAGCTCCTTGGTGCGGCCCATGATGAACAGGGCGCCGTCCGGCTCCTGCCGGGCCAGGTCGCAGGTGTTGAACCAGCCCTCGGCGTTGACAGCTTCGCGCGTCAGCGCCTCGTTGCGGTAGTAGCCCTTCATGACGTTGGGGCCGCGCACCCAAAGCTCGCCGACGGCGCCCGGCTCAACGTCCTGCCCATGCGGATCGACGATGCGGACCTCCACCCCGGTCACCGGCAAGCCCACGGAGCAATCCCGCCGCGGCAACGCAAGGTGTGTCTGCGATACCGTGGGGGACATTTCCGTCAGGCCATAGTTGTTCTGGAGTACGAGGCCGAGTACGCGCTCCACATCCTCTTTCAACTGCGCGGTCAGCGGGGAGCCCGCTACGCCGACAAAGCGCAGCGTGTGCCCGCCGCAATCGGTACCGGTGCTGCGGAGCCAATCCAGCAGCTTTGCGTACATGGCGGGCACACCGATAAATACCGTGATCCCGTCCTGCTTCAATGACCTGGCGAGGCCCTCCGCCGAAAAGCGGTCATCGAGCAGCAGCGTGGATCCGCAGGCGAGCGCGCCAACCAGTTGCGACGACAAGCCAACCACATGCGCCATCGGCAAGATCCCGTAGAGTTTGTCCTCCGGCCCCAACCTGCGCAGATCCCGCACCACCTCCGCCACGTGGAGCAGGTTCGCGTGGGTAAGCATGACGCCCTTGGGGCCTGACGTGCCGGACGTATAGATCATGGCTGCCACCTGCGCCTTCGGGTCCGCGCTGGTCGGCTCGGCGATTGCGGAGGCATTCAGCGGGCCTATCGACAGGTTCCCGATGACGGGCAGCGATTCGGACACCGCACCATGACGCGTGGCGTGCGCCAGCGCCTCGCTGGATATCCCGTCTGTGTAGAAAACCCGCCGCGCCCCGGAATGCTCGACAAAATTGTCGATCTCCCGCGCCGACAAGCGCGCGTTGACCACCACCGCCCAGGCGTCCAGCGCGGCCGCCGCGAGTACCAGCACACCCAGCGCCACACAGTTCTCCCCCACCATCAGCACCCGGTCGCCCGGACGGATACCGAGCGCTTGCAAGCGGGCCTTCAGCTCGCGAATGGCGCCGGCAAGCTCGCCGTAGGTGAGTTGGCCGCGCCTGTCCTGCAGCGCGACCTTGCCGGGCTGCAGGCGCACCCAGGGCTCGATCACCTGATGAATGCGTGCGAATGACGGGATCGGTTGTCTGGCTGCTTCCATATCACTCTGTCTCCTGTCTTGCTGGCAAGGCTTTCGCTTGTCCGTTTCTGGGGGATGACACCAATGGTGTAGACTGCTGTGCAGTCTACTATACTGCATGGCAGTCCTTGGCGAGAAATTATTTGATGTGCGGCCAGCCGTCGCTTTTTCAGAATCTGGCAGCAGCTTTGACACCGTGCGCATTGCACCCCATACTTAGACCGCATAGCGGTCTACTGTTCTGCCGTGCAGTTCATCTAGCGTTCGAATCAGAAGGAGACATCCATGTCCGACAAGAAAGCCGTGCTAGTCATTGGGGCCGGAGACTCAACGGGCGGCGCCATTGCCCGCCGCTTTGCCCGCGAGGGCTACATTGCGTGCGTGACGCGCCGCAGTGCCGACAAACTGGCCCCGCTGGTGGCACAGATCGAGGCGGAGGGCGGCGTCGCGCATGCCTTTGGCTCCGACGCCCGCAAGGAAGAGGAAATGACCGCGCTGTTCAAGGAGATCGAGACCAACATCGCCCCGATCGAGGTCGCCATCTTCAATATCGGCGCCAACGTCCGCTTCGACATCACCGAAACCACGGCGCGCGTGTACCACAAGGTCTGGGAGATGGCCTGCTTCGGGGGCTTCCTGATGGGACGCGAGGCCGCGCGCTCGATGCTGCCGCGCGGACACGGCTCGATCTTCTTTACCGGCGCAACCGCCAGCCTGCGCGGCCGGGCGGGTTATGCGGCGTTCGCGGGCGCCAAGCACGCGCTGCGCGCGCTGGCACAGTCAATGGCGCGGGAGTTGGGTCCGAAGGGGCTGCACGTTGCCCACCCGATCATCGACGGCGCCATCGACACCGAATTCATCCGCGAGACTTTCCCGGAGCGCTACAAGCTCAAGGAGCAGGACGGCATCCTCAATCCCGAGCACATCGCCGATGCCTACTGGATGCTCCACCAGCAGCCGAAGGATGCGTGGACGCACGAGCTTGACCTGCGGCCGTGGATCGAGGCCTGGTGATACCTGCCCCATCGCCCGCGGGTACAGGTGCGCGACACGGAACCCGTCACCCAGCCCGCGGGCGTGCATGGCCCATGTATTACTGCGCCACCTTGGCCGCCTGGTACGCGGCATAGAGCTTCTTGAACACCGGGCCGGGCTCGCCGCTGCCGATGGTCTTGCCGTCGATGGTCACCACCGGCAGGATCTCCTTGCTGGCCGACGTCAGCAGTACCTCGTCGGCGGCCATCACATCATCCTGCGAAATCCGGCGCGCTTCCAGCGAGATGTCCAGCGCCGCGCACATCTCCTCCATCCAGCCGTAGCGGATGCCTTCCAGGATCAGGTTGTCCTTTGGCGGCGCCGACATCCGGCCTTTGACGACCACCCAGACGTTCGATGCAGAGGCTTCGGTCAGCGCACCGTCGCGGAACTGGATGGTCTCCGTGACACCATGCTCCGCCGCGTTCTGCGCCGCCAGCACGTTGCCCAGCAGGGAGGTCGACTTGACCTGGCAGTGCAGCCAGCGCTTGTCCTCGGCCGTCACGCAGGCCACGCCCTGCTCGCGCATGGCCGCCGACGGAAGCGACATGGGATTGGTCATGATCAGCACCGTAGGCGTCACTTCCTTGGGGAAGGCATGGGTGCGCCGGGCCACGCCGCGCGTGACCTGGATATAGACCATCTGGTCGCCCAGGCCATTGGCCTGTACCACGCGGTCGATCAGCGCCATCCACTCCGGATCGGTGTGCGGGTTCGGGATGCCGATGGTTTCCTGGCTGCGCGCCAGGCGGGCCAGGTGCTGCTGCAGGCGGAACGGCTTGCCGCCGTAGATGGGGACGACTTCATACACGCCGTCGCCAAAGATAAAGCCGCGGTCCAGCACGGGGACGCGGGCTTCGGACAAAGGCGTGAGTTCGCCGTTGAGGTAGACGATTTCGTCGTTCATGGAAGGTAGGTAAGCGAGCACGAGCAGTCGGGGATGGAAGTATCCATCGGATGCCACATTGTTTCATAGGCGCCGGGAGGAACCCATGCAAAATCGGCATGACCCGGGGCGGGCGATGGGCCTCGGCTCGCTACCGGGCATGGGGCGTCTCCCTCCAGGGTCGCCCGTGCAGCCTACGCGAGTCCGCGCATTCCCTACATGGGCACCCAGCCGCCCATCGCCCTGCCATTTAAGGCATCTGCACCGTAACCTCCATAGGACATAAGCGAGACGGGAATGGGGTGGAGAATATATATCTCACCGCACAAAGCTCGGTGGCGGGCCCGGAAGGGATAGTCGTAGTAATTCCTTGATATGTCCCTGCCATCAATATCCGAGTCGTTGTGGAGCTCATCCATGTTATTTTGCGTGCGCAGTATACGCAGAGGCCCGCTGGAGCCGTATGGAATAATTTCCCGCCTCGAATGATTGGCGCCGCCATCAACTTCAAGGTAAATTGAAACGTTGTCGACGTAACGAGCAACATTCATTCCGAGTACGTTCATGTAGTAAATGTGCACATTCGATGCGTCTTGGGACAGGATGATGCTTTGAAGCGAGTCGAATGCCTCCGCCGGAGAAATTTTTCTCTTCGACGGCAAGCTTTTTTCCAAACATTCACCGGCACAGAAGGCCTTTCCTTGCCCAAGGTGCGGCGTTGCTATACCAATGGATGAATGGCTGTAAGCGAAGAACCCGCCAGCCTGACGAATCAATTCAGGACTCCGATTATCCAAACGATAAGCGTGCTTCACGTCTTGTCTGATAAACATTCGATGCTCCTGAATTCGGTTGAGAAAAACGCCTCTCTCGAAATACGTGCACAAAGGTGACAACTTCAAGCAATTCGATGCAATTAATTGGAAATTCTCCACGCCCAGATTACCAGCGAGGTCAGAGGCCATCCACCAGGCATCGAATGCCCGCCACAATGCCGTTCATTGCGCCGGCTGCACAGCCTGCATATGATTGGAGAATCCCGATCCCGATCCCGCTTCGCACCGCCACGTCGCCCATAGCTTGCTCCCGTGCTGGCGCTCCCCTGCGCCATCCAGCTCGAGGGCCAGCCAGTTACGCGCGGGCATTATGTAGCGGTTGTACCCAGGGAACAACATCATCTCCACGCAAAGCTGGAGATCGATCGATTGAATCTTGCTTGCCGTGCTGTTCAGCATGAACAGGAAAAGATGCTCCGCCACACCCATCAAGGACGGGTGAACGACAGCGGAGGAGGTGAACTGCTGGATCTGCGCCCAATTCGAACCCGGCGCAATGTCGTGTCGATAGGCATTGCCCCACGCGGCAACATGTACATCGCCCGACACGATCGAAGCACGCAGCATTTTCTTCCCTGCAACCTGTGTAAGGGTCTCGAGAAGCCGCTTGCGCTCACCCTCATGGTCATCGTGCGACCAGTGATCCCTTATATCGTCGGCACTGCTATCCAGCACGTCATCCCGACCGAAGATATCCAGCAAGCCCTCTGCAAGCGACAGCTTCGGATGCGCAACCGGCACGGATGACAGCAGTATCAGATGCTGGCACTTGCCGGTGGGTTGCGACGGAGATCCATCAGGTATCGCTTGCAGCCACCCGTGCAAGGCGTTCCACGTGGCAGCGCCCATGATCTGGGTGCGCGAACGCTCCGTGCGCAAATCGCAGGCAACAAGCGCCACCGGGCCAATGACGTAGGCCGTGGTAAATCCCGGCTGATTGTCGAGCAAAGGCAGGGCCAGCGGATCGCTCTGGCATTGGTGGCTCCACTGAACCGGTCGATACTGCGGGTCACGCTGGCAGACATCCGCTCGATCGATGGTTTCGAGTGATGGCAGGTCCGCCAGCGCATGTTGCATCTGAAAGACCCAGAACGCCCTTCGTGCATGACGGAACATTGCCTGAAACAGATCGCATTGCTGCATCTCCGGACTATAGGAACCCCATCCATCAAAAATATCATGGTCATCCCACATCATGAGTGTCGGAATGCGCGCCATCGCATCTGCACTGTCGCGATTCGCTGATGGCTGTCCCCACGGCCGGCGTGAGGTCGGCAGCCATCGTCGGCTGTATAGCCCGAAGTAGTACTCTTCGATCGCCTTGTCCAATGCCTTCGTGACCTTGAATCGTAGTTGCTGCTTGCGAGACAGGCTCACCCATTGCTTGAGTGCTTTGAGGTCCTCCCAGATCGAGTCCAGGTAGATCTGGTCGCCACCCATGACGAGCAGGTGAAAGCGCTGCAGTCCGTGGTCATGGATCCGCGCCTCGTGCCACAGTTGCTCCTTGTCCAGCAAATATCCTTGAGGGCGAAGACTGCGATCGTGATTGCAGAGCACATCCGACCAGACGGCGTCTGCGGGACACACGAGTTTCCGCATCCCACCGGGATCCGAAAAACCATTGCAGGAAACGTAGGCCATCCGAGGGGCATCACCTTTGCCGGGAACGGTGAAATGCCATGACGGGCCGCCAGGCGATATACCGAACTCTACCATTCGCTCATTCCCCTGCATCTTGCAGCTCAGGTCGTAGCGCAGGAATGTTTCACGGCCCGATTCAAGCAGAGTCACCGGCGTCGCACAGTCCTTCCCCTCAACGTGCAATATCGGTATTGGTTCACCCTGGCGAACGCCAAGCAGCGCTGTTACATGCCAGACCCCATCCTCGCCGACGCCACGAAAGGAAAGCACCGGCCCTACTACGAATACTTCCCTTGCCATGCCATAACCTCCTCATTAAATCATTGCATCAATGAATGCGTCTGCTGCCAAGCGCCTTGGATGTACGCCCGAGCGCGAATCGCAACCGTTCGGGCAGGCGCTGCATGCACAGGTGCCGCAGCGCACCCGTCCTGTCCTCCTGCATGCGGGTGCGTTCGAGCCAGACGCAAGACCGAGTGATCCCTCTCCGCTCCGCTTCCTTTGGGTCTTCCTTTCCACCGGTTTGCTGTAACGCGCTACGTCGAGATCTCCGGAGGCGGCCGGAATTTCCCGTTGCGAATGACTCATGAGAACAACGTAAGGCTACCGCACCAACGGCAAGATAATCAAGGCAAAATGGCTTGAGAAGGGAGTGATAGCGTGTTATTGATGCAGAATCCCTATTTAATAAAACTTATTCTATTTTCACCCCATCCCTCGTTCGCTACGATACGTCTGCGACATGGTCGCATCGATACCGCCATGTCCGACATTCAGATGGACGGATCAGGCGCGGTGACGCTGATCCTGTTGTAAGTCCAGATAGCGCCGATACCAAAATCAGCGGGCATCACAAGCGCCTGCAGCGTAGATCTGTGGCAACAAGCCAGATGTAGCCGGGTGATGATACGCACTTCCATATTTATTCTTTTATTTTGCCACGAAAGGCGTGTTTATATATCAAGGATGTCGATTCGATGATTGAATATGATGCAAGGCGAATGTTTGAATATTCTCGATCGAATTTCAGCGGATCCTTGAAATCGTCAAACAAGGTATACAGCTATGAATATGGTAGTTCGAGCGACAGGAAGAAGACTGACAGATTGAATCTTTCCCAACGGGCTGACAATGCCATCGAGGTCTATCGTTCTCGTGGATACAGTGCGGAGGACCTGCTCGCAAAGAAAGTGGAAGATCGCGCAGGAAACTGTGGGGAAATGACGAAAATGGCATTGCATTATGCAGCGCTTCACCGGATTTCCGACGTGTGGCGCGTGTCGACAGACGATCTTGGCGGTAATGCGGTGGACCATGTGTTTTGCGTGGTCGGACTGCCGTCATCGCCGCCCAGATTGGGATTCATTTCGTCCATGGCCAGTCAAGCGGGCCATACGATGCAGGCATACGTTTGCGACGCATGGGCCGGTATTGTTTGCCCTTATCAACAATACCCGCACCTTTTTTTACAGAAAATGGCCAGATGGGAGAGGCAGGGCAAGGAGATTGACGCGGGATGGCCCGAGCTTGGTCCCTGCGGCGGCTCTGTTCGTGCAACACGGTATGGCGTCCGGTTTATGAAGAGCCCGGCTGATTTTGTTCGCTTTACAGCTTCCCAGTTGTAGCGGCCATGTCACGGTTGCCATCGAAAAGTAGAAATTCGTCATATTTTTCACAAATTCCATCCCTGAATGCTCTTCCCGTCTAAGGATGGACCTGAAATTCATCGGCAAAGTACATCTTTCAAACACCCCTGGAGGATCGATGTGATTAGACACTTTATAAATATTTCAATAATACTGGCATTGGTCGCTCCGCTAAAAGCCATTTCCAAAGAGGAAATTGTCAAAATTGGAGTGGCAGTCCCTCTGACTGGCTCCATATCCCACCTTGGAAAAGACATCGAGGCCGGCGTTCGATTGGCGATAGACAGACTCAATGCTGAGAGAGTGAGCATTAACGGAAAAAACTATAAATTTGTTGCCATCGTGGAAGACGATCAATCAGACCCGCGTGTTGCCACCCAGGTTGCACAGCGCCTGGTTGACAGTGCCGTTGTCGCCGTCATTGGCCACTACAATTCCGGCACTACCATCCCGGCATCCCGTATTTACGCAAAGGCAGGGATCCCCCAGATTACTCCGGGATCCACCAATCCGATGTATACGCAGCAGGGCATAAGCACAGCATATCGGATCATAGCTAATGACGACCAACAAATATCCACGTTATCCAGTTTCGCATTCAACAAGCTGAAGGCAAGGAACGCCATCATCATTGATGATCGCACTGCTGCCGGCCAGGGGCAGGCAGATCTCTTTGCCAGGATGTTCCAGGAAAAAGGCGGAAACATCATTGGCAGGCAATATACAACAAATTCCGCGGTGGATTTTATGGGGATCCTGACAAAAATTCGCTCGCAGAAGCCGGATCTGATTTTCTATGGCGGCATGGATGCGCAAGCTGGCCCGATGGCAAAGCAGATGGCACAACTCGGAATGAAAACGAGACTATTAGGTGCGGACGGTATGCAATCCAGCCTTTTCACTCGGCTTGCCGGTACCGCTGCCGAAGGCCATCTGGCCTCGTCCGTTGGAATGCCAAAAGAAAAGCTGCCTGGCTATCACGATTTCAATAAATTGTACTCGGCAAAGTATGGCGATATGCATGCCTACTCACCCTATAGCTACGATGCCACCATGGTGATAGTAGATGCGATGCGACGCGCCGGATCTGTGGATMCAAAAATTTACGCGAAGATGATCAGCACGACGAACTACAAAGGTATCACGGGGAATATCAAGTTCGACATGCGCGGAGATATCGAGGGCGGCGCC
This sequence comes from Cupriavidus sp. 01T418, assembly GCF_056398885.1. Lineage (NCBI taxonomy): Bacteria > Pseudomonadati > Pseudomonadota > Betaproteobacteria > Burkholderiales > Burkholderiaceae > Cupriavidus > Cupriavidus sp. 01T418. The sequence goes on from NZ_JBFTQG010000018.1 coordinate 124,752, forward strand.
ATTACCGTCTACGAGGTAAAGAACGGCCGCTGGCAAAGCTTGGATTGATCGAGTCATCAGGATCGGGCCAGGCTGCGGCTCTTGGGGTGGGTGAGGAACAGCGGCTTCGCGCCGGTATCGCACCAGGGTAGTCATGATGGGCCTCCGCTGCCCCTCCTTAGTGCGACAAGATCTTTACCGGATGAACCTTCGACATAGTTTCAGGCACTCAGGAGAATGTTTCTCCACCGGCGCCTACCTCATGTTTTCGGTCTCCCGTCAGTTGAACGCCCTCGCGGCGGACTCGCCCCCTGCTGAAGCGGCGCAGGCTTCGRGCACCACGTGCACAGGGACTCCCCTCCAGGTCGATGCGGTGACCCGCAACGCGGCAGCCGCGGCACTGCGGAGCATGGTCTTTCTCGATGACTTGATGCGGGACATCGCGCTGTGGCTGATCCCCACGCACCCCGACTGGCCGCCGGGCGTCCAGATTCAGCTGCATGTCGACGGCAGCCCCCCCGGGGCG
>NZ_JBFTQG010000019.1:0-118084 GCF_056398885.1 Cupriavidus sp. 01T418
TGTTTGTTTGTTAAAGAACGGCACCCGGTTCGCTTTGCTTACCGCGTCGCTGCGTTGTCCGCAGCAGAGAAACGAGATTATGAAGAGCAATCCGCGTTTCGTCAACAGGTTTTTTGACTTCCGTTCGCCGCGCCTGCGGCGCCGCCAACCACCCTGCCAACCCCCGCAACCCTTGTCCCGTCTGCGTTGCCGCCCGGTGTTCGTGTTGCGAGGGGGCGAACTATAAGGGAGCCATTCCACCTTGGCAATCGTTTTGTCACACGAGTATGCAAGGCCCTTTGGAAGGCGGTCGACCAAGCTATTGATCCATAAAGAAAATATGCCCTTCCCCGCCACCTTTGGATAGAGAATACCCGATGAAGTTACTCGGGTATTTCCCTATCAAGTTTTCAGCGATGCTGGAAATTGGCCGCTCGCTTCTCCACAAATGCCGCCATCCCCTCCTTCTGGTCTTCCGTCGCGAAGGTCGAGTGGAACAGGCGCCGCTCCAGATGCACGCCTTCGGAAAGGCTGGTCTCGTAAGCGGCGTTGATCGACTCCTTGATCATCATGACCACGGGCAGCGAGAAGCCGGCGATGGTCTCGGCGGCGGCCATGGCATCGTCGAGCAGCTTGTCGGCGGCCACCACGCGCGACACCAGCCCGGCGCGCTCGGCTTCGGCCGCATCCATCATGCGGGAAGTCAGGCAGAGGTCCATGGCCTTGGCCTTGGAGACCGCGCGCGGCAGGCGCTGGGTGCCGCCAGCGCCGGGCATGGTGCCCAGCTTGACCTCGGGCTGGCCGAAGCGGGCGGTATCGGCAGCAATGATGATGTCGCACATCATGGCCAGCTCACAGCCGCCGCCGAGCGCGTATCCGGCCACCGCCGCGATCACCGGCTTGCGGATGCGGCGGATCGCTTCCCAGTTCCGGGTGATGTAATCTCCCTTGTACACGTCCATATAGGAGTACTTGGCCATCATGCCGATGTCGGCGCCCGCGGCAAAGGCGCGATCGCTGCCGGTAATCACGATGCTGCCGATGCCCTCGTCGGCGTCAAAGGCGAGCAGCGCGGCGCCCAACTCATCCATCAGCGCGTCGTTGAGCGCGTTCAGCGCCTTGGGGCGATTCAGCGTCACCAGGCCGACGCGGCCACGCGTCTCCACCAGAATGTTCTCGTACGGCATGTGTTCTCCTCTTGGATGTAGATCGATTCGTTACCCAGCGAGACGATACTCGTGTCGCGTGCCACTGAAATCAAGAGTGTGAATCTATAAAAATCAATGACTTACGCTGACCCTGGCCATCTGCCTCGCGGGCTATTCTGCCACCTAATTCGAGAGTTGACGCAATTCGTGCCACATAACTTCAGGGGCACCTTAAGACACTTGCGATCCACCTTGCAATCGATGCCTGCGCACATTGACCGACGGCCGGAGCATCTTATAAGGTTAGATCTAGTAAGACGTTGGATTGGGCGATCCTGTCACGACGAATGATTCATGGGAAGGAAGTTTGTCTTGCACGGCATTGAGTTTCACGAAGGCTTGCACCTCTGGTCCAACCCAAGGCCGCGAGATACATGGGCGGCGATACACATCATCATGGCTCTCCCAACACAGTTTGACATCGTGGAACTGTCCGAGAAATACCCCCGCCGCGAACCGCACAAGCTCAATAAGGCACTTTTTCGACGGCGAGGAGTCTCTTGCCACCGACACGAGGGAACTGAGGGTATTTCGCGCAAAATCGAGGAAGTGGAGCCGAAAGGAACCACCGTTGACTGCAGTCGTTGGAATCACTCCTCCCGCCAGCACCGTTGGAATCCAATAACGAGATACAGGCTAACGCCCCACCATCGCCTATGGCGCTCCAGCAGAAACTAAGACTCCTTTCGACTTGGCTGCCAGCTGGTCTTCCCCAACTTCAGCCACGGGAACGAAACCTACCTTTACCTGGAGGACGTCCCCTATGAGTTTGAGAACATACTTGCGCGCTGGCTGTTGTTGCATCCAGAACTCACCGAGCACGACTCTCCGACGTGCGTCCTGATTGAACACCCGGAAATTTTCAAGCTAGTTGTCGCCTCCGCGAATAAGTTTCAGGCAGCTTTGCGCTCCTGGTTGTGATGCGGTTGGATGCCCCCATGGTGATCGGCCCGATCCGGGTTAAGATGCACGGCATGGATGCGCTTCCAGTTGCGCGTTGGGCCTTTCCAGCGCAGCGGATGACGCCGCCGTGCCGTCTCGTAGAGCATCGCGCGGCGATCCAGAATGTCCTGGTCTAGGTTGGCATGGCGCTGGGCCGGCGTTACGAACCGGATCGCGCTGTGGCGATGTTCGTGGTTATACCAGCGCACCAGTTCTGTGACCCAGGTGCGGGCCGCGAACAGGGTATCGAACGCCTCCAGCGGATAAGCAGGTCGGTACTTCAGGGTTTTGAACAACGATTCAGAAAAAGGGTTGTCGTTGCTCACGCCCGGGCGGCTCAATGACGGCATCACGCCCAGGGCCTGCAAGGTAGCTAGCATCGTGGCCCCCTTCATCGGGCCGCCGTTGTCGGAGTGCAGAACCACCTGGCCGGGCTGTATTGCCTCACGCGCGCAGAGATCCTTGATGACCTCGCTGGCCTGGGCGCTGCTCTCCTCGGCATAGRCCTGCCAGCCGACGATCTTGCGGCTGAACACATCCATAAAGAGATACAGATAAAAGTACTGCCCACGGATCGTTGTTGGCAGGTACGTGATGTCCCAGCTATACAACTGGTTCGGCGCGTCGGCACAGACGGCGCGTGGCTTGCTGCGTGCGTTGACCGGTCGCTCGCTGCGCCGGTGAGCGAGTTGCCTCTCTTCCCGCAGTACTCGGTGGAAAGTCGATTCCGAGGCGATATAGCGTTGCTGGTCAGCCAGTCGAGGCACGATCTGGCTCGGTGGCAAATGACCGAATTCGGCAGAGTTTGCGACCGCCAGCAGCTCGGCGCGTTCAGCGGCGGAAAGCTTGTGAGAGGGCTCATGGTGCCGTAACGAGCGCCCGTCCACCGCGTCAGGCTCGCCGCTCTGCCAGCGCTGCACGGTACGCGAGCTCAACCCAAGCATGTCACACGCGGATGTCTGGCGAGCCCCGGCCAGGGTCGCCTCGCTGATCAGGCCGATCAATGTTTTGCGCTCTTCAAGGGTCGTCATTCGGCCTCGCCCTCGAACAACGCACGATACTTTTTTTGCAGCACCAGCAGAGCCGCGGCTTCAGCCAGCGCCTTCTCCTTGCGGTTCAATTCGCGCTGCAGTTGCACATTGGCCTGCTTCAGGTCCCGGACTTCCTGGACGTTCTCGCGCCGGCTACCGGTCCCGCCGACGGCGCAAAAGTCCACCCGCCACTGTGCGAGATGATGAGCAAAGAGGCCCCGCTCTCGACACCACGCGTTCAGTGCTTCGTCGACCAGCCCGTGGCTCTCCTGCAAGGCCAGCAGCCTTTCTTCCAGCGACCAGTCATCTGGACGTTTAGCATGTTCAGAGCCCGAACTCCGACTCGCAGCGGCGCTATCTCTCATCCACCTCCTTAATGTCAGTACGTTCACATTTAATTCATCTGCCACGGATCCAACGGTACGGCTCCCGCGCTGCAGGACCTTGGACAGCGCCTGCTCCTTGAACTCGACAGAATACGTTTGTTTCGCCTTCAATCTACACCTCTGATTCTTGAAATTAAGAAAATTCAGAGGGTCGAGTGGCCCGAGGGAACTGCCCCCTCAGGCTCTCACAGATCCGTACGTGAATCTCTCGATTCATACGGCTCCTCTTGTCCGCCGTTCTTCGAAACAGAAATCCCAGTGCGCGAATAGCTGAGGAAGACTTTCCCGACAACGCTTGAGCCACGCCCAGGATTGCCGTTTGTGTCCTCTCAACCGCTTGTACTTGTTTCGCGCCCACCTTCCAAGCCGTAAGTCTATTCTGATCAAGAACCGCTTTAGCGGCTCCGGATAGAAGGCACCGTAGTAATTCACCCATCCCCGTACCATCGGGTTTATGCGCTGCGCCAGTTCGGGCAGCGTCAATGAGGTACTTCGATTGAGACTCAAGCTTCTGATGGCCTGAGACATTCGCGTTAGCACCTTTTGACTTACCGCAGGTCCGAATCCGGTGAACAAGTCTCCCGCTCGGTCTTGTACCGTCCGAGCGTGAAAGCTGAATCCAAGGAAGTCGAACTTAGTATGGGTATGTTCCTCCCGACGTCGTCCATCTTTACAGTAAACCAAGCGTGTCTTTTCCGGGTGTAGCAAAAGTCCACAAGCGGTAAGCCGTTCCCTCAAGACCGACAGGAACTTCTCCGCCTGCTGCTTCGTCCTGCAATGACAGACGACATCGTCGGCATACCGTTCAAACGGCACCTCCGGATGCTCAGTCTGGACCCATCGATCAAACGCATAGTGAAGAAAGAGGTTCGCCAACAATCGACTGATCACCCCGCCTTGCGGAGTGCCTCTATCCCGAGCAACCAGTTCCCCGGTTTGCTTCTGCACCGGGCTCTCTAGCCAGCGTCTAATGTAGAGTCGTGCCCATGGCTCCGTGACATGCTTTTCTACCGCACGTCTGAGGAGCTCGTGGTCGATGGTGTCAAAGAAGGATTTCAAATCAATATCGACTACCCAGTCGTAGCGCCAACAGTTCCTTCTCGCTTGCGCCACAGCTTGCTTCGCCGATTTGTTAGGACGATAACCGAACGACGATGAATGAAATATCGCGTCGATTCCCGGCTCAACCATTAACTTGACCGCCATCTGAGCCACTCGGTCCGTGATCGTCGGTATCCCGAGAGGGCGGAACCCATCCCCCTTCGGAACCAGCACCTCTTTGACCGGCTGAGGAAAATAACTCCCCGAACTCATTCGATTCCACAGGGCGTATAGATTTCTCGCCAAGCGATTTCGGAATACTTCAATACTTTCCCTGTCCACGCCCGGCCCTCCTTGATTGGCGGCCACGCGCTTCCAAGCTTCCCAAATCAACCGCTTGGGTATTTCGAACGACTTGACATCAACCCCGGAATCCTCCCGCATCGCGGTTGTTCTGTGATCTCCGCCAGACAAGGTCACGCCTTCGCTCCAGAGGTCATTACAACCCTTTCAACGCTACTACGCATGACTCCGCCCCTGTGCCTCGCATTGGTACTCTGACTCTCACGGGTTCTCCGCTTGAGCTTCTCCCTTAGCATCGAGACGACAGGTTCCCAAGTTCCGTATCCATGCCTGCAGGAAGGTCGCGCCATCTCTATGCCGGATGCCGTCAGACCCACCTCCAGGCTGCCGTCTGACTGATCCCGAGGTGTTGTCGAGCCCTCGGTTTTGACATCGTTGCAATTATCGACACTTCTTCGATGGTTCACTTGCGTTCGCCTCCTTCTAGCCTACCTGACGAGATTCATCCCGCCTTTTCCCTAGACGCTCACCACAACCGCTCTTAACGGAAGCAGCTCTGGGTGGTTTGGTATCACCGCCTGATCGGCGAAACCGAGGGGCCTACCCTCATCACGGATACAGCATGTACGACGACAAACTGTCGCTTTCCTTCTTGGCACACCGACAACTAGTCTGACACCGGGGGCATTCCCTTTCATACGTTGAAGGACGACGATATCGCAATGTATCAGCGCTTTCGTTCACGACATCGATCGCGATGCTCCGAGACGCAACGCCGTGAACGGCACGGCTTGGAGTTGTTGATCCGCTTCCTGCGCGATCAGGGAGTGTGTCCTGCTGGGAAAGCGCGCGCAATTGCCGCTGACCACGTTGCCGAGGAGTTCGCGCAGTCCTTGAGGCGTGATCAGGGATTAGCCGTTGTGACCGTTGAAACCTATGCAAGGCTGACACGCAAATTCCTGGTGTGGCGGTTCGCTCAAGGAGAGATCTGCCTGCATGACGTTCGCGCGACCGACGCCAGCGCTTTCGTTCAGAGCGAGGCAAAGCGCATGGGACCTGCTGCGCTGAAGAATGTCGTCAAGGCATTGAGGTCCTTCTTTCGCTACGCCCAGTTTCGGGGAGAGGTCACCGTGGCACTTGCCGCAAGCGTGCCAGCGGTGGCCAGTTGGGCGAGCACGCCCCCAATCCCCAGAGCCATCTCTCCCGAACACGCACAGCCCGCGATCGATAGTTGCGACCGCCGGACCGGGGTGGGCCGACGCGATCGCGCCGTGCTTCTGCTTCTGGCGCGACTGGGGCTACGAGCCTGCGAGGTCGTCAGGCTGACGCTAGATGACGTCGACTGGGACCGGGGTCAATTGCGCGTGTGTGGCAAGGGCGGCCGGGAGAGTTTCCTGCCATTGACCGCCGACGTAGGCGAGGCAATCGCCGCGTATCTGAGGCGTGGGCGTCCAAGGAGTCCAGACCGGCATCTCTTCCTTCGATCCGTAGCGCCGATACGCGGGCTGATGGAGGGCTCAGACGGAATCGGCACGATCGTGCGCCACGCGCTCAACCGTGCCCGGGTCGCTGCGCCGCACCGCGGCTCTCACCAATTCCGGCATGCTCTCGCTGTTCGCATGTTACAACTCGGCGCGTCGCTGCCCGAGATCGGACGGGTGCTTCGTCATCGTAGCCCGCAGTCCACCAGCCTTTACGCGAAGGTGGACCTCTGTACTCTCCGTACGTTAGCCATGCCGTGGCCGGGAGGTGTGCGATGAACACGCTTCGCGATGCACTCCAGGAGTACCTTGAACTGCGCCGCAGCCTGGGCTTCAAGATGCACGATGCTGGCTTGCAGTTGCCCCGATTCGTCAGCTTCATGGAGACTCGGCAAGCCGAGCACATCAGCACTGGCCTCGCTCTCGAGTGGGCGCAACATCCGTCGGTTCAACCCGCAGAATGGGCCAGACGCCTTTGTTTCGTGCGCGGCTTTGCTCGCCACCGCAGTGCAACCGACAGCCGCACGGAGATTCCGCCAGTCGGCATGTTGCCCCATCGGTCTACTCGAGCCAGACCTCATCATCGAGGCGCCACCGTCGACCAAGAACAAGCAGAAGGGCCGCGACCCGGAGATGCACCAGACCAAGAAAGGTAATGCGTGGCACTTTGGCATGAAGGCCCATCTCGGCGTGGATGCGGCTTCGGGGCTGATACACAGCATGGTGGGCACCGCGGCGAACGAGTCGGATGTGTCGCAGGCGCATGCCTTGCTGCACGGCCACGAAGAGCACGTGTTTGGCGATGCGGGCTACACGGGCGTGGAGAAGCGCGACGAGATGCAAGGCAAGTCCGTTAAGTGGCAAGTGGCCGTCAAGCGCGGCAAGATCAAGGCGATGCGTGACGGCGCCATCAAGGACTTGCTGATCGGCGTCGAGCGAGCCAAGGCCCGGATTCGGGCGCGGGTCGAGCATCCATTCCACGCCATAAAAAATCTGTTTGGTCATCGCAAGGTTCGCTACAAGGGTCTGGTCAAGAACACAGCGCAGTTGTTCAGCCTGTTTGGTCTGGCGAATCTGGTGCTGGCTAAAAAGCAGTTGTTGGCGCTGCGGGGGAGCAGTCCGTCCTGAGCGCGCAAAGCGCGCCAGGAAAGGCGCGAAACGAGAGAAAACCGGCTTGAATCGGCCGATCTCTCTCACATTGCGAAAACCCCGGTCATTGGCTTGTGCAACATCAAGCGAAAACCTCATTGATCAGCACTTCCCTAAGGAGAATAGATGCCCATCAATGGTTAGATGGGCATCTGTGCTCGCTATGGCGACCTCTATCGGACGTACGTTCCGCAACGAACCGCGACGACGCTGCTGGACCGGCAGATCGAGCAACTCGAACTCAAACTCGAGGAACTGCAGACCGACGAGGGCGCGGCGGCGCTACGTGCGCCACGCGTGCGCAGCGCCGGTGCCAACGGTGGGCGCAATCCGCTACCCGCGCACCTCGAGCGCGAAGACGTGGTGCACACCCCAGCCGAGACCACGTGCTGCGCATGTGGCAGCCCCTTCACGGTACTTGGCGAAGACGTGTCGGAGCAACTGGAGCTGGTGCCCGCACGGCTGCGTGTCATCCGGCACCGGCGCGTGAAGCTCGCCTGTACCGGCTGTGATCGCATCGTACAAGCTCCCGCACCGAGCCGGCCTATCGACCGTGGCATCCCCGGCCCGGGACTGCTGGCCAATGTCCTGGTCTCGAAGTTCTGTGACCACCAGCCCCTGTATCGCCAGTGCGCCCGCTGGGAACGCGAAGGCATCGAGTTGCCTGAATCCACGCTGGGTGACTGGGTCGGTGGCTGCTCGGCGTTGCTCACCCCACTGGTGGAAGCCGTGCGGGACCATGTAATGGGTGGCATCAAAGTGCATGGCGACGATACGCCGATCCCGGTGCTGGCGCCAGGTAACGGCAAGACGAAGATCGCGCGGCTGTGGACCTATGTGCGGGACAACCGTCCCGCCGCCGATACCGCACCGCCGGCAGTGTGGTTCGCCTACTCGCCGGACCGCAAGGGAGAGCACCCTCAGCGCCATCTGCAGTCTTTTACTGGCACGCTGCAGGCCGATGCGTACGCTGGCTTCAATGCTGTCTACGAGTCCGGGCGGGTGCAGGAAGCCGCCTGCTGGGCTCACGCCAGACGCAAGTTCCACGAGCTACATGTGGTACGCCCTAACGCCGTCACCGACCAGGCGTTGGCACGAATCGGCGAGCTCTATGACATCGAGCGGGAGATCCGCGGGCAACCGCCAGACCTGCGTCGGAAGATCCGGCAGCGGGAAGCGGCGCCGCGACTGACGGCGTTCAAGACCTGGCTGGAAGAGACGGCGGCCAAGCTCTCGCGCAAATCCGATACCACGGCCGCCATCCTTTATGCGCTCAAGCGCTGGCAGGCGTTCACGCGCTACGCCGAGGATGGGCGTCTGGAGATCGACAACAATAGCGCCGAACGCGCGCTGCGCGCCGTCGCTTTGGGCCGCAAGAATTTTTTATTTGCTGGTGCCGACAGCGGTGGCAAACGGGCTGCCGCGATGTACACGCTCATCGGCACTTGCCGGCTCAATGGCGTCAACCCGGAAGCGTACCTGCGTTATGTGTTGGGCCGCATCGCCGATCACCCCATCAATCGGATCGCCGAACTCCTGCCCTGGGCCGTTGCTGCCGAACTGCCGTCCCTCGACGCGCCCGCTCCCTAGCTCCCTGCTACGCCAACAGTGATTCATCCAGCACCGTCAACGACGGTGCTGACCGGGCCGTTACGCAGTTCACGCGATTCACCAATATCTCGCTCGTCTCGGGTGAATGTAAGACAAAAATTTTTTACTATCCTTGAAAGAATTTCAGAATTTATGCCGGATACCGGTGGCAACGCCAATCATATTGTTTTGACCGTTGCCAAGTGTGTAGCTGTTACCCAATGAAAGGCTGTTGGCATATGCGGTTGCCAACGACTCCATCATTAGGCCCGCATTTTTAGCATATGCAGTACTTAGATATAGATCCGTTCGCTTGGAAAATGAGTAGTTCGCGACGAATGCAATTTGCCAGGGATTCGCGACGTGAGTGTCGCCGAACAAGCTCTTCACGTTGTCGTAGTTGTATTCAAGAGTTAGCCCAATAGACGGGGTGAGTCGATAGTTCGCGCCTACCCAGTAGAAGTCATCGCGCTGAATCAATTGTCCCGCTGTATTTTTGCTCTGGGCCCAGCGATAGCCCCCCATGATCTTAACCGGACCGAAAGCGTAACTCGAACCCACTGCCGCTTTCTTTAGTGTCCCGCTACTAGTACCGATAGTTGGATTCCACTGATCGTAGGCAACGCTGACGCCAAGATCCGCCGCTTGGTATGTCACACCCGCGCCATATGCAGTGTCACGCCGGAACTGGCCTGGTACTTCGCCATTCCCACCAATTGGCGTGGCCACACCCACAGTCTGAGGCAAGGCTACCCCAGTACCAAAGGACCAGTGTGCGACCGCCGATACTGCGCCAAACTGGCCGGAGTACTTGACGGTGTTGTCCTGCCGAAAATTTGGGCCGGTCATCAAGACCCCTGGCTCGTACTGTGCGGCGTATGCCACTGGCACAAAGTTTGCCATCGCATCAAACATTGAATTGTATTGACGACCCATACTAAACTGCCCCATCCCCTCCTTCTGCAAGCCGACAAATGCCTGCCTCCCGAACATGCGGCCGCTTTGCTGAAGCGTTCCGTTGTCGAGTGCAAAACCGTTTTCCAGTACAAATACCGCATTCAGTCCGCTACCAAGGCTTTCCGTTCCACGGATACCCCAACGGGATCCGGAATACCCACCGGAGTTCAATCGGATGACATCATTGGAAGGGCCACGGTTGAACTGGTTAGCGGCAGTAGGAACAACGCCAACATGATTGGCATACTCCACGTTGATATCTACCACGCCATACAGCGTTACGCTCGACTGCGCGATCGCGGCGCTGGAGCAAACGAGGGATGTGGCGACAACCATATAATTTAGCTTCATTTGTCTCCTCCTTATATTTTCGGAAATTTCATTTCCGTAGTTCTTCGCAGTACGTGTGTTCGCTCTGTTGTCCGAGCGTCTGGTCATATAGTCGTGATACGACGGCTCACGTCAAGAAATTCGAGAAAACAATCCACCTCTCCGTACCCGACTAAGGTACAGTTCCGTAGGTAAAGCAGCGTCGCTACTGTCCCGGTTAAGCCTGCTTATCTATGGGTATCGGGGCGTCCTCAACCATCGCCTTGAGCAGCCGTTCGCTCGCATTGGCCAGGTGTTTTTGCATGGCCTGTCGCGCAGAGAACTCGTCTCCAGACAGAACCGCGTGAACAATTGAGCGATGTTCACGGGATGAAGCAAGTCGGTACTCTTCGTTGTTCAGACTGCTTGACATACGGCGTGGAAACGCCTGAAGGCGCATTCGATCGATCAAGTCCGACAACTGTGGATTGTCAGCGAAGGAGACGAGCATCGTATGAACCGTTTCGTTTTCAACCAGAAAGTCCTCGGCAGATTTCTGCTCTCCGAGGCGTCCTTCGCGGCTAAAAGCTTCTAGCCTGCTCCGATGGTCTCCGATATCGATATTTCGCGCCGCTAGTCCGGCCGCCAGCCCCTCAAGCGCTTCGCGAATCGCCATGATGTTTGCGAGATCCCGGCGCCCCATTCGTCGAACAACGGCACCCTTATTGGGTATCAGGTCGACCAGGCCTTCTGCAGAAAGACGAGCGAAAGCTTCCCGAACGGGGCCACGGCTTACTCCGTATTCTTTCCTGAGGTCTGCTTCCACAAGGCGTTGGCCTGGCAACAGCAATCCCTGTTCGATCGAATGACGAAGCTGTGCCACAAGCAGCGCTGTCCTCGACGAGGATTCAGCTTCCCTGGTTGGTTGCTCTTCCATATCCAGATCATTCCTATTTTTGTGACAGCCAGGCCCATGGGCGACACAAACGGTCTTCGGCTTGCCAAGCGGCTATCGACGTTCGTTCCAGCAGTGTTAGTTCAATGGTGTCTCGGCCTTGTAAGAGACAATCCCGACGCCATGGATCAACCTCAAATGGCACCACAGTGTCGCCGGAACGCACTTGCTGCAAGAAAAGGTTAACTTCGAATTGCGCGCCGTCACTCGCTAGCTTCATGAGATAATCCGTTGAGGCGGCGGGCAGCTTTATAGCCAGAACTCCATTCTGGAAACAATTGTCGTAGAAGATTTCTCCGAAGCTTGAGGCGACCACACAGCGAATCCCCGCACCGACTAATGCCCATACGGCTGCTTCACGCGAAGATCCGCAACCAAAATTCGGACCAGTTACCAGGATCGACGCCGTACGCCATGGCGGTCTGTTCAGCACGAAGTCGGGGTTCTCGGTGCCATCTTCGCGATAACGCAATGCCTCGAACGCAAAGTGCCCTAACTCTGATCGCTCCAATTGCGTCAATCGCTCAATGCGAATGATGACATCGGTGTCGACATTCGTGAAAGGCAGCGACGCAGCCAATCCGTTCACGATTGTGAATGACTGCATTAGAGGTACCTCCGCACGTCCACCACGGCGCCTGCCACTGCCGCAGCCGCAGCAGTCTGCGGGCTGGCGAGATGCGTGCGGGCTCGTGGTCCCTGGCGGCCAACAAAGTTGCGGTTGGAAGTCGAAATGCATCGCGCCAACGGTGGCACGCGTTCGCCGTTGGAGGCGGCACACATACTGCATCCTGCATCTCGCCATTCAAATCCAGCGGCACGAAAGATCAGGTCCAAGCCCTCTGCTTCCGCTTGGCGCTGGACCTCTTCAGAGCCGGGAACGACCCACGCCTGCACGTGTTCGGCAACACTTCGTCCCTTGATGATCTCAGCTGCACTACGAAGATCAGAAAGTCGCGAGTTGTTGCACGAGCCAATGAATACCCAGTCCACTTTTTCTCCTAACAGTAGTTGACCGGGCCGAAGCCCCATGTACTCGAATGCCGCAAGCATTGCGGCATGCTGCGCGCCATCTTCAACATCCTCGGGCCGCGGCAATGGCGCATCGATTTGAATCGCCTGCTCGGGACTCGTTCCCCAGGTTATCGTGGGAGAGATGTGGCTGGCATCGAGACAGACCTCCCGATCGAAATCGGCATCCGGATCGCTGAACAAGGCACTCCAAGCTTCGATTGCTTGCCCCCATAACGTGCCGGTCGGAGCAAAGGGACGATGCTTCAGATATTCAAAAGTATTCTGGTCAGGTGCAATGACGCCGAATCGAGCACCCAGTTCGACAGCCATGTTGCAGATGGTCAGACGCCCTTCCACAGACATGTCGCGAATGGTGGAGCCCGAGAACTCGACAGCGTATCCAACGCCGGCGGCCGTACCAAGCGTCTGGATAACGTACAAAATCACGTCCTTCGGCGCAACGCCTTTAGCCAGCCTGCCCTCGATGCGTACTCGCATGTTGCGGGGCCGCTTCAACCGCAACGTCTGGGTGGCTAACACATGAGCCACCTCGGACGTACCAATTCCGATTGCCAGGGCGCCAAGCGCCCCATTGGTGCACGTATGACTATCCCCGCATGCCACCGTGAGACCAGGAAGGACCCATCCAGTTTCCGGCCCAACCACGTGAACGATGCCTTGCGCTCCCGACCCGATATCGAGGAGTTGGATACCATTCTCACGTGCGCCCTGACGAAGCTGGTCGTACAACGGCGCGCCTATCTCCGAGGTACGTCCGCCCCGGCCAGGTTGGGAAGATACAGCATGGTCCGGCGTCGCGACGGCGAGTTCAGGATTCGATGGAAGCAAACCACGCGTCCGAACCGAGCGAAATGCGTCTGGCCCAGACAGGTCATGGATAAGACTTCGGTCGACATGCAGTAGAGACCAGCCGTCTCCGTAATCCCGGATGACGTGCGCATCCCATAGCTTTTCGAATAGGGTCTTGCTCACAACTTCTGCCTTAGTGCGTCCCACTCGTCAGCTCCAAAACGGCGAAACATTTCGCCGATTTTCATGCCGGTGTATGGCGTTGCAGGATAACGCCCTGCCTTGAGTTCGCTTAGTGCGCTATCGCAAGCCTCAATGCTCGCAATGATGAGCAGCCCCGGCACCAAGGCCAAGCGATAGCCCATTTCTTCAGCCTGTTCCACCGTAGGGACAGGACCGCGTCCACCAGGCGCGATATTGATTGCGCATGGCCCCTGAACCCTCTTCGGAATCGACTCGACTTCCTCGAAGGACTCTGGGGCTTCCACAAAGGCCATGTCGGCGCCCTCATCCAGCGCCGCATTTGCCCGGGCGATTGCTTCGTCGACCCCCAGAACTGAGCGAGCGTCGGTACGAGCAATTATCAGGAAATCTTCACTTGCCCTAGCACCAACTGCCGCTCGAATACTTGCCAACCATTCGGCGCGCGGCACTACCTGCTTACCATCCATGTGACCACAACGCTTGGGGGAAACCTGATCTTCCAGGTGCAGCCCCGCGACCCCGCGCCGCTCAAACTCGCGCACCGTTCGAATGACATTCAGTTCATTGCCGTATCCGGTGTCTGCATCGGCGATCACCGGTACATTGACAGTGCGAGCGAGCACACCTGCGTTTTCGGCCATCTCTGTCTGCGTAAGCAGTCCAAGGTCTGGGAATCCGTAGGCAATAGATGTACCACCGCCGGTCATGTAGACCGCAGGAAAGCCGGCCTGCTCTATCAGCTTGGCGGTCATTCCATTAAATGCGCCGGGAGCGACGACGATGCGCGGGCCGGCGAGTAGGGATCGAAGTTCGTGTGTAGGTGCCATGCGCTGTATTGTAGGACAATAAGTTTATCTTCTACAAGTTTCTCTCCATAAAATAGCTAACAAGACGCTTTTTATAGGGGCTTACACCTAGTTGCGCCGCGACAATCATTTTTTTGTCCTACAATTTTATAACCTACGCACCGTTTCAAGGAGGAGACAAGAATGTTCGCAATAGCGCGGCGCGATGCACGAGTGATGAACGAGACATACGAGGACTTCACATTCACTGTCCTAAATTTCATTGGTGCAGCTAAGGATGCCGGGGACGGCGGCCCACAGGCCTACCTCGCAACCGTCCCCCCAGGCAAGTCTGTGCAATCACACTTCCATCCGGTGAATCAGTTCCAAGTGTTCTTCGGCAGTGATGGCACTTACTTCGAGCGCCACTCAATTTCTGGGGTACACGTACAGTACGCTGACGCCTATACACCTTACGGCGCCTTCGGTGCTGGTGACACGCAGTTGAGTTTCTTCACACTGCGCGCGAAGAGCACTTCGGAACATCACACGATGCCCGGAGCCAGGGAGAAGATGCTGCGCCCTCGTGGAAGGTCGCTGCAGTCACCAGTACGCGAGACGGAATCTCCGAACCCCGTAACGATCACCGAAATTTTCGAACCACAGGCAGACGGCCTTGCGGTGTACCAACTGCGGATAGCGGCAGGCGTAGACGGAGTTGCGCCTTCACCCCAGAACTCCGGCGGCCAGTACGTCGTCGTTGTAAAGGGCGCTATGGCATGTCACGCCGGACACTTTCCATATCAGTCGTGCCTGTTCCTCGAGCCCGACGACGGTCCTCTTCACATGTCAGCGACAAGCGAAGAATGTGAGGTACTGATCCTTCAGTTCCCTCGCAGCGCCTAGCAAATAACTCGCTACTTCTCCTGAACCGCGAGCATTGACCGGTTAGGCCCGGCATGCTCCACACTTGACCAAGAGATCGTGTCATGTCCGTTGATCTGTTTTGTCGAATTCAAGCTACGGCAGGAGCGGCACTCATAACCGCCGCCATCGCCTCCGTTGCTAATGCACAAGCTTTTCCTTCGCACGCTGTACGTGTCATCGTGCCAGTCAGCGCAGGAACGACGGGTGATGTGCTCACACGCGCCGTGACAACCAAACTCTCCGAGAAATGGGGACAACCGGTTGTCGTTGATAACAGACCCGGTGCCAATACGGCAATAGGAGCCGAAGCCGTAGCGAAAGCCCCGGCCGATGGATACACCCTGCTGTTTACGACAGAAGCCACATTGGTCGCGAACCCCTCGCTGTACTCAAAATTGCCATATGACCCGGCGCGAGACTTTGAGCCCGTGACCATGCTGTTTTCCGTGCCCTATGCACTTGCAGTGAATAAGACTGTGCATGCAGCGACGTTGCGTGAGTTCATCGAGCTCGCCAAATCAAGATCAGGCGACTTGACTTACGCCTCCCCCGGAAACGGGTCGGCAGCTCATATCAACTTTGAGCTTCTGAACCGAGCCGCCGGTATCGACGTCAGGCATATCCCCTACAAGGGAGCCGGGCCTGCCATCACTGACTTGATCGGCGGCCAAGTGGGAGCAATGCTTCTACCCACCGGTGTCGCTTCCCAGTACGTCAAGGATGGAAAGCTCCGCGTTCTGGCGGTCGACAGGCAAAGTGATTCAACCCTGCTTCAATCGACTCCAAACTACCGCGATGCCGGGCTACCACAGTTTGCCCCGTTGACTGCCTGGGGAGCCCTCGTCGCGCCGACGGGAACGCCGAAAAGCATTGTCGCCAAGATCAACGCCGATGTCGCCAGTGCCTTGGGCATGCCAGAGGTCCGTAGTGTCTATGCCGCCCAGGGCGCAACACCAATCGGTAACAGCTCAACCGACTTCTCGCAGATGCTCAAGACGGATGCCGTCAAATGGGCGAAGGGAATCAAGGACTCTGGGGCGAAGCTGGATTGATCTCACAAACTATCGCAACAACGTGATGACTGAACTAACTGTAAAAGTCCTGCGCAAAAAGCAGGAAGCTGTAGACATTGCAAGCTTTGAACTGGGCCGTGCGGATGGGGGCCACTTGCCGCCATTCAGCGCCGGCTCACACGTCGATGTGCATACCCCCGGTGGCTTCATACGGCAGTACTCCCTGTGTAGCGACGCTGACGAGAAGAATCGGTATCGCATTGCCGTGCTGCGAGATCCGGCAACACGCGGTGGCTCGGTGGCCATGCACGACAAGGTAGCGGAAGGCGATCTCTTGACTATCAGCGAACCGCGCAATCATTTTCCACTCGTACATGCCCAGCGCACCATTCTGTTCGCCGGAGGCATTGGTGTCACCCCCCTACTTTGTATGGCGCAGCGGCTAGCGACCATTGGAGCAGACTTCGTCATGCACTACTGCGCGCGTTCTATTGAGCGCGCGGCTTTTCGTGACGAGATTGCGGCTTCACAGTTCGCTCACAACGTGCATTTCCACTTTGACGACGGCGACAACGCACAAAAGCTGGAATTGGCCGCGGCAATTGGAACGGAGCTTACAGGCACTCACATCTATGTATGCGGTCCCACGGGCTTCATTGATTTTGTATTGGAGGGCGCAAAATCGGTCGGACTTCCCGGCGAGCAGATCCACTCCGAGTACTTCGGTGCGGCTACGCAAGACGCAAGTGATGACAGCCCATTCCAGGTGAAGATCGCTACCAGCGGGAGAGTCCTGACGGTTGAGGCGGGTCAGACAGTCGTAAGGGCACTTGAAGCCGCAGGCATTGACGTACCTACGTCTTGCGAGCAGGGCGTATGCGGCGCCTGTTTGACACGTGTCTTGGAAGGCGAATGCGAGCATCGTGACTTATACCTGACCGCGGAAGAGAAGAGCAGGCATGACCAGTTTACTCCGTGCTGCTCGCGCGCCAAGAGCGCGATGCTAGTGCTAGATATCTAAGGCATGACCTAACGCGTGGCGGCGGACCGCAGCTCGCGCAGGAAGCGACTGCTCCGGATGCCCATGAAAACTCAATGAAATCCAGAACACCGTTCGGAACAGGGGAGAAGGAGACTTATATGTACATGAAGTTAGCAAGCCGACTAGCACTGACACCGGTAATTGCTCTAATCGCCCTCGGTACTACTGCCTTTGCGGCAGACGCTCCGAAGCCAGTTTGGAAGCCTGATCATCCCGTAACAATCATCGTGCCATATACGCCGGGCGGAGGTGCAGACATGACAGCCCGGGCCGTGAGCAAACAGCTCGGCGCGCTCTGGGGGAAACCGGTTGTTGTGGAGAATTTCCCGGGTGCTGACGGGCTGATCGGAACTCGAAAGGTTATGGAGGCAAAACCCGATGGCCACACCCTTCTCATGCAGATTCCCGCACTCGTCGTCACGAAGCATCTCCCGGGCCTAAAGGGGAGCGACCCCATCACGCGCCTCGACCCGGTCAGCGCGGTAGTGCAGTCTCACGTGTTAGTCACCGCGAATCCCGCGGTGCCGGCCAAGTCAATGAAGGAGCTTGTTGCCTACTGCAAGACTGCCCCCGAACCGTGCTCTATCGGTGCGGGCGAGACACTGGCGCGAGTCTGGGCTAAGCAACTGAGGTCGGAGGGTGGTCTGCCTAATCTGATCGTTGTGAACTACAGGGGCTCGAGCGCGGTCGTAGCCGATCTGCTTGCAAGCCACGTGACGATGTCCTTCACAGGAATTACGGCGTCGTTGCCGCACTACAAGGCTGGCAAGCTCAAGATCCTCGCGACGCAGGCACCCAAACGGGCTGCGGCCCTTCCCGAGGTCCCAACAGCCGCCGAGTCCGGTTTTCCACAGTTTCAAGGGGTAACCTGGTTCGGGTTGTTCGCGCCAAAGGGTACGCCTCTCCCAATTCGTGAAGCATGGGTCTCGGCGCTTCGGGAAGTGGTCAAAGATCCCGAGGTGGTCAAAGCAATTACCCTCGCAGGATCAGAGCCACTGGTGAACTCGACTCAGGAGTTCGAAGCACAGGTCCGGCGCGACGCCGAATACTGGGATACGCTCGTCAAGAAGTATCCCCTTGACTAACGCGTTCGCCTCGTCCCGCCCTAAAGCCAGGAAGCCAACCACCTGAAACGCCAGCGTCGGTCGTAGAACCCCGGTGCCAAGCGAGCCGTTGTCGAAGGGCCGACAACCAGGCGCACCAGGTTTTGATGATGAGTTCGCCCAGGATAAGCTGAAGGCGCGGGAGCAGACTAGGCGCGGGTCACGCCCCAACATGTTCCAGCATGTTGAAGACCGAAATGAAAATTGGTCCAAACTCGGGCGGCAATGCTGCCCGATATCCGTACCATCACTTTGCCGAGTCGCAATACGGCCCGCGCAACATTCACCTCTGCTCGTATCCCGGCCCTATTCCCATGAAGATTGTATTCCTGGACCGTTCGACCATCTCCCCGCAGACGACGCTCAAGACGCTGCCCTTCTCGCATGAGCTTATCCTCCACGATGAGACGGCAGATAAACAAGTGACGGAGCGCATCGCTGACGCTGATGTCGTCATTACCAACAAGGTGAAGCTCACAGGCCAGCAGCTAGAGAAAGCGACGAAGCTAAAGCTTGTCGCCGTCGCGGCGACCGGAACGGATATCGTCGACCTCAAGGCGTGCACGGCGCGTGGCATTGTCGTCTCCAACATCCGCAACTACGCCGTCCACACGGTTCCTGAACATACCTTCGCGTTGATTTTCGCGCTGCGCCGCAGCCTGACCGCATATCACGATGCGGTGCGGAAAGGTCGCTGGCAGGAGGCTGGGACGTTCTGCTTCTTCGATTACCCCATCAAAGACCTGCATGGTTCGGTACTAGGCATCATCGGTGATGGTGTGCTGGGCCAGTCCGTTGCTGCGCTGGCTCGTGCGCTGGGCATGCAGCCTCTCTTCTCCGCCTACAAGGGACGCAATGACATGGGTCCTTTGTACACGCCGTTTGAAGAAGTTCTCCGTCGCAGCGACGTTATCACACTGCACTGCCCGCTGACGCCTCAGACGCGCAACCTTATCGACTCCGCGGAGTTCGACATGATGGAAAAGCGTCCCCTGCTCATCAATACGGCACGCGGGGGCCTTGTGAGCGAATCCGCGCTTGTACATGCGTTGAAGGCAGGAAAGGTGTCCGGGGCGGGCTTCGACGTCGCCACTCAGGAGCCCCCGGGCGAAGACCATCCGTTCAATCAGTTGAAGGATGAGCCGAACTTCATCCTGACGCCCCACGTTGCCTGGGCCAGCGATGAGGCGGTGCAAGGTCTGACCGACCAGTTGTTCGGCAACATTGCTGCGTTCGTGGAAGGTAGCCCGCGCAACATAATAATTTGACGAGACCTTGAAGCCCGAAAATGGCGAACACCATGAGGCGCTACCGTAGAGCAAAGATTGTCGAAACGTTGGGGACCGCGACGTCAGCCCAAGACTCCATTCGCTCGCTGTTCGCAGTTGGATCCGATGTATTTCGATTTAACTTCAGCCACGGGGCTCATGATAGCCGTCAGCGGCTACCGAAATCGGCGCTTGTCGATGGGGCAGCCGTTCCCGAAGGAGTTCCGGTATGAGCCGCACCGGATTTCGTGTTCTGGTTGCCCCCGATTCATTCAAGGGTAGCTTGGGCGCGTCAGCTGTGGCGGAACGAATTCGTGCCGGGACTCTGAGGGATGTTTGGTTTGCCGAGCCATCGCCACCGTCGTTGCTCGCGTTCTGAAATATCTGTCGCATGCCGCTGGAAAAAACAGCACTGGGTCGACACTTCGAATCGCAGCGTCTCACCGGCGCTGCACCTGGCCGCGTAGCGGCCCAGGAATCCTCGTCCCTTCAGAGCGAGGAGGAAGTCAAGCCTTGGTAAGGGCGGCCCGGCGCTTCGCGATGCACTGGTCTCGATACTGGCGAGCGAATTGGGCGGCACCGGTCGTGTATTCAACGCCCGCAGCAGCCTGTTCAAGGCAATGCGCAAGTTCGAGCGCCTCCTCACCGCAATCGAGGCCTATCCATCGAGCATACTTGAGCTTGGCGTCGAGGCCCTCGTTCCAGAACTGCGTGCAAATCCACTCCAAGGCGTCCTCAGCAGTCGTTGGGCGCGCCAGCGGCGGCAGGGCCATCAGCATTTCTGCGTTTGCCTCATCGAATGCGCTTCGCTTCAAATACTTCTTGACTTCACGCAACACATTTTGCCCATTCCTGTCGCGTCGCAAAGCAACGGAAGTCCAGGAGGGATATTGTTTCGAAACGGCACTAATCACGGGCTGCAATTGGAAGTCGCGCCAAAATCGCGGAAGCGGCTTGTACGCGTGCTCCAATGCGAATTGGAGCACGCCGGACTCAACGTCGGTATCCTTCAGCCCGCAGTCCACCATATAAGCGACGACGTTGTCGCCGACTTCCTCATAGACGTCTACGGTGATTTGTTGGTTTGATTTTTTAGTATTCATGCTCTGTAACCGGATTGGGCTGCGAGCCATGCCGATCGGCGGCTCGCACAGGCTTGTGTTGCCTGCATAAGAGTGTAGGTTTGGCGAGGAGGCATGATTTGAGCAAAAGGGCTCCGCGCCCTGCTCTGGCGTGTGCGAGAGCGGAATACTTCGAACCAATAGGAGTCGTTCTCGCAGTGGAGCGGCACCAACTTTTTTTGTATTGGGACGATCCGGGTACGCTGATAGCTTCCGCGGCCCGTACGCTCACGACCACGCCGTCCTTGGCTGCCCTTCGTTCACCGGGTTGCGCTATCCCTCACCGGCCTGAAGGCCGGCGCATCCCGCGCAACCTGGTGAAGACCGTTGGCACCCAAACTGGATCATCCATCGACAGCCGATGATCTCCGGCGCGATGCTGGGCCGGCCATCCTTGATATCGGCCTCCTACATCTGCGCATCAAAGTAGGTTTGGATGGGGTCCTCAAATCAATGCTTTAGTTGGTCGTCGCGCTGACGACCGCTCGAGCTATTTCAGCAGCCTGTTAAGGTGTTATGAGGTTGACAAACCACGCACGCATGCGAGAGTTTCCCTTAGCGCGGACTCGCCGGGCCACGGCCGCAGTAACGTGCTCGAAGCTGACCATGTTGACCGACGCAACAACCGGGCTCGCAGGCCTGTTTATAGACACCCCTGTTTTGCAGACAAGGTCTGCCGTTCGGTGGGATGCCATGGACTTGAGGAAATCTAGGCTCTGAAAGGTTCCTGCATGGCAATTAGATACCCTGCTTCTCGCTGCACGTCCGCCCATTTCTCGCGAAGCAGGCACACGCATTCCTCGACGACTTCGTAGATCAGTGCGCAACTATCGATGTCGGTAATACCCATGAATGCGAGGTCCGAGTCGGAGGCGTCTCCACTCCAAATCCGCGCGAACAGGATGTCCACCGTCGCGCCAGCATCGTCTGTTTCACCGCTCAAAATGGCCTCGGCCAACAAACCGGCCATGCCCACGAGCACCTTCCAATTCGCAGGCAGCTCATGAGCAAAGAAGCCCTGCCCTATCGCAATCTTATGCATATTCTCGGGACAGGTCCGAGGACGGAACTGCCCGAGCCAAGTAACCTCCTCTATATTGCCGCTCTGGTTTTTCCAGATGACCGCGTCTCCGGCGCCGCCGAAATGCTCCCAGAGCACCTTGTKACCCGCTTCGTGGTAAGCGGCGTTGCGGAGTTCCTTTGCAGCTATTTGTTCCTCGGCGAATTCAGCCAGCTTCATTGCGTGCCGTCGATGTTTGGACCATAAGATATAGATTGATGAGAGCACCATGACTCCCGGTCAACGGAGGACATTATCTTTGCCAGAGGCGTCCCCGGCGCATTCTTCGCAGAACGATCTGCGTGCAGTAACGATTGGGCGGCCGCGACACCAGGCGCGAAGGTCCTCCCTGTATCGGCGAGAATCGGTGCGTGCTGTTTAATATTGACCGCGGGGCATTTGAGGCGAAAATTTAGGCAGGATAGGTCGCCACGCGGAGCGCGGAGTTTAGCCTCCCCGTCAATCACCTGGATGTGACGTATAGTGTCGAATTCCCGAGAGCGCCCACCGAACGTTGGAACCCCATGGACAAGAGTCAGCTTGAAGAAGCGTTTCAGAACGGAACAATCCGTGCAGTCACCATCGATACCAACATATTCCACCGGCAGCAGCAAAACCTCGAGTCCGAAGCCATGAGCCTGATCCCTCAGCTTGGCGTCGCCAATCTGCGGTTTATTATCTCAGACGTGGTGCTTCGGGAAATTCATAAGTATCTGGACAAGAAGTACACCGACGCTACACAAGAAGACGGCAAAGCCTTGAATCGGATTGCCGGTCTTGTCTCACCCCATCTATCTGAAGCGTTGACGAAAGAAGTTGCAGCCCGGCCTAGGGACGCGCGGGCGGATGTCGGTTCTTTTGTTGAAAGGACAGGTGCTATCGTTATCAAGCCGACCGGCGAAGATACCCTCCAGTCCATGCTGGACAAATACTTCAAGGGTGAACCGCCGTTTGGAGAAAAGAAAAAGACAGAGTTCCCCGATGCGATAGCGCTGCTTAGCATTGAACAATGGGCAAAGGCAGAGAACGCGAAGGTGCTCTGCATCTCGAACGACGGAGACTGGAAGAGCTATTGTGATACTAGCGATCAGCTCATTTGCGTTGATGACCTTGAACTCGTGCTCTCTGCCGCTTCCGCTTGCATTACGGACGAATCGGTCTCGAGGCTAGTAGAAAGCGCTGTTCAGAAGCTTATCGCTTCAGGGGGCTTGGGTGACAAGATTCGAGACGTCTTTCAAGACCAGATCGAGCGCCGAAGTCCTATTATTGAAGCCGATTCACATCTGTCTTTCGAAGAAGAAGATGTTGAAGTCGCTATCGACGGCGACTCGCTTCAAGTGCACTCTACCGACCTTCTTTCGGTCAAAGACGAGACAGCAGTTGTCCGACTAAGGGTCGAAGCCTCGGTAGATTGCAGCGCCACGTTTCAGTTCAGCATCTATGACTCAATGGACAAGGACTACGTCGGACTAGGTGGTTCTCGCCACGAGGCATCGGAGCAAGTCGAAGCGGACATCTTCTTCCATTTCGATATTGAGGAACTTCGGTCGGGCAAGAGTCTTCAACTCAGCGAGGACGATATTGTGGAGGCGAGTGCAAAGGTGGACTCGTACATTGTGGATTTCGGCACTGTCCTACCCGACGACCATGATGACAATGACTGGCGTGAATAGCCACCCATAACGGCCGTCCGCTTCTTGCTCTAGAATGGTCGTCCAGGTTGAGGAGCGTTCAGCCGGTAGAGTAGTCGGAACGGACAATTGCGTCCTTTCGCACTTCGCAGATCAATCCGCAAGACCGCCCCGGGAAGCGGTTGCCCCCTGAATTGTCATCAGCTTAGCTATCAAGCGCGTGCAAGAATACTCGAGTTAGGCACGTATCCGTGCCATCTTCTGTTCATTTGAATGGTAAGAGCCAAAATTGACCAATGAGTGAGCATGACAATGCCAACCTACAGTCCAGACCGTCCCGCCGAACTTGACGCACTCGGACGCACGCAATTTGCGAGACACCTCGCTAAGGCACTCCTCTCAGTTAGCGCAAGTGACGGCTTAGTCGTGGGAATCGAAGGCGGATGGGGAACTGGAAAAAGCACAATAATCGGCTTCGTGAAGACAGAATTGGCCGCGTGCAGCGACGCAGCTACGAAAGCGATTGTCGTTGACTTCAACCCTTGGATGGTCAGCAACACTGGAGCGCTCATCGACGCGCTGGTAACGCAGATCGCCGCCGCGATCAACCTGGATTCAGGCTCCCCAGCGAAAGCAATCAAGGCCGGAGAGAGGCTCCTCGGGTACATCGGACTTATCAGGCATTTCAAGTACCTCAAGTATGTGCCGGGAACCGCGTTTGCGGGGAATATCGCAGAGGACATTGCGGAGATCGCCGATACGGCCGCCGACGCCACGAAGGAAGCGGGCGACGCGCTCAGCGACGTCAAGAAATTGCTTCCGACACTGGATCTCGCAAAAAAGAAGGCGGAGGTCGCCGAAGCCTTGCGCGATCTAAATCGCCCAATAGTGGTAATTGTAGACGACGTCGATCGGCTTCCTGCGGACGAGATCCGTACGCTGGTCCAGGCAATCAAAGCAGTCGCCGACTTTCCGAGGACGACCTACCTTATAGCTTATGATCGTGATGTTGTGGCAGCGGCTCTTGGGAACGGTAATGCCGCTCCAGGCCAGTCGTATCTCGAGAAAATTGTCCAGGTGGCGTACCCGATCCCACCGCTGTTTGAATACCAACTACGGAGTTTCGTAGACAAGCAGCTACAGGCCCTGTTCTTGACTCTTAACATCGAGCTCCGAGACTTCGAAGCATCCGGCTACCCGAAGGCGGTAGGCCTCCTTACGCGACTCGCTCGGCATCCGAGGGATGTCGTCCGGCTTATGAATCGGCTTATGCTAAGCCTTCCGGCTACCAGAAACGAGGTGAACGTCACGGACGTTCTTGTGTTTGAGGCCATCTCACAGCGCTTTCCGCAGATCCGCGAAAGCGTGCACTGCCACCCAACTGACTTCACAGGACATGCGTTCCGCGGCGACTCTGGCTTCGAAGATGAGGACTTTGATTGGGCTCGGTGGGCTCAGCTTGAGGCCGACCGGGAAAGCGATGAACCCGCGTGGGCGAAGTATCTTCCTAAACAGGAGCCCGACCTGACAGTAGCCGCCAAGGCTTGCGAGTTCCTATTTCCTGATGATTTCCGAAAACACGATCGCGTACCCGAGGACGAACTACACATAGCTGATCCCGATCGGCTGGCGCGCTATTTCCGCATGATGTCCCTTGAAAGCGTTCCGGAAGCGAGCGACATTCACAAGAAACTGCAGCAGCCAAAGCTTCTTGCCGAGGCGATTGCGAACATCGAGCTCCCCGAGCTGACTTTCTTGCTCGAGTGGATTCACAATTACCTTCCCTCGTGCGCTGCACCGGATGCGATGGGGTGTTCGGTAGTCCTTGTCGAGCGCGCCACGCTCGCCCAGTCTGCTTTGGGACTGACAAGAGATCTAGCGGAACTCTTTGCCAAGGTCCTAGCGCGGCTCGTGAGGAGGGGGGGTCCAACAACCCAGAACGATATCTTTAAACTGATCATTGCCAAAGCTCCACTATCCATATCGGGGAGCGTGCTGCTCGAAGCAGCCGCCGAGCAAGGAAAATGGATCGTGCGGCCGGATCTGGTCAAGGCCGCGGAGGCCCAACTAGTCGGCGACGGCAGAGTAGTCGACGAGGCGCTCGCATCTTGGTCGGATAGGGTCAGGACTTCCATCTCCTTAGGCACGCTCGCCAAAGAGCCGAGGATGCACGCGATACTCTACCGCTTCGCTCAGTTGAATTTCGCGTTTGAGGAGGTGTACGCCGCAGTGAACAAGATTTGCTCCACCGACGAAGGGTTGCGGAGGTTCCTTTCGCGCCATGTAAAAAACAGCCCGTTCGACGCGCCGGACGAGTATGGTCTCGTGGAAGACGCACAAGCGCTTGCCGACCGAATCAACTCTTCGGCTATAAGGGGTGAGTATTTGTGGCTAACGTCTCACATTACGTCGCCTGAGTTATCGAACGCAATCGGAGCCCAGTCCCTTCGACTAAAAGGATTGAGACGCGCTGGTGATTCACCATCGTCCAAGTAGAAATCATTCGCCTACCTTTTCCGGCGGATGCAGTCGCGGAAGCCAGGATTGAAAACTGCGCATGATCGAATGTCTCATCCTGGCCCGACATCTGCCGTCGCCTAGTCGTAGGCGAACGGCAGAGAATCGGGTCGACTCAGTCATCCAGGGTTAGGAGCAGGATGACTCAAACTGGCTGTGGATTCAACCGGTCAACGTTGGCCCTTCGACGACTACTAAGCAGACAATTGCTGCCAGTCAGACATTGGACTTACAGTCCGGCCAGTCTGACTACTGGCATGCTTAGTTACCGAGGAAATCGGCACTTGTTCCCAGATACATCGGGTGGTCCTGTCCCTTGTACATCGGCAGCCAGCGCATATCTTGCTGTCCGGTCGGATGGTCGTACTCCGTGGACGAAAGGATGAGCTGGGCATCCTTCGCCGCGCAAAGGTTCTCAAGGTGGGTCAGGTACTTGGCGAGATCCTCGGTATGGAGTTCCTGCTGTTTCGGGGTATCCAGAATGAGGAACCTGAATGGTCGGGAAGGCTCGGAGATGTACGCCTCAAATAGCGCGGCGTGGATAGCCAACACTAGGCGGATCTTCGTGCTACCCGAAAAGAGGTCCAGCGACTCGCCGTTGAACTTGAACCGTAGTTCCAAGTCAACTTCGACGTTCCTGGACACGTTCTTCGTGTCCAGGATGTCCATCCACTTGACGGCTAACTCGCGGAGATGGAGACGCAGTTTGTTGAATTCAATGTCGGCGCGCCCGCTGTTGGAGAGGCTGTCGATGCGGTCCTGAATGCGCAATCGCTCCGTTTCGAACTTGAACAGCTTGGAGCGCTCTTCATTGAGCGCTCCAATTCGTCCGACCTCGGACTGAACCTCCACCAGCTGTTTCGTCAGCGCTTGCACTGCGGTCACCAACTGATCGACGCCGGTCGTTGCCGGCGAGTCCAGTTTATCAACCAGCACCTGGCGCTCCGCGCGCAGGTCCTTCAGTACCTCTTCGAGTTGCTCAATTCGCATTTCCGCCCGCACCGCATTTCGGTCAAGGTCTTTGATTTGGTCGCGAAGGTATAGGAGATTTTTGCCATACGACTCAGTGCTGCCGATGAAGAGGCCGCAGTTTGGGGCACCACAAATCTCACCAAACGAGGAGAACACTCGACGGGCCTCCTCATTGAGACCGAGCGTCTTAACCTCGCCTTCAATCTCGGTTCGAATAGCGTCAATTCCCGAAGCGCGACTTTGAAGGTCAGAAAGTTCGATTTGCTTTGACCGTATCTGCTGCTCTTTTTGCCGAAGAATTTCGGTTAGGGTGGAACTCGCGGTGCCCCTTGCATCGACGGAGTCGCGCAGGGCGCCAATTTGAGCGGTTAGGTCCGTTGCACGGCGCTCAAGCACTTCTTGATTGGCAGGGCTATCGTCGACACCCCGAGATTGGTATTCAAATACGCGCTGCGCAGCAACGATCTTTCGGGTCTGTGCCTCCAGCGCCGCCTTTTCTTCAATGAGATTTCTTTTGACGTCGAATGAATGCTTGGGATTCAGGCCAAACACGAAGCGGACCATCTCGACGAACTGGTCCACAATAAACGGGTTGGCCGATTTGTAGGCTGCGGTATAGCCATCACCCTGATTCAGGTAGAAAACAGGCAGGACGGTTGATATATAGGGTTGTACAGCCTCCCCTTTGTTCGATACGAGTCGAGGAGGCTCCAGACCAAGGGCTTCAAAGAGCGCCAGCGAGAACGAGCCCTCGTCGAAGTGCTCGGATTCCTCGCCCCGATAAGTCAAGGTCGCGTAAAAGTCGCGATTGTTGGTTCCAAGAATGCGGTGAATGACGAACGGCTCACCTCCATTCTCAGCCTCCAGTGTTACTGCCGCGCACTTGCTGAACATTTCATCGCGAAACCGTGGCGGGAATCCAAGGCTAGCAGCTAGCGATTGAATGACCGGTGTCTTGCCGCTGCCGTTCCTTGCGAAGATGAGCGTAGTCCGCCGCCCAAATTCGAGTAGCGGGCTTTCCCAGCCGTTCCGTCCGAGCGGCTCAACTTTGAGTGACCTCAACCTCAATTGACTTCCCCCCTGACTCGAGCCTCATCTCTTATGTACTGGTAGCTGAGTTCAATAGTTTCCATGGACATGGCCAACGGGCTCTCGCCAGCAATGGCGCTTTGGTAGACTTTCTTGCCAAGCTCAGTAGCAGAAATACGCCGCGTGCGTTTGTCGACGATGATCTGTCTGGTAGCTTCCAGGAATGTCAGCGCTTTAATGGTCCGGATGCGCAAATTCCCGGACCAGCCGATGTCTTGCGATGACCCCTTAAAGCCGGGCACAGTACGTTCCAGGCACTCGCCGACCAGTTGGCCAATTTCCGGCAGCAGGGGTTTTGCTGCTCCCTTAGTTATTGCCAGAATAGTCATCGCCAAAAGAGGCAACTGAAACAATGCCTCGTTGTTTAACGAATGCGCAGGAACCGACAGCTCGGCCGGAAGGTCCAGTCGGAGATTGAGCCTTGTCGCTTCATCAAAGAATTCGGCGGTATTCATCGCGTGGCCCTTCGAACAATTGACGCACAAAAACCACCGAGCAAAAGGTCAACGCTTAGCGGCGGAAACTTCCCGGCTAAATCTGATTTTAGCATTTCATCGATCGTTGCTCGAAGGTCCCCAAGTATGCTGCCGCTCAAAATCCACGCCTTACATCTGGCGTCGATGTCGCTGAGCAGCAGTTCAAGGTCGAATTCAGCGAACGTGTGACGGGCTGTGCGAAGCCAGACATCCCAAGAAACCTTTGCACGAGATGCAATTTCAATCATGCTATCTGGCGCACCAGCGTCCTTCAGTTGGCGTTGCAATATGGAGGCTGCCTTGATTGCTCCGGGGTCGCCTCCGCTAAGCAAGTTCCTGTAAACCGCAGTGGAGATGCTCAGCACCTCCAGTAGGTCATCAAGTCCAACGCCCGTAACGAGGTCGATTTTGTCTTTGGTGAGGCCGCTGATTGGTGCACAGGATTTCGACTCAACCAGCGAGACGAGACTGTTTGCTATCTCGTCGATCTCGTGCTTATGCAGGTCAATCTCACTATGCTTCCAAATTGCGTTTCGCGCCGCGTCAGCAAACGGTTCGAGCGTTTCACCCAGATGGGAAACCTGCACGAGAGACAGCTTCGACGTTGCGGCCTTTAACTTGTCTTCGGACAGAGGTACGCCAGGCGAGAAAATTTCGCCGAACTTTTTGATGAATTGCGTGATGTACGCACGATTCGACGCTCCGACCTTAAGGTGGTCTTGAACCTCGAAAACGTCATCTTGAAAGTGGACATTGCTAAGAACGGTCACCTCTCGGCACTGCTCCCCAAACTCAATCGTATGCACGAAAAGCTTGCCTGCGATGCTGTCGCGGATCGCCGTCAGCTTTTCCTCGGTGTCGAGTTTTCCTTTCTTCTTCAGCGAGAAAATCTCGTCAACCTTCCACTGTTGATTGGCTCGGCCTTTAGTCTTGACCTGGAAGAAGTGATATTCGATGCAACCGCCGACGTTGTGCCGCACGACAAAATCATCGTGATAATCGCAATAAACGCGCTCCACATCCTTACCGCTAAGGATCTCCAGAGCTGCAAACGCCGCAGCTTGAAATTGCATTCGAAAACGGTTGGTGGTCTCACGGCCGACGGTCTCCCGCGGCGTTTTGTCATGGATTATGTTCAAGGCTTCTTCTCTGGTCTGCCTGCCTGCCGTGGGGGCTACTTTTAACAGATTTGCGTATGTAGCACCATCCCATTCTCCGTGCCGTCGGGACGGAAGGGGGGGCAGGCGTGAGACGACCATGTTCCCTCGCCCCCGCTGGGGGCGAAGAGCCTTCAAGGGGATAACGGGATGAGTTCTCATGACTGTACAAATATACAGTCATTGGACTTTTGTTGCAGTCGAAATTCTGAACAACCTTGTTGCGCGTCAGTGGACCAGTGATGGGCAGCCGCATGGCCGCCGCATGCTGCGGTCGGCGACTGCCGCTCAACTTCCGCAACCCGCCTATGAAGCGGACGTCCAAGTGGCGATCCTGGCGGTCTGCTTCTAGCCGGTTGCCGCCGTCCGATCCGGCGGCCGTTCTGGCCGGTAGCGGCCGGCGACGGCAACGACCGTGGCCGACCCATTCGGCCATTCGACCTCGTCTCCTCAGGTAGCTAACCGATTCATCACCGACCACAACGCGCACTTCAGTAAGGTAGTACCGCTCCCGTAGGGCACGAGCATCAACGTCGATACCCATGATGCGAAGTGTCGGTCGGCCAGCCACATCTTCTACATTGCTTCGGTTGTAACCTCGGGTACCGTCCGCTCCTCGCCACAGCAAACACTCGATTCTTGGGCGAACAATTCCCCTCCACAGGGAGCCGAGACTCCGCTAGATCGTATCCCGAGTAAACCCTGATCGAAAGGGTCTTAATTGGCACAATGCTCTGAAGACGGTGGCAATCCTCTGAGCTAACGTGGCACGCGACAACTCGCGCATGGAAATTAGTGCTACCATTTGCCGACCGACTGGTCGGTTTATTTAAGAGGCGCCACGTATCCTCCCTATATAAGGATGCGGCCACGACGGCGCACCGCCAGACCTGGCTCACCGACATGGCAGGAGAAGAAGATGCCAGAAATGCCCCCACAAGTCAGCCTGACTTCCGGCCCGATACTGCTCGCCTGGCACGGCCAGGTAGCAGTCATCACGCTCAATCGCCCTGACAAACTCAATAGTTTCACCCGCGAGATGCACGCCGCGCTGCAGCAGGCGCTTGACCACGTCGAGGCCGGCGGCGCCAGGTCCGTGCTGCTGACGGGCGCGGGGCGCGGTTTCTGCGCGGGGCAGGATCTGGCCGACCTGGATTTCACGCCCGGTGCGATGACGGACCTGGGCGAACTGATCGACGTGTGGTTCAACCGCCTGATCCGGCGCCTGCAGAAGCTGCCGCTGCCTGTGATCGCCGCCATCAACGGCACGGCGGCCGGCGCGGGCGCCAACCTGGCCCTGGCCTGCGACATGGTGCTGGCGGCGCGTTCGGCCAGCTTTATCCAGGCCTTCGTCAAGATCGGACTGGTTCCGGATTCCGGCGGCACCTGGCTGCTGCCCAAACGCGTCGGCATGGCGCGCGCCATGGGCCTGGCCATGACGGGCGACAAGCTCAGCGCGGAAGACGCCGAAAAATGGGGGCTGATCTGGGAAGCCATGGACGATCCCCTGCTACCTGAGCAGGCGCTGGCAATGGCCACCCACCTGGCGGCCCAGCCAACGCGCGCGCTGGCGGCCATCAAGCAAGCGATGCATGCCGGCGCGAGCCAGGGACTGGACGCCCAGCTGGACCTGGAACGCGACCTGCAGCGCGAACTGGGCGCGTCGCATGACTATGCCGAGGGCGTGAACGCCTTCCTGGAAAAGCGCGCGCCGCGCTTCACCGGCCGTTAAGGCCGGCCCCACCCCCGACAGGAGACCAGCTTGACCCACAATCCCCAGGCCCTCGCCGAAGCGGCCGCCGCCAGCATGTACGAAGCCGATACCTGCAGCCGCTGGCTGGGCATTACCCTCGAGGCAGTACGTCCGGGCTACGCGCGCCTGTCCATGCCGGTACGGCAGGAATTCCTCAACGGCCACGGCATCTGCCACGGCGGCCTGATGTTCACACTGGCCGATTCCACTTTCGCCTTCGCCTGCAACAGCCACAATATCAATACGGTGGCGGCGGGCTGCAGCATTGAATTCCTCAAACCCGTGCACGGCGGCGACTTGCTGACTGCTGAAGCCACCGAACAGGTCCTGTCGGGCAGGCATGGCATCTACGATATCCGGGTAAGCAACCGCGCCGGCGAGGTAGTGGCGATGTTCCGCGGCAAGTCCGCCCAGATCAAGGGGCATGTGGTGGCTCCGCCGGAACCGGCGTGAATCCCGCATCGGCCGGGTTCCGGATTCGACATGGACGCATAACGATATAAGCCCCTACGCGCAGGAGACACTATGACGCGCCTCACAGATCTGCCGCTCGAGCCGATCGAGACCGCCAGCCGCGACGAATTGCAGGCCTTGCAGCTGGAACGCCTGAAATGGTCGCTCAACCACGCCTACCGGAACTCGCCGGTCTACCGTGCCAAGTTCGACGCCGCCGGCGTGCATCCAGACCTGCTCCGGACGCTGGCCGACCTCGCCCGCTTTCCCTTCACCACCAAGCAGGACCTGCGCGACAACTATCCGTTCGGCATGTTCGCCGTGCCGCAGGACCGGGTGGCGCGCATCCATGCCTCGTCGGGCACGACCGGCAAACCCACGGTGGTGGGCTATACACTGAAGGACATCGACACCTGGGCCACGGTAATGGCGCGCTCGATCCGCGCGGCTGGGGCGCGGCGCGGCGACAAGGTGCATATCAGCTATGGCTACGGGCTGTTCACCGGCGGCCTTGGCGCGCACTACGGGGTGGAAAAGGCGGGGCTCACCGCGATTCCCTTCGGTGGCGGCCAGACCGAGAAGCAGGTACAGCTGATCCAGGATTTCAAGCCGGAAGTGATCATGGTCACGCCCAGCTATATGCTGGCCATTGCGGATGAGCTGGAGCGCCAGGGCATCGATCCGGCGTCCACTTCGCTCAAGGTCGGCATCTTCGGCGCCGAGCCCTGGACGCCCGAGATGCGCCTGGCCATCGAGAAGCGCATGGGCATCTCGGCGGTGGATATCTATGGACTGTCGGAAGTCATGGGGCCGGGGGTGGCCAACGAGTGCGCCGAGACCAAGGACGGTCCGACCATCTGGGAAGACCATTTCTATCCGGAAGTGATCGATCCCGTCACCGGCGAAGTCCTGCCCGACGGCGAGTTCGGCGAGCTGGTCTTCACCTCGCTGTCCAAGGAAGCGCTGCCGATCGTGCGCTACCGGACCCGCGACCTCACCCGCCTGCTTCCCGGCAGCGCCCGTCCGGCCTTCCGCCGCATGGAAAAGATCACCGGCCGCTCGGACGACATGATGATCATCCGCGGCGTCAACGTGTTCCCTTCGCAAATCGAGGAGCTGATCCTCAAACACGCGAAGCTGGCGCCGCACTATCAGTGCGTGCTGACCAAGGACGGCCATCTCGACGTGCTGACCGTGCGCGTGGAATGCGCGCGTGGCGTCGATCCGGCTGGCATGCAGCAGGCCAGCGAGCAGCTGACCTACGACATCAAGGCGTATATCGGCGTCACCGTCGGCATCGAGATCCTGCCCTCCGGCGGCGTGGAACGTTCGGTGGGCAAGGCGCGGCGCATCGTCGACCAGCGGCCGCGCTAAAGAAAGCTGGCCGGCCACGATGGCCGGCCTGAGGAGCTTAGCTGCGCGGCATCAGCACCCACATCCGCCCGCCCTGCTTCATGCGGCCGGCGGTCTCCCCGGCAGCATCACCCGCTCCCCAGAAGAAGTCGGCGCGCACGCCGCCCTTGATGGCGGACCCCGTGTCCTGCGCGAACATCAGGCGCTGGATCGGCTCGGTGGAAAGCGGCCGCGTGGTGGAAAGGAAGACCGGCACGCCCAGCGGAATGGTCGCGGGATCGACCGCGATGGAACGCTCCGCGGTCAACGGCACGCCCAGCGCGCCGACCGGGCCGTCATTGTTGGACGGCAGCTCACGGAAAAAGACAAAGCGCGGATTCACGTTGAGCATCTCCTCGACGCGGCCCGGATTGGCCCGCGCCCAGGCCTTGATGCCCTGCATGGTGGCCTGCGCCGGCGTGATCTCGCCACGGTCGAGCAGCCACTTGCCGAAGGAGCGGAACGGCTGGTCGTTGGTGCCGCCGAATCCCACCCGCACGATGCTGCCGTCCTGCAAGCGGATCCGGCCTGAGCCCTGGATCTGCAGGAAAGCGGCTTCCACCGGATCGTCCACCCAGACCAGCTCATGCCCGCGCAGCGCCGGGTTCTGCAGCAGTTCGCCGCGCGCCGGCAGCGGCCGGTTGCCCCATTGGGGCGGCTTGCGATACAGCGGAATCTGGTACTGGCCCTGGCGCGTGCGCGCGCCGTGCAGGATCGGCTCGTAGTAGCCGGTGATCAGCCCGCTGTCGGTGCCATCGCCATTGACCACGCGAAAGGGCTGGAAGTTGGATTCGAAATAGGCGCGCATGGCATCCATGTCGCCGGCATCGACCATCAGGCCGAGCGCGCAGACGCGGTTCCATTCGGCGCGCTTCTTCAAGGCCTGGCAGCTGGCCTGCAGCGCCGGCCAGGCGGCGCGCATATCGTCCTGGCCCCAGCCGCCGATCTCGCCCCAGCTGGCTGCCTGCAGCACGCCCTTCTGGCTCGAAACGGTCGGCGGCGTCACGGGACGCGTGCCGGGGCCCTCGATGCGGGGCGGCGGGCCGCTCATGCAGCCGGCCAGCAGCGTGGCCGCGGCGGCCAGCCCCAGCCAGCCGGGCCGGCGCCCGCCGGTGGCCGTGCGAGCTTGCGCGGGCAAGGGCCGGGAGGAAGAAAAGGGAAAGCGGAAAAACGAATGCAGGTATGCCATCTTGATTGGATGAAAACTCAGCTTGTCGCGGATGTCGCCGGATGTCGCCGGGAGGAGCGCGGCCAGCCGCGGCGGCCAATGGCCTACAATGCCCACCGTTGTCGCCCTGTCGCCCTGTCGCCCTGTCATGAGCAAGTTTTTCGAAGCCCATCCCATGCTGCTGTTCGCCCTCGAGGCCGGACTGGCGCTCTTCCTGCTGATCTTTATCGTGGTCTGGACCATGGGCACGGCCAAGAAAAACCCGCGCCCCAGCCGCGCGCCGGACGATCATCCTTCCCGCGCCGGTCAGGACAGCGCCCAGCAGGATCAGGACCGCGCGCCGGGCCAATAGGTTCCGCGCCGCCGGCGCTCTCTCAGTGCAGCATGCGCGGCAGGACCAGCGCAAACTCCGGAATCGGCACCTCGAAGCGATGGCCGTCCTCGGCCACGCAGAAATACTCTCCCTTCATCGAGCCCACCGGCGTCGAGATCGTGGCCCAGCTCGTGTATTCGAAATGCTCGCCCGGCTTGAGCAGCGGCTGGTGCCCCACCACGCCAAGGCCAGCCACTTCCTGGGTGCCGCTGTCGCTATCGGTAATGACCCAGTGGCGCGAGATCAGCTGCGCCGCCACCTCGCCGGTATTGTGGATCGTGATGGTGTAGGCGAAGGCATGGCGCCCGCGCTCGGAGTCTGACTGGTCGGGCAGGTACTGGGTACGTACGGCCACGGAAAACGCGTATTCGCTCATTGTCGGCACATCGCAGGCGGGATCAGGGTAGCCGCATTGTGCGGCAAGGCTCCGGGGGCGGCAAGCAAAGCCGCCGCGAGTCGCCTCGCGCGGGGAGGGTAAAATACCGGCTTCCCCTTGAAGCACCCTCCTCCGAGCCCCGCCATGAGCACGCCCACCTACCGCATCGCCCCGTCCATCCTGTCCGCCGACTTTGCCCGCCTGGGCGAGGAAGTGCGGCGCGTGACCGCGGACGGTGCCGACTGGATCCATTTCGACGTGATGGACAACCATTACGTGCCGAACCTGACCGTGGGCCCGCTGGTGTGCGAGGCGATCCGCCCGCACGTGACCGCCCCGATCGACGTGCACCTGATGGTGCGCCCGGTGGACCGCATCATCCCTGACTTCGCCAAGGCCGGCGCCAATATCATTACCTTCCACCCGGAGGCCAGCGATCACATCGACCGCTCGCTGGCGCTGATCCGCGAACACGGCTGCCAGGCCGGCCTGGTGTTCAACCCGGCCACGCCGCTGCACCACCTGGACCACGTGATGGACCGCATCGACGTGATCCTGTTGATGTCGGTCAACCCCGGCTTCGGCGGCCAGTCCTTCATTCCCGAGACGCTCAACAAGCTGCGTGCCGCCCGCGCGCGCATCGATGCCTACGCCGAGCGCACCGGACGGCGCATCCTGCTGGAAGTGGACGGCGGCGTGAAGGTGGACAACATCGCGGAGATCGCCGCGGCCGGCGCCGACACCTTCGTCGCCGGATCGGCGGTATTCAGCAAGCCGGACGCGGACGGCGGCTACAAGGGCGTGCTGTCGGCCATGCGCGCCGAACTGGCCAAGGCCGGCCAATGAGCGTGGCGCCGTTGGTACGCACCGACTGGCGCGGCATCCGCGCCGTCATCGTCGACCTCGACGGCACCATGGTGGACACCGCGGGAGATTTCCATGCCGCGGTCAACGCCATGCTGAAGGCGCTGGTCCATCTGCATCCGCAGCTCGGCAGCGCCGCGCCGATGGACAAGGAGCAGATCGTCGGCTTCGTCGGCAAGGGTTCGGAAAACCTGATCCGGCGCGTGCTCGACGCGCGCTTCTCGCCGGCCCGCGCCAACGGGATGTTCGCCGATGCACTGGCCCTGTACGACCGGGAATACCTGCGCATCAACGGCCAGTTCTCGCAGATCTATGCCGGTGTGACCGAGGGGCTGGCGGCGCTGAAGACGGCCGGTCTCCGACTGGCCTGCGTGACCAATAAGCCGCACAACTTCACCGAGCCGCTGCTCGCCAGGACCGGTCTTGGCCGCTTCTTCGAGCTGGTCTACGGCGGCGACGCCTTTGCCCTGCGCAAGCCGGATCCCCTGCCGCTGCTCAAGGTGGCCGAGGCATTCCGGCTGGAACCGGCCGAAATCGCCGCCATCGGCGACTCGGAGAACGATGCCCAGGCAGCCCGCGCGGCCGGCATGGGCGTGCTGCTTGTGCCCTACGGCTACAACCACGGCAATCCTGTACAAGGCGTCGACGCCGATGGTATAGTCGATTCCATTGCCTGCGCCGCCGAGCTGTTTGCAGCACACCGGGCAGGCATCGCAGAACATCCAAACCCATCCAAACCATAAATCGCTGAACACGATTTCATGTTCCTGAACCGCAAACGCATCTCTTCTGGCAGTGATCGGCAGGCCTGGCCCTGGCGTCGCTGGCGCGCCTCCCAACAGGCGTAAAGTGCGTTCGCGAGTCTCCTGACCGCCCCCTTCCCGGCATCCCCGCGATGCATTGTTACCAGGATGGGGCCGGCCAGACCGGCAGGTTGCCGGACCTTCACCGATTTTCCAGCCGCCCGACATCCCAGCCCTTGCGCCGGTGTCACCCGAACGCGCTGCACGCCCACCCCGGCCGTGCGTGGACACTCGTCCGCGCCATGGTCTCTCCGGGGCGGGTCTGACGACCTTCCAGCCCCAAGTTGCCGACATCGCGGCGTGCGCCATACTGATACGCAGGCGCCGCAGCACAAGAGGATCGACATGACCGAACTGGAATTCAAATCGCTGGCCGAGCAGGGCTATAACCGCATTCCGCTGATCGCCGAGGCTTTCGCCGACCTGGAAACGCCGCTGTCGCTGTATCTCAAGCTGGCGCAGTCGCAAACGCGCGGGCTCAACACCTTCCTGCTGGAATCCGTGGTGGGCGGCGAGCGTTTCGGACGCTACTCGTTTATCGGCCTGCACGCCCGCACCCTGCTGCGCGCCCACGGCATGCGCACCGAGGTGGTCACCGACGGCCGCGTGGTGGAAACCCATGAAGGCAACCCGCTCGACTTCATCGCCGAGTTCGAGCAGCGCTTCAAGGTGGCGCTGCGCCCCGGCCTGCCGCGCTTCTGCGGCGGCCTGGCCGGCTATTTCGGCTACGATGCCGTGCGTTATATCGAGAAGAAGCTCGCCGGCACGCAGAAGCCGGACGATCTGAATCTGCCCGACATCCAGCTGCTGCTGTGCGAAGAGCTGGCGGTGATCGACAACCTGTCCGGCAAGCTCTACCTGATCGTCTACGCCGACCCGACCACGCCCGAGGCCTATGCCCGCGCCCGCCAGCGCCTGCGCGAGCTGCGCATGAAGCTGCGCCAGCCGGTGGACGTGCCGGTCACCAGCCCCTCGGTGCAGACCGACGTCTACCGCGAATTCGACAAGGCTGACTACCTCACTGCCGTGCACAAGGCCAAGGAATACATCATGGCCGGCGACATGATGCAGGTGCAGATCGGCCAGCGCCTGGTCAAGCCGTACCGCGACTCGCCACTGTCGCTGTACCGTGCGCTGCGCTCGCTGAATCCGTCGCCCTATATGTATTTCTACAACTTCGGCGATTTCCAGATCGTGGGCGCCTCGCCCGAGATCCTGGTGCGGCAGGAAAGCCGCCGGGTGGGCAGCAACGGCGACCAGCGCGAGGAGCACATCGTCACCATCCGCCCGCTGGCGGGCACCCGTCCGCGCGGCAACACGCCGGAGAAGGACGCGCAGCTTGCCACCGAGCTGCTCAACGACCCGAAGGAAATCGCCGAGCACGTGATGCTGATCGACCTGGCGCGCAACGATATCGGCCGCATCGCCGAGACCGGCTCGGTCAAGGTCACCGACCAGATGGTGATCGAGAAATACTCGCACGTGCAGCACATCGTCAGCTCCGTGGAAGGCACGCTCAAGCCCGGCATGAGCAACCTGGACGTGCTGCGCGCCACCTTCCCCGCCGGCACGCTGTCGGGCGCGCCCAAGGTGCACGCGATGGAGATCATCGATGAACTGGAGCCGCGCAAGCGCGGCATCTACGGCGGCGCGGTGGGCTACCTGTCCTTCGGCGGCGAGATGGATCTCGCCATTGCCATCCGCACCGGCATCGTCAAGGACGGCAATCTTTATGTGCAGGCCGCCGCCGGCATCGTTGCCGACTCGGACCCCGAAGCCGAATGGAGGGAAACCGAAGCCAAGGCGCGCGCCGTGATCCGCGCCGCCGAGCAGGTCCAGGACGGACTGGATTCGGATATCTAAAGGTAAGGGAACAGGGGACCGCCATGCTGCTGATGATCGACAACTACGATTCGTTTACCTACAACCTCGTCCAATACTTTGGCGAACTCGGCGCCGACGTGCGCACTTACCGCAACGACGAAATCACGCTGGAAGAAATCGAGGCGCTCAAGCCCGACCATATCTGCGTGTCGCCCGGCCCGTGCAGCCCGAAGGAAGCCGGTATCTCCGTGGCGACGCTGCAGCACTTTGCCGGCCGCATCCCGATGCTGGGCGTGTGCCTGGGCCACCAGGCCATCGGCGAGGCTTTCGGTGGCAAGGTGATCCGTGCCAAGCAGGTCATGCACGGCAAGGTCAGCCGCATCGAGACCACGCAGGAA
The DNA here is from genome assembly GCF_056398885.1 of Cupriavidus sp. 01T418. Taxonomy (NCBI): domain Bacteria; kingdom Pseudomonadati; phylum Pseudomonadota; class Betaproteobacteria; order Burkholderiales; family Burkholderiaceae; genus Cupriavidus; species Cupriavidus sp. 01T418. The sequence continues at coordinate 38,925 of NZ_JBFTQG010000019.1, forward strand.
GGCGTCTTCGCCGGCCTGCCCAGGCACTTCGACGTGACGCGCTATCATTCGCTGGCGATCGAGCGCGAGACCTTGCCGGATTGCCTTGAAGTGACGGCCTGGACACCCGATGGTGAAATCATGGGCGTGCGCCACAAGACGCTCGCCATTGAAGGGGTGCAGTTCCACCCCGAATCCATCCTGTCCGAGCATGGCCATGCGCTGCTGGCCAACTTCATCAAGGCGCCCCGATGAGACTGCTCGATACACCCAACGCGCCCGTTCCCTCAAACGACAAGACCGAGACCGCCATGTCCATCACCCCGCAGGAAGCCCTCACCCGCTGCATCGAACACCGCGAGATCTTCCATGACGAGATGCTGCACCTGATGCGGCAGATCATGCAGGGGCAGATATCGCCGGTGATGGCCGCCGCCATCCTGACCGGGCTGCGCGTCAAGAAGGAAACCATCGGCGAGATCTCCGCGGCGGCGCAAGTCATGCGCGAGTTCGCCAACAAGGTGCCCCTGGGTTCCGTCAAGGACCGCGAGAATTTCGTCGACATCGTCGGCACCGGCGGCGACGGCTCGCATACCTTCAATATCTCCACGGCCTCGATGTTCGTGGCCTCTGCCGCCGGCGCACGCATTGCCAAGCACGGCAACCGCGGCGTCAGTTCCAAGTCCGGCAGCGCCGACGTGCTCGAAGCGCTGGGCGTCAATATCATGCTGACGCCGGAACAGGTCGGCGCGTGCATCGAGCAGACCGGCATCGGCTTCATGTTCGCGCCCACCCATCACCCGGCCATGAAGAACGTGGCGCCGATCCGCAAGGAAATGGGCGTGCGCACCATCTTCAATATCCTGGGCCCGCTGACCAACCCGGCCGATGCGCCCAATATCCTGATGGGCGTGTTCCACCCCGACCTGGTCGGTATCCAGGTGCGCGTGATGCAGCGCCTGGGCGCCAAGCATGCGCTGGTGGTCTACGGCAAGGACGGCATGGACGAAGTGTCGCTGGGCGCTGCCACGCTGGTGGGCGAGCTGAAGGACGGCGAGGTCCGCGAATACGAGATCCACCCCGAGGACTTCGGCCTGCAGATGATCTCCAATCGTGGCCTGAAGGTGGCCGATGCGACAGAATCCAAGGAGATGCTGCTCGAAGCGCTGACCGACGTGCCCGGCACGCCGCGCGAGATTGTCACGCTCAACGCCGGCACCGCGCTGTATGCCGCCAACGTGGCCAGTTCGGTCGAGGACGGCATCCGGCGCGCCCGCGAAGCCATCGCCAGCGGCGCGGCACGCGAGAAGCTCGACCAGTTCGTGCGCGCCACCCAGCAGTTCAAGTAAGCCGCCCCAGTCCGTCGAGCAAATCAGCCGAGCGAGAGAACTACCGCATGTCCGATATCCTGCAGAAGATCCTGGCCGTCAAGGCCGACGAAGTGAACGCCGCGCGCAAGAAGCGCGACCTGCCCAGCCTGCGCGCCGAGGCCGAGAGCTTGCGCACCGAACCCGGCCTGGCGCCGCGCGGTTTCGAACGCGCGCTGCGCGAGAAGATCGCCGCCGGCAACGCCGGGGTGATTGCCGAGGTGAAGAAAGCCTCGCCCTCCAAGGGCGTGCTGCGCGCGAACTTCGTGCCCGAAGCCATCGCCGAGAGCTATGCCAGCCACGGCGCGGCCTGCCTGTCGGTGCTGACCGACGTGAATTTCTTCCAGGGCCACGCCGATTTCCTCAAGCGTGCCCGCGGCGCCTGCCCGTTGCCCGCTCTGCGCAAGGACTTCATGATCGACCTCTACCAGGTCTATGAAGCGCGCAGCTGGGGCGCCGACGCCATCCTGCTGATCGTGTCCGCGCTCGACCACGGCCTGATGGCCGAGCTGGAAGCCTGCGCGCACGAACTCGGCATGGACGTGCTGGTGGAGGTGCACGGCGGCGACGAACTGGACGCCGCGCTGCGCCTGAAGACGCCGCTGCTGGGCGTGAACAACCGCAACCTGCGCACCTTCGAGGTCACGCTCGATAACACGCTGGACCTGCTGCCGAGGATCCCGGAGGACCGCCTGGTGGTGACCGAATCCGGCATCCTTGGCCCGGACGACGTGCAGCGCATGCGCGACGCCAATGTGCACGCCTTCCTGGTGGGCGAAGCCTTCATGCGCGCGCCCGACCCCGGTGTCGAGCTGGCACGCCTGTTCGCCTGAACGGGAAACACGGACACGAAATGGCCCAGGAAATCGAACTGAAGCTGGCGGTGCCGGACGGTGCCATGCCGGCGCTTGCGGCCTGGCTGGACGCGCAAGGGCAAGCCCGTGGCGAGCACACGTTGCTCAACGTCTACCTCGACACCCCCGCGCGCGACCTGGCGGCCGCCCGTGCCGCCCTGCGGCTGCGCCGCCGCGGCGAGCAATGGCTGCAGACGCTGAAGACCGCTGGCAAGAGCCAGGCCGGGCTGGCCGCCCGCCAAGAATGGGAAACCCAGGTGGCGGCCGAAGCCATCGAACTCGATGCCTTCCCGCCCGAGGCCCGCGCCTTGCTGGCGCCGCTGGCTGCGACGCTGGCCCCGGTATTCCGTACCGACTTCGCGCGGCGTACCTGGCTGGTTGAGCAGGACGGGGTTCGCATCGAGGCGGCACTCGATGTCGGCACGATTTCAGCGCCGGCAAGCGCTGCGCAAGAGGCGATCCGGGAACTGGAGCTGGAGTGGCTCCCGGGCGAAGACGGGCAAGCACACTCTCAGCAACAAGCCGAGGCCGCGCTACGCGCACTGGCGCGGCGCCTGCAGCATGTCGCGCCCCTTGCGCCGTCCGACCAGAGCAAGGCCGCGCGCGGCTACCGGCTTGCCGCCGGAGCCAGCCGCGCCTGATGTAGCGCTCGCGCCTCCTCACTCCCAACAAGAACCAGGTATCCCTCCAGCATGAGCAAGCACACCAGCGCACAGGCCGACCTGTTCGCAGCCCCGGCCGTTGCCGAAGCCGCCACCGCGCCCGCCCCGGCCGCCGCCAGCCTGGCTGCGCAAGCCGCGGCACTGCCTGCGGCCTGGCGCGAATTGCTGGCCCCCTGCATGAACACGGCCGGCTGGCAGGCGCTGGCCGCCTTTGTCGACGGCGAACGTGCCAGCGGCAAGCCGGTCTTTCCGCACGAGGTATTCCATGCCTTGCACCTGACTCCGCCGGAGACCGTCAAGGTGGTGATCCTCGGCCAGGATCCTTACCACGGCACCGGCGTGGTCAACGGCAACGAGATCCCGCAGGCGCATGGCCTGGCCTTCTCGGTGCCGGATGGCGTGCGCGTGCCACCCAGCCTGCGCAATATCTTCAAGGAAATCGCCGCGGAATATGGCGATAGCGGCACGGCAGCTCCCGCCTCCGGCAACCTGGAAGGCTGGGCGCGCCAGGGCGTGCTGCTGCTCAACACCGTGCTCACGGTGGAACAGGGCCAAGCCGCCAGCCACGCCAGGCGCGGCTGGGAAGCGGTGACCGATTGCCTGATCCAGGCGTTGTCGGCCGCACGTCCCAAACTCGTCTTCCTGCTGTGGGGAAGCCACGCCCAGGCCAAGAAGCCCTTGCTGGCCGGCTCGCACTGCGTGCTGGAAGCGCCACACCCGTCGCCGCTTTCGGCGCACCGGGGCTTCCTGGGCTGCGGGCATTTCCGGATGGCCAATGACTGGCTGCAACGGCACGGCACCGCGCCGGTGGACTGGCGCGCCACCTGACCCTCACACCCTGTTCGGTCTATTCGGTCTATTCGGTCGGCAGGCAGTCGAAATCGTCGAACTCGCCCTCGCCGCGTAGCGCCACCAGGGCGCTGACTTGCGCGGCGGGTGGCCCGCGCCGCATCCAGGTGCAAAGGGCCTCCAGCCGCTCGGGCGGCCCGTAGGCCATCACTTCGACCGAGCCGTCCCGCCGGTTGCGGACCCAGCCGTTGACGCCAAGCGCGCCGGCCTGCCCGGCGCAGGCCGCGCGGTAACCCACGCCCTGCACCCGCCCCTTGACCACGATGTGCCATGTTTCCATCTGGGTTCCCCTTGCCACGCCGGCCACGCCCCGCGCGCACGCTGAAACGGCTGTGACACGCATCACATGTAAACTAGACTGCCTTTCCAAGCGTTACCAGTAAGGGCAGTCCGACGCAGGTAACGCCGACAGCACAGCCGCACGCACGACGAACCTGCTACGCTGCGCCAGGCGCCCGCTGCCCCTGAAATCCGGCTCGCCGCCAACACCAGTGCAGCGCGAGCGCAGGTGCCGGCCGGCGCCACCGATCCGATTCATGCAGGTCCCGGGACCAGCCGGTTCCGCCCTGGCAAGCTCAGCCAACAATCCACTGCCAAGATAATGCAGCAAGCCGAACACAACCAGGCCAGCTCGGTCACTCTCCGGGGCTACGCCAGCCAGTTGCTGACCGCGCCGCCGAACCGCTTCGACCTGGCGCTGCTGCCCATCATCCTGGCGGTGATCGTGCTGGTAGCCTTTGCCGCCCGGCAGATGAGCGTGCCCTACCAGCCCGGCGAGCCGATGGTGGTGCACCTGGATATCGCCTACCTGCCCTATTACCTGATGCGCACCAGCATCCGCATGCTGGTGGCGCTGCTGGCATCGCTGTTGTTCACGTTCGCCTTCGCGGCGCTGGCTTCCAAGAACCGCACCGCCGAAAAAATAATGGTACCGGCGCTCGACATCCTGCAGTCGATCCCGGTGCTGGGCTTCCTGTCGATCACCGTGACCGGTTTCATCGCGCTGTTTCCGGGCAGCCTGGTCGGGGTCGAGTGCGCCGCCATCTTCGCCATCTTCACCTCGCAGGCCTGGAATATGGCGTTCAGCCTGTACCAGTCGATCCGCACGGTCCCGAGCGACCTGCAGGAAGCAGCGGCCATGTTCCGGCTCTCGGCCTGGCAGAAATTCTGGCGCCTCGAAGTGCCGTTCGCCATGCCGGGCCTGCTGTGGAACATGATGATGTCGATGTCCGGCGGCTGGTTCTTCGTGGTCGCATCCGAGGCCATCTCGGTATCGGGCAACGACATCCGGCTGCCGGGCATCGGTTCCTACATTGCGCTGGCGATCCAGCAGCAGAACCTGGCGGCGATCGGCTGGGCCATCCTGGCCATGCTGATCGGCATCGTGCTCTATGACCAGTTGCTGTTCCGGCCGCTGATCGCCTGGGCCGACCGCTTCCGCTTCGAGATCATGGCGCAGGAAACCGAGCCGGAATCGTGGCTGCTCAACCTGCTGCGCCGCTCGGAATGGGTTCGCAGGTTGCTGGGCCGCACGGCGGCGCTGGCCGAACGCACGCTGGCCTGGCGCTCGGGCCGCAAGACGGTAGCACCGAAGGTCAACGATAGCCGGCGCGCCTTGTGGTTCGAGCGCTTGGGCAACCTCGTCATCATCCTGATCGCGGTGGCAGCCCTGTATCGCGTGATGCATTTCGTGCGCACCGAGGTGGGCTGGGCGGAGGTTGGCCATGTGCTGTGGCTGGGTTCGCTGACGATGGTGCGGGTGATCGTGCTGATCGCGCTGGCGGCGGTGATCTGGGTGCCGATCGGCATCCGCATCGGCCTGAATCCCAAGGTGGCGCGCATCGTCCAACCGGTGGCCCAGTTCCTGGCCGCCTTCCCTGCCAACCTGATGTTCCCGCTGGTGGTGATGCTGATCGTGCGCCTGGGGCTGAATCCCGAGATCTGGCTGAGCCCGCTGATGATCTTCGGCACGCAGTGGTACATCCTGTTCAACGTGATTGCCGGCGCCTCCGGCATCCCCACCGAACTCAAGCTGGCGGCGCGCAACTTTGGCCTGCGCGGCTGGCTGTTGTGGAAGCGCTTCCTGATCCCGGCCGTGTTCCCCAGCCTGCTGACCGGCCTGGTGACGGCAGCCGGCGGCTCATGGAATGCGAGTATCGTGTCCGAATACGTCACCTGGGGCGACCGCACGCTGGTCGCCACCGGCCTGGGCAGCTATATCGCGGAGATGACCGCCAAGGGCGACTTCCCCCGCATTGCACTGGGCATCGGCGTGATGGCGGTGTTCGTGGTGGGCTTCAACCGCCTGTTGTGGAACCGCCTGTACCTCCTCGCACAGGAACGCACGCGTCTCTGAGCCGCCCGTTCGCACAATCGCACAATCGCACAATCGCACAATCGCGTATTCGCTATTCGCCTATTCGCTTATTTGCTTATTCGAAGCCTGGACCTGAACGGAATTTCATCATGGCAAGCAGCACCGCAGACGCAGTCGAACCCGTCATCGAACTGCGCGGCGTCTCGAAGATCTTCCGCACCGCGGACCGCACCGACCGCGCGGTGCTCGAAGGCGTGGACCTGACACTCAAGCGTGGCGAGATCGTCGCCATGCTGGGCAAGTCCGGCTCAGGCAAGTCCACCCTGCTGCGCATCATGGCCGGGCTGGTGGGCGCCGACCGTGGCGAGGTGCGCTTTCGCGGCCAGGCGCTGCGCGGCACCGCCGAAGGCATCGCCATGGTGTTCCAGTCGTTCGCGCTGTTTCCGTGGCTGACGGTGCAGCAAAACGTGGAACTGGGGCTCGAAGCCCAAGGCGTGCACAAGGAGGAGCGTGGCCGCCGGGCCGAGGCGGCGATCGACATGATCGGCCTGTCGGGCTTCAACAGCGCGCTGCCGCGCGAACTCTCCGGCGGCATGCGCCAGCGCGTAGGCATTGCCCGCGCGCTGGTGACCGAGCCCGACCTGCTGCTGATGGACGAAGCCTTCTCCGCGCTCGACGTGCTGACCGGCGAGACCCTGCGCGACGAAATGCTCGACCTGTGGGAGGATGGCCGCACCAATATCAAATGCATCCTGATCGTCTCGCACAATATCGAAGAGGCGGTCATGATGGCCGACCGCATCGTGATCCTGTCGAGCGACCCGGGCCGCATCCGCGCCGAGGTGAAGATCCCGTTCCCGCGCCCGCGCAACCGCGACTCGTCGCAAGTGCGCGGGCTGATCGACGAGGTCTACACGCTGATGACGTCGCCCGCGGCGCTCGAGCCCCGCGTGCCCGCACTTGCGGCCGCGCAGGACATTGGCTACCGCCTGCCGGATGCCGACATCAGCCAGATGGAGGCCATTCTCGACCTGCTTTGCGAAGCGCCCTTCTTCGGCCGCGCCGACCTGCCGCACCTGGCCGAGGATGCCGGGCTCACCGACGATGACCTGCTGCCCGCCTGCGAAGCGCTGCACCTGCTGCAGCTGGCGACCATCGAGCGCGGCGACATCAGCGCCACCGACCTCGGCCGCGCCTACTACGAAACGGAGCCGCCCGAACGCAAGGTGCTGTTCGGCAAGCAACTGCTGCAACACGTGGCACTCGCCGCGAATATCCGGCGCGAACTCGAACAATCCGAAGACGGCGAGATCCGCGAAGTACACGTGCTGCGGGAACTCCAGGACTTCCTCAAGCCGGAGGAAGCCGAGCGGGTGCTGACCATCGCCATCGAATGGGGACGCTATGGCGAGGTGTATGAATACAGCTATAACAGCGGCATGCTGACGCTGCCGCGCGAAGAGCAACCTGCGCCGGGCGCTGAAGCCCAGTCCTGATCGCGAGGCCTAGCGCTCACGCATGGCGCGGCCGATCGCGCCGGTACGCAGCGCGATCTTTGCGGTGTCCTCGCGCAACGCGCGCAGGCGGCGCTCCAGCATGGCATTGGCGGTGCGCCCGGTCGAGCTGGCCGTGCTGCTGACGCCGCCGGCTTCGCTGGTGGCGCGGCTCAGTTCGCCCGATGCAGCGGCCTGCACCAGCACATCGGCGCGGCGCCGGTCGGCCGAATCGGCCAGGCGGGCGCGGCGCTCACTGGCCTCTTCCCCCGCGGGTGGCGCATTGGCGAAGGCGGTGCCCATCGCGGCAGCGGCGCTGTCGTGGCGGCCGCTCTCGCAGGCCATTCCCGCCGCCTGTGGTTCCTTCACCGGCGGCCTGGCCTTCGCCGATCGGATAAATCCCGCGCCGCGCCCGCCCGCGCGGTCGTCCTCGCCCAGCCGTTCGCTGGCCAGCTGCAGGCTGTGAATGGCGGCATCGGTCGCCTGGCGGATGGCGGCCTCGGCGGCCGGCAAATCCAGTTCGCCGTAGTGCTGGCGCGCCTGGACGCGTGCCGCGGCCACATGCGCCGCCACCAGGTAGTTCTGCACGATAAAGCGGCTCAGGTTGTCCACCGCGCGATGCCGGCTCTTGGGCTCGTCGAGCATGCGCTGGAACGACCCGATCAGCGCGGACAGGCTGTCCATGAACTGCTTGCGCTGCACCCGGTAGGCAAAATCGTCCTTGGCCACGCGCAGCAGCAGGTCACGCGTGGCGGCGATATAGCGGCGGTTGGCCTGCAGCACGTTCTCCACCAGCGCGGGTAGTGCGCGGTACTCCCAGCTGGGCAGCACGAAGCTGAACACCGAGGCGATCAGCCCGCCGATCACGGTATCGATCAGCCGTTCGCCGGCTACCGTCGGGCTGCCCGGCATCAGCAGGTTGATCTGGATCAGCACCTGCACGCAGGCGGCGACAGCGGTATAGCGGTACTTGATGGTGACGAACGCCGTGCTCGCCACCAGCGCCAGGAACAGCACGCCGAGCAGGATCAGCGGCTGGTGCACGACCTTGAGCACGCCCACCGCGATCACGCAGCCGATCAGCGTGCCGATCAGGCGATCGTTGTAGCGCTGCTTGGTCATGCTGAAATTGGGCTTCAGGATGACGATGATGGTCAGCAGGATCCAGTAGCTGTGCGAGACATACGGCAGGTGATCGGCGATCCACAGCCCCGCGCCCACCGCCATGGTGATGCGCAGCGCAAAGCGGAAGGCCGGCGACTTCCAGTTCAGGTTGTCGCGCAGTACCTTGAGCTCGTAGCGCTGGCGCGTCAGGAAAGGCGTCATGTCGGCCCAGGGCAGCACCTTGTTGGGCTCCACCGGCGTGCGCGAGGCCTCGTGCAGCTGTTCCACCAGCACGATGGCGCCCTTGATCATGTCGAGCGTCTCCGCCACTGCCGTCATCGCTGCAGGGTTGATGTGGTGATGGCGCAGCTGCGCGATCTCGTGCTCGACGGCGCGCAACGCCTGGCGGTAGTCCACAGTGGCGTAGGAGGGCCGGCCACGCGTGATGTCGTAGGCGATCCCCTCCACATCCTTGCACATCAGCTGCACCAGCCGGCCCAGGTGGTCGAGCACCGGCGTGCCGGCAAAGGTCTGGCGCAGCAACGGGTAATCGGTATTGGTGGAGAGGATGTACTCGTACAGGTCCAGCATGCGCAAGTGGACCTGTACCAGCAGCCCGTCGTGGGTCGTGGTGTTGCCCCGCAGCACCAGGTCGCGCGCAGCCTGCTGGCGTTCGGCCACCACGATCTGCTGGCGCACCAGTTGGTTGAACAACGCGTCGTAGTCATTGCCGGCGTCGTAGAAGCCCGCCTTGATCTCGAGGTAGCCGGCCATCTCGTACAGCGATTCGGCCAGCACCTGCTGCTTGGTGCGCCGCTGCGTGGCCCAGCTCACCGCCATCGCGTAGGCCATGTAGGCCACCGCGCCGATGCCGAACGACAAGGTATGCTCGATCGCCCGCCGCACCACGAAATCCTCGTTGATGGTGAGCGTCATGACGAACAAGGCCGCGAACTGCAATGGCAGGGTCTTGTTGCCATATACCGTCATCATGCCGGCCATGAAGGTCACCAGCACCAGCACCAGCGGCATCACGCGCGGGAACGGCGTGGCCATCGCTACCAGCAAGGTCACCGCAGTGCACAGCAGCACGCTGGCCAGCATCTCGTTGAACTTGTGGCTGAACGGACTGGGCAGGTCCATCAGGCTGGTGCACAGCGCACCCATCGACACCACCATGGCGGTGGGCAGGTCCACGAACTGCATGGCGATCAGCGCGGCGCCGACCACCCCGGTCGCGGAGCGCAGCCCGCGATAGACGTAGTGCGAATAGACGAAGGTGCGGGCGTCGTGCGCGTATTCCATGTGGGGGCGTGGGGTCTTGACCGGCCTAGAGACCCAGCCAGCGCGCGCGCATGGCCTGGCGGCCGCCTTCGGCCGTCACGGTGTACTGCACCGCCGGCTCGCGCGCGAAGGTCAGCGGCAACACGTGCAGCTCATCGCGGCGGAATACGTGGCATTCTGCGCTGTCACCGCTGCGGTAGCGCGCCAAGAGCTTGTCGAGCTGTCCGGGCGCCACGCGCAGGCCATCCACCGCGGCCAGCAGGTCGCCCGCCGAGATCCCGGCCGCCTGCGCGGCACCGCCGTCGAGCACCTGGCTCACGCGCACCCAGCCGTCTTCGTTCTTGGTCTTGATGCCGAGCGCGGCGTTGCGCTCCGGCTTTGTCTGCACAGCCTTGATGCCGAAGGGCTTGAACACCGCCGCCAGCTGCAGCTCGCCGGTGCCTTCGGTCAGCGAGCGCAGCAGCGCGCCCAGGCGCAGGCCGCTGACCTCGTCGAACAAGGCATGCACCTCGGCCTCGGTCACGCCGCGTTGCTGCGCGCCCGGCGCGTAGAAGCCGCTGCCGTAGCGCTGCCACAGCGCGCGCATGATGTCGTCGAGCGAGCGGCGGTTGCGGGTCCTGGCGCGAATGGTGAGGTCCAGCGCCAGCGCCACCAGCGAGCCCTTGGTGTAATAGCTGACGATGGCGTTGGGCGCATTTTCGTCCTGGCGGTAGTACTTGGTCCAGGCATCGAACGAACTCTCCGCCACGCTCTGCCTGGTGCGGCCGTTGCCGCGCAGCACGCCGTTCCAGGTCTTGGCCAGCAGCTCCACGTATTGTTTCTCGGTGATGCGGCCGCTGCGCACCAGCATCAGGTCATCGTAGTAGCTGGTGAACCCCTCGAATAGCCACAGCAGCGGCGTATAGCTTTCCTCGCGCAGCCGGTACGGCACGAAGGCCGCGGGCTTGATGCGCTTGACATTCCAGGTATGGAAATACTCATGGCTGCACAGCCCGAGGAAGGTGCGGTAGCCCTCGGTGGCCTCCTCCTTGCCAAGCGCCGGCAGGTCCGCGCGCCCGCACATCAGCGCCGTGCTGGCGCGATGTTCCAGCCCGCCATAGCCGTCGGTCGTGACCATGGTCATGAACACGTAACGGCGGTTGCTGTCGAGGAACGGTGCCTTTTCCGTCTTGGGCTCGAACAGCCGGATCTGCGCCTCGCAGATCTGCTTCAGGTCGCGGCATACGCGATCGAGATCGAGCTGCGGCACGCGGCCGGTGAACACCACGTCGTGCTGCGCGCCGCAGGCGCGGAAGCTGCCCATGGCGAAGTTGCCCATCTCGACCGGGTGGTCGACCAATTCGTCGTAGTCTGCAACCTGGTAGCGGCCGAAACCATATCGCTTGGCGCCGCCACGGCCGGGCGCTTCGCGCATGGCGGTGGCGACGCGCCAGCCGGCATAGGCCTCGCCGGCGGGAGCATGGATGTCCACGATGCAGGGGCGGTCTTCCAGCCCTGTGGCGCAAAGAAACACCGAGCTGCCGTTGAAGAAGCCGTGGGTGGCGTCGAGATGCGCGGCGCGCACCGACAGGTCCCAGGCATAGACCTCGTAGCTGAGCGTCAGCGGCCCGTCCACCGGCGCCGCCTGCCAGCTCTGCTTGTCCAGCTTGGCGAGCGCCACCGGCTTGCCGCCGGCGTCCGCGCGGATGCGCACGATGTTGCGTGCGAAGTCGCGGATCATGTAGCTGCCGGGAATCCACGCCGGGAGGTGGAACTGCTGGCCGGCGGGATTGGGGGCGTCGACCGTGACTGTGACGGCAAACAGGTGCGCTTCGGGTTGAAGCGGGGCGATGGCGTAATGGATCGGCTTCATGAGCGTGATTGTAGCGCCATGCCCGTGCATGACCGCCCCCGAGCGCCCAGGCCCCCGCGCCGGCTCAGGCGTTGACGTTCACCACCACGCGGCCGCGCATGCCGCCTTCCACGATCTTGCGTCCGGCATCGATCGCCTCGGACAAGCCGATCTCGCGCGTGATGGCGTGCAGGCGATCCGGCTCCAGGTCCTGCGCCAGGCGTTGCCAGGCCTCCTCGCGCCGCGCCATCGGCGCCATCACGCTGTCGATTCCGTAGAGCGTGATGCCACGCAGGATAAAGGGCGCCACCGAGCCCGGGAAGTCCAGGCCCTGCGCCAGCCCGCAGGCCGTCACCGCGCCGCCGTAGCGCACCTGCGCACAGGCGTTGACCAGCGTGTGCGAGCCCACCGAGTCCACCACGGCGGCCCAGCGCTCCTTCTGCATCGGCTTGTTCGGCTTGCCGAGTTCGGTGCGGTCGATCACGTCCGCCGCGCCCAGTGCCTTGAGGAAGTCAGCCTCGGCCGTCTTGCCGGTGGATGCCACCACGCGATAGCCCAGCTTGGAGAGGATCGCGATGGCGACCGAGCCCACGCCGCCGGAGGCGCCCGTCACGAGCACCTCGCCATCGCCAGGCTTCACGCCGGCGCGCTCCAGCGCCAGCACCGACAGCATGGCGGTATAGCCGGCGGTGCCGATGGCCATGGCCTGCCGCGTAGTAAAGGCTGCCGGCAAGGCCACCAGCCAGTCGCCCTTGAGGCGGGCGCGCTGCGCCAGGCAGCCCCAGTGCGTCTCGCCCACGCCGTAGCCGTTGAGCACAACCTTGTCGCCAGCCTTCCAGCGCGGATGCGTGGATTCCAGCACGATGCCGGCCCCGTCGATGCCCGCCACCATCGGCCACTTGCGCACCACCGGCGAGCGGCCCGTGATGGCCAGCCCGTCCTTGAAATTGATGGTGGAGTAGTCGACGGCAACCAGCACATCGCCGTCGGCGGGCAGGCTGGATTCATCGAGCGGGGTGACGGCGGCCTGGGTGGCGCCGTCGGCCTGGTTCAGCAGCAAAGCCTGGAACGTCATGGTGTCTCCTTCGGATCCTGGAAAAAAGACGACCGGACGGCTCCGGCACCGCAGCGCCGGGAAGGCCACCGGCGCGATGTGCTTACTTCTTGAGGCTGGCCAGCTTGCGCTCGAGCGTGGCGGCGTCGGCGGCGCCGGGAATGCGCGTGCCGTCCATGAAGAACACCGCCGGGGTGCCGGTGACATTCAGGCTCTGGCCGAGCGCCAGGTTGTCGTCCACGGGAGTCTTGCAGCTGCCGTTGCCGGTCAGCGCCACGTGGCTCAGCATCCAGTCGCGCCAGACCTTGCTGCGGTCCGTCGCGCACCAGACCTGCTTGGCCTTCACGGCGGAATCCGGCGACAGCACCGGATAGAGGAAGGTGTAGACGGTGATGTTGTCCATCTGCTGGAAGGTCTGCTCGATACGCTTGCAGTAAGCGCAGTTGGGATCGGAGAACACCGCGACCTGGCGGCTGCCGTCGCCCTTGCTCCACTTGATGGCGCGCGCCAGCGGCAGGTCCGACCACTTGATGCGGTTGAGATCGGCCAGCCGCTCCTCGGTCAGGTTGGTGCCGGTCTTGCTGTCGACCATCTCGCCGTTGATGATGTAGCGGCCGGTTGTGTCCGTGTAGACCACCTGGCCGCCGATATTGACCTCGAACAGGCCGGGCACCGGAGTCTTGGCCACGCTCTTCACTTCGGCGCGCCCGCCGAGCATCTTCTGCATCGATTCCTTGATGCGGTCGGTGCCGGGATCGCCGGCAGCCATGGCGTGGAGCGCGAAGCCGGCAGCCGCCAAGCCACCCGCGATGGTGGCTGACAGGGCGGGACGGCGGCGCAGGAATTGCAACATGATGACTCCAGTGAATCGATGGTTCGGCACGCGTGCGGGCTCAGCCCAGCGCGCGGCCGATAAGAAAACGTTTAAGCAACGGCTGCCCGCCCACCGCCCGCATGCCGGTATTGCGCACCGTGTGCGCGATGCCGCCAGGCAGGGAAAACAGCCGGTGCAGGCCATCGGTGGCGGCGGTCAGGGAGAGCAGGTCGGTGGCGCGCGCCCGCTCGTAGCGGCGCAGCAGGCGCAGGTCGCCTTCGCCACGGAAAGACTCTTTGTCAGCCATCACGCGGCCAAGTTCCGCCACATCGCGCAAGCCCAGGTTCATGCCCTGGCCAGCCAGCGGGTGCACCACGTGCGCCGCGTCGCCAACCAGCACCACGTGCGGCTGGACGAACTGCTCGGCGCGCTGCAGCACCAGGGGGAAGCCCTGCGCCGGCGTCACGCAGCGCAGCGCGCCGAACTGGCGCCCCACCGCTTCGCTGGCCACCTGCATCACAGTATTGGCCAGCGCCTCGGGCGACAGCGCCAACAGCTCGTTCGCATGGCCCTCATCGGCCGACCACACCATGGAAACGCGGCGGCCGGGCAAGGGCAGCAGCGCCAGGATCTCGCCATTGGCGGGCTCCTCGTCAGCCATCAGCTTGGGCGGCGTTCCCAGGAACCACTGCCAGGCCGTGTCCTGGTGCGGGAGCTCGCACTCGAAATTGGCCACCACGCCAAGCTGGCGGTAGCGGCGCTTGGAAACCGGGATATGGCACTGGTCGCGCAACCAGGAACGCGCGCCATCCGCGCCCACCACCAGGGCACCGCGCACCTTGTCGCCGCCAGCCAGGGTCAGCGTGGCACCCTCATGGTCGCGCGCGAAGTCGGTCGCGGTATCGTCGTACCAATGCACCTGGTGCTGGAAGCGCAAGGCCGTATCGAGCACGCGCTCGACATGGCGGGATTCGATGATCCACGCCAGTTGCGGCACGGTCGCGGCATAAGCGGAAAAATGCAGGTCCCCGGCGGCCGGGGCGTCGGCCTGTGCTGCGCTCGCATCGCCGAACACACGCATATCGGACACCATTTGCATCCGCGCGGGATCCAGCGCCTCCCACACGCGCAACTGCTCCAGCAGGACCTGCGAGCTCGCCGAGAAGGCGTAGATGCGGTTGTCCCACTGGCCCGGCTCCGGCGCGGCGCCCTGCGGCCGCGGCGCGACCAGCGCCACCTGCATGCCCTGCTGGGCCAGCAGCAACGCACAGGCCTTGCCGACGATGCCGCCGCCGACCACGGCAACCTGGAAACGGGATGGAGATGGACGAGTCATGCGTGGATTATAGCCACCCCGGCACCTTGGCTTTGGGGCGGCCACGCGCGGCGAACCAGGAAATACGCGGACCAGAGGACGTAGCCGGCGGGTTCAGCGCAACGTCTGGCGAGGTTACAATAGCGATCTTTCCGATGGCAGTTCCAGCACAAAACCGGTGAGCGAAGTCCCGCTTTGGCTGTCTTGCCTCATGCTGCACCTTCCCCCTCTGCGTCTCCGCAGCTGCGCCGACCGCGCGCGCCAGACGCACCCAGGGCGAACCGCAACCCATTGATTTTTAAAGGTTTACCATGAGCCTCAAATGCGGCATCGTCGGCCTGCCCAACGTCGGCAAGTCCACGCTGTTCAACGCCCTGACCAAGGCCGGCATCGCCGCCGAGAACTACCCGTTCTGCACCATCGAGCCCAATGTCGGCGTGGTGGAAGTGCCGGATTCGAGGCTTGCCAAGCTGGCTGAGATCGTCAAGCCCGAGCGCGTGCTGCCGGCCGTGGTCGAGTTCGTCGACATCGCCGGCCTGGTGGCGGGCGCCTCCAAGGGTGAGGGCCTGGGCAACCAGTTCCTGGCCAATATCCGCGAAACCGACGCCATCACCCACGTGGTGCGCTGCTTCGAGGATGAGAACGTGATCCACGTGGCCGGCAAGGTCGATCCGCTGTCGGATATCGAGGTGATCAATACCGAACTGGCACTGGCCGACCTCGCCACCGTGGAAAAGGCCCACGCCCGCTACATCAAGCCCGCGCGCGCCGGCGACAAGGAAGCGCTGCGCCTGGTGGCCGTGCTGGACAAGGCCCAGGCCGTGCTGAACGAGGCCAAGGCCGTGCGCACGCTCGACCTGACGGACGAAGAATGGGCCGCCATCAAGCCGTTGTGCCTGATCACGGCCAAGCCCACCATGTACGTGGCCAATGTGCGCGAGGACGGCTTCGAGAATAATCCGCACCTGGACGCCGTGCGCGCCCACGCCGCCAAGACCAGGTCGCCGGTAGTCGCCGTGTGCGCCGCCATCGAAGCCGAGATCGCCGACCTCGACGATGCGGACAAGGCTGAGTTCCTGACCGACCTCGGCATGGAAGAACCCGGCCTGGACCGCGTGATCCGCGCCGGCTTCACCCTGCTGGGGCTGCAGACCTACTTCACCGCCGGCGTGAAGGAAGTGCGCGCGTGGACGATCCATGTAGGCGACACCGCGCCGCAGGCTGCCGGCGTGATCCACACTGACTTCGAACGCGGCTTCATCCGCGCCCAGACTATCGCCTATGAGGACTTCGTTACCTACAAGGGTGAGCAAGGCGCGAAGGAAGCCGGCAAGATGCGCGCGGAAGGGAAGGAGTATGTGGTGAAGGATGGGGACGTCATGAACTTCTTGTTCAACGTCTAAGCAGCCTGAATCACTGTCCGCCGGTTGCATTCGGCGGGCGGCAAAAGCCCCGCAAGGCATGTGTGCCTGCGGGGTTTTTGTTTGCCAGCTTTGCTCGGGCTCCGCGCTAGAACAATTTGCAGTCGCCAGCTATACTTGTACTTGTACCTGTACAAGTTGGAGTGACTATGCGCACCGTACATTTCTCGGATGCCCGTAACAATCTCAAGGCGGTCATTGACCAGACCCTCGACGACGCGGACGCGATACTGATCACCCGCCGCGATGCGCCCAATGCCGTCATCATGTCGCAGGAGCATTACGACAGCCTGATGGAAACGCTGCACTTGCTGCGGTCGCCAGCCAACGCGGCGCGCCTGACCCGATCCATCGAACAGCTGCAGCGCGGCCGCGCGGTTGAGCGTCCACTGGCTAAGGAGGACGAGTGACCCGGCGCGTGCTGTTCACGCCCGATGCTTGGGAGGACTACCTCTATTGGCAAGGACAAGACCGCAAAACGCTCAAGCGCGTCAATCAACTCATCAAAGACGCCCAGCGCACGCCATTCGAAGGAATTGGGAAGCCCGAGCCACTGGTGGGCAACCTGGCCGGCTTCTGGTCGCGGCGCATCGACGACACCAATCGGCTCATCTATGACGTGACGCAGGGCCAGATCAACATCGTGGCCTGCCGATACCATTACTGACTGGAACGCACATCCGGCCGGAGGGCGACGCGTGAGGCTTGTGGTCAGGATAAGTCTCCGATAACGGCAGACAGAGCAGGAGGTTCTCGCGCGTAGAACCTGGCCGAGATGATGATGGTGCTGCCCGGTAGCGCGAGGTAATACCTTTGCACCGAGTGCAAGTGTCAGAGCGCGTGCATTCGCCGGAGGGGCTCAAGCAACCAACAAAAAGCCCCGCAAGGCCGTCAACCTGCGGGGCTTCCCACGTACTGGCGGCAGCTCACGCCAACCGCCCACATTCAACCGCAACCCTCAATCCGTCTCGTACCTGGGATTCCGCGGCCCGTACAGAATGCTGCCCGGTTGCCCGGCCGACAGCAGCCGTGTGCTCGTCACGCCCGCCACTGTGTGGCCGGCGTCGGTGACGCTGTTCAACACCTGCTTGACCGCCGCCGTGACCAGCGCGCCGATCAGGCCGCCGCCGCTATTGCCTTGGTCGTTGGAGGCCGATGCGCTGCCGCTCCACAGCGTGGCGCCGGTCTTCAGGTCGACCAGCCTGGCGCGGGCGGTGACGATCGTGGCACTGCTGATGACCATGTACGAAGTGCCGTACTTCGATACGGTGATGTAGAGCGCGGCGTCGGCGCCGAAGATCTCGCGCAGCTTGGCCGGCGCGACCTGGTGGATGTCGCCGGCGGTGGTCAGGCCATTCTGCTTGAAGGTTTCGTCCACGAGCGTGACGGGCAGCACGTAGTAGCCGGATTCGGCCAGCGGATAGGTAACCTGCGACAGCATGCTGTAGGTCGCCTTCACATCGGGCGATTCGTTCAGGGGCGGCAGCACCACGATCGAGCGCGGGCGGCTGGCCTTGAAGGCGCTGTAGTCGACATTCTGCCGGGGCGCAGCGCAACCGGCTGCCAGCACGGCGACCGCCGCGGCGGCGAAAAGGCGCTTGAATAGTGGCTTCATTTCTTTTCCTCTCCCCGCTTGACGTTCTTCATCAGAAAATCGACGTAAGCTGCCGACTCGGGAAACAAGGTCTTCTCGGTCCGGAATTCCTGCACCATCTGGTCGTCCTTGCCGATGTCGGCATACAGCAGGCCCAGGTGGGCGTGGTAACCCGGGGGCGGCGTGGCGCCTGCGGCCGTGATCTTCTGCATGTCGCGCTCGAGCGCTTCGATCTGCGCCTGCTTCGGCTCACCCTTGAAGTACTGATAGACCTGCGGCTGGTAGCTTTCCCACTGATACAGGGTCTTGGGCGCCGTGCAGCCGGCCAGCAGAATGATTCCCATCAAGGCCAGCGCCGCAGGGCGCCATGGCCGATACATTTTTTGCTTTTTCACTTCTTCTCCTCTTCAACACACCCGCCTTATGGATTGCCCGGCTTCCACGCGCCGCCTTCGATGCCTGTGACCAGATTGGTGACGGCCTCGCGCATGGCCAGGTCGAGCACCTTGCCGTTGAGCGTGGAGTCGTAGCTCGAGGTGCCGCCAAAGCCGATCACTTCGCGCGAGGACAACGCGTACTCTCCGGCGCCCTGGGCGGAGAAGACGACTTCGGACGTGGCGATGTTGACCACGTTGAGCGCGACCTTGGCGTAGGCGACCTGCGACTTGCCGCGGCCGAGAATGCCGAACAGTTGCTGGTCGCCGACTTCCTTGCGCCCGAACTCGGTCACGTCGCCGGTGATCACGTAGTCGGCACCCTTCAGGCGCTGTGCCTGGCTCTTGATGGCCGCTTCGCGCTTGATCTCTTCCATGTTGTCGCGATCCAGCACGTTGAAGCGGCTGGTCTGCTGCAGATGCGTGATCAGCACGGTCTTGGCCTGGCCACCCAGCCGGTCGACGCCATCGGAAAACACGCCTCGCATATAGCTCGAACGGTTATCGAACTTGCCAACGGCGATCGGGGTCCGCACGCCGGCATAGGGCCGGCTGGCGCTCTCCACTTTCTGCACGGGCAGGGCGGTCGAAGTCTCCGTGGCGCACCCGCCGAGCATGGCGAGCAACATCGTTGCCCCGATCAGAGGGATTGCGGTCGCTTTCTTCACTAAGATTTCTCCTATTAATTACGGGGATTACGGGTCATGAAACAGATGATTTTCGCGCCCTCGGAAGCGGCCGGGAAAATCCGGATATGGAATTTGCTAACGACCGCCGGGGACACATCCAACACCCCACTTTGGTTGGATGTACAACGCTGCGGCACGGCGCAATCGAGTCCGGACTTGCCAGGCCAGCACAGGTTCGTCCCGTAGTGTACGGGAGATCACTGGAATATTTATAAAGCAAATTGAACAAATGTAATTGGAATTAAACAGGCGAAAAACGGCGTTTCATTACGCCCTATTCCAATTGCCGGCACTCACGCCTGGGCAGCGGAATGCCGACGGCAACCACGCCGCTCCACTCACAACGGCCCCAGATCCGCCCCCCGCAACCCTACCAGCAGCGCCTGCCCATCCGCCCCCACGCGAAATTCCCCGTACCGCGCTTTCTCGAACCGCGCCCCCTGCCCTTCCTGGAAGAAATACGCGTCGGTCGACACCTGCGCCTGCACGCCGCCCCAACGCGTCGGCACGGTCTGGAAACGCAGCAGTTGCTCGCCGGCGGCCAGCGCTTCGCCCGAGTGCAGGCGCACCAGGCTGGCTTCGCCGCGCGCATCGCGGCGGATCACGGCCACTTGCTCTCGCGCGGGCTCGACGCCTTGCTGCCGCCGCGCCTCGCGGATAGCGTCGGCGATGGCGAAGTTGAGGGCCATGTAGTCGCCCTGCATCAGCGAGCGCGGATCCACTGGCGCCAGCCGCAGGTAGAGCGTGTCGCCGTGTGCCAGCAGCCTTTCCTTGCCGGCGATGGCAAACGCCGCCAGCCCGAGCGTGAGTACCCAAGCCATCAGGATCCAGCGTTTCATGCTTGGCTCCTTGTGCCTTCGCGATGCAGCGCCATGCGCAACAGGAGCACGGCCAGGCCGGCGCCGGCCAGCGTGGCGGACTTGATCAGCAGCGTCCAGTGCAGCGCGCTGTAGTACCAGATAAAGCCGATGCCGAGCGTGGCCACGGCCAGGCCCAGCCATGGCAGCGAGCCGCGGCGCAGCGCCAGGCCCAGCGCCAGCGCGGCGGCAACCACCGCGGGCGCGCCGGCCAGCAATGCGCTGAACAGCACCACGCCGAGCACCGCCGCCACACGCACCGCCGGACGTAGCCGCAGGCGTCCCGCCTCGGCAAGCGCATAGGCGGCGAACACCGCGCCGCACAGGGCGCCGGCCAGCCAGTAGTTGCCGGTGTGGCGTCCGGTGTCGGCATCGAACAGCCATGCGTATGGCTGTCCCATGCCGGTCACCAGCAGCGCCGCGCCCAGCGCGAACAGCAGCGTGGCGTCCGCGGCCGGCTCGAGCCAGCCGTGCAGGCCGGCGGCGCAGAGCCGCCCTTCCGCAAGCACGAAGCCGGTCAGCAGCGTCAGCGCAAGCGGCGCCAGCCAGCCCAGCGAGAAGCTCATCGCCTGCCAGACGTGGCTCAGGCCTGGCGTCATGGCCAGGTGCAGCGCCAGTGCCACGCCAGTCCACGCACCCAGCGCCGCCAGGAAACGATGCAGGCGGTTGCCGACCAGCACATAGAGCGCGGCCTCGAACAGTGCCAGCGCGCCCCAGAACGGGGTGGTTTCAAGCAGCCGGCTGCCTCCGTAGGCCTGGCTCGCGCCATACACGAGCAGGCCCTGGCCGCTCAGGCTGACAGCCAGCGCGAATTGTTCGAGCGCCGTTGCGCCTGCGCGCCGCCGGTACAGCGCGGCAGCCAGGGCTATCATCGCGGCGCCGCACAGCACCATCGCCATCGCGTTGTGGCGCGCGGCCACAAAGACCGAGCCGAGCAGGAAGGCGAGGAAGAACACCGCACCCAGCCAGCCGGCCAGGCCCATCAGCAGCCGCACTGCCCACGGCGTGCGGGCTTGGGCTTGCGCGGGCTGCCCCTGCGCCAGTCCGCGCGCGGCCAGGTCCTGCCACAACGCCTGCACTGCGTGACGATCGCTGATCATGCCGGCTCTCCCTTTGCCGCGCCGCCCGCATCGGCCGGACCATGTTGCCGGTAAGCGCGTAACAGCCACGCTGCCGCCACGGCGGACAGGCCGATGGTCAACAGCCCCAGGATCAGGAAGCCGCCGAATCCCGCGCGGTTGACATCCAGCAGCAGCCGCGCCACCGCGGCCACCAGCAGCACGATGGCGGCGAAACTGGCCATGCTGAGCGCCACTACATCGAAGGCCCGCAGCCGGAACCAGGCGAGCAGCCCGCCCAGTGTCAGCAAGGCCACGCCGAACATGGCGGCGTCGAAGCGGTTGTGCAGGATGCTGGCGAGGCCCAGCCAGCCGGCATAGCCGCACGCCAGCGCGGCAAGAATGCGCGCGCCGGCCAGTCCGCGAAAGCCCTGGGCCGGCGCCGTTGCGCACAGCGCGAACCACAGCGCCAGCTGCAACAGCGTGGCCGCCAGCAGCAATAGCGGGGTGGTGCGCGCACCAGCCGCTCCGAACAGCAGGTCGAACATGCCGCCCACGCCGAGGCGGACACTGAAATACCGCAGCAACGCCACATTGGCCAGCACGATCATCAGCCACCAGTGCGGTGCCGCGCGTGCCGCCAGCGCCCACGGGATCGCCAGCAGCGCCCACAAGGCGAACAGTTGCCAGGCATCGGCGCCGGTCTGGTACACCTGCCCGATCACGGCCAGCAGCACCCCGGCAACCACCTGGGCGCCGCACAGCGCGGCGCGTCCACCCATGTCGGCAGGCGGCCGCAGCCAGGCGAATCCGGCCAGCAGGGTCAGCGCGGCAGCCAGCAGGCCGAATTTGGCGAACTTGTGCAGGTCCTGCCAGTTGAAGGCGAAGAATACGATCACGCCGGCGCACAGCAAGGCAGCACCCAGTGCGAGCAAGGCACGGTCGAGCCAGGTCCGCCAGCCTGCCGCGTCCGGCTCGGTGCCTGGCCAGACGGCGGCCACGCCATCGGCACCGAGCACGCCTTGCTCGCGCCAGTCGGCCAGCGCCTGCCGCACGGCCCGCCGGGCCTGGAAGGGTTGCATCGAGGATGGCTGCATGGGTGCCCTATGTGATGGATGCGCCAGTCCACTGTAGCAAAGATGCGTGCACCCGCGGCACTTTCCTTGCGTGCGCGGCCACGCGCGGCAGCCGCCCGCGCGCCAGCGCTTTGCGGCTGCGGGCCGGCCCGGTATGCTGTGCGTTTTTCCCATCCAGCCACGCCCAGCGCGCCCCGCCATGACCCTTGGTATCCTCGCCGCCATTCACGATGAAGTCGACGGCCTGATCGCCGCCATGCGCCACGACGATGCCCGCGCCACCGTGCAGCGCATCGGCATGCGCGACTACCATGTCGGGCATCTCTACGGTCAGCGCTGCGTGCTGGTGCTGGCGCGCATGGGCAAGGTGGCCGCTGCGGCCACCACGGTGACCCTGGTGCGCGAGTTCGGCGTGGACGAGATCGTCTTCACCGGACTGGCCGGCGGCATCGGTGCCGATACGCGGGTCGGGGATGTGGTGGTGGCGGACCGCACGCTGCAGCACGACCTGGACGCGCGCCCGTTCTTCGGACGGCATGAAGTGCCGCTGCTCGAGCGCGCCGAATTCCCCACCGATCCCTCGCTGACCGCCGCGCTGCGCGAAGCCGTGGCGGGCTATCTGCGCGAAGACCTGCCGGCCTCGGTGCCGGCGGACGTGCTCGCGCGCTTCGGCGTGAGCGCGCCTGCCTTGCACCTGGGCATGATCGCCAGCGGCGATCAGTTCATTGGCTCGCCCACCGCGGCGGCCGAATTGCGCGAGCGCCTGCCCGGGGTGCTGGCGGTGGAAATGGAAGGCGCCGCGGTGGGACAGGTCTGCCACGAATATGGCGTGCGGTACGCAGTGATGCGGACGTTATCGGATCGGGCCGACGACAGCGCGCATGTGGATTTCGCGGCGTTCCTGACCGAGGTGGCCAGTCATTATTCGAGCGGGGTTTTGAAGAGATTTCTGGAAGGGCGCGGGTAAGCGGGAGTAAGCGGGAGTAAGCGGGAATATTCCCGGATCAGGGATTTTGGCGCTTCGATAATTTGCGGCCCGGAAACTGGCGCCCGTAGTCCGCGGCCGGTAGTCCGCGATTACCGCGCCCTGGCCATTCCCCAAACGCCCACCAGCACGCCCGCCCCCAGCGTTGCGGCAAACCACCCCGCCATCTGCCCATCCGCAAACCAGTGCAGGCCACGGCCGCCATAGAACGCGGCCAGTGCGCCCAGCGCCCCGAATACCATCGCCGCCATCAGGCTGACCCGGCCCGCGGGATGCAGCGACCGCGCTGCCAGCCCGACCAGCACCCCCACCACCAGCGTACCCAACATCACTTTCTCCTGAATTCCCTGAACATGCGCGCCGCCTTGCGGCCTCGCCGCAGGCCGAGTGCGACTATAACAAGATGGTAGAGGGGGGTTGCACCTATCCGTAACCGGGCAAGATCCGCGCCGGGCGGTATAATGTAGCCCGGTTCGGCGGCGCTTTGCGCCGGAATCCGCGCTTGAATTCGAGCCCGGATTGCACCTGACTCCCGCGTTGCGGCCTGCAAGGCCGCTGCCCGGAGCCCGGCCAAAGAGACATGCACCCCACCATGCAACTGCTCGCGATCGGTATCAATCACACCACGGCGCCCGTCTCGCTGCGCGAACGGGTGGCGTTTCCGCTTGAGCAGATCAAACCCGCGCTGGGCGCCTTGCGCACTCACCTGGCGGGCAGGAACGGTACCGAAGCCGCCATCCTCTCCACTTGCAACCGCACYGAGATCTACTGCGCGACCGATGTGCTGGTGTCGGGGTCGGAGGGCTTCGAGCACACCCTGCGCTGGCTGGCGCAGCACCACAATGTGCCGGCCGGAGAACTCGCGCCGCACCTCTATTCCCTGCCGCAGTCGGAAGCCGTGCGCCATGCCTTCCGCGTGGCCAGCGGGCTGGATTCGATGGTGCTGGGCGAAACCCAGATCCTGGGCCAGTTGAAGGATGCGGTGCGTACCGCCGGTGAAGCCGGCGCGCTTGGCACCTACCTGAACCAGTTGTTCCAGCGCACGTTCGCGGTAGCCAAGGAAGTCCGGGGCCAGACTGAGATCGGTGCGCATTCGGTGTCGATGGCCGCCGCCGCGGTACGCCTGGCCCAACGGATTTTTGAAAGCGTCTCGACCCAGCGCGTGCTGTTTATCGGCGCCGGAGAGATGATCGCGCTGTGCGCGACGCACTTCGCGGCGCAAACGCCGCGCCAGATCGTGGTGGCCAACCGCACCGTCGAGCGTGGCGAAAAGCTCGCAGAGCAGCTTGCCGGCCAGGGCCTGACCACCGAAGCGATCCGCCTGTCGGACCTGGGCGCGCGCCTGCACGAGTTCGACATCGTGGTGTCGTGCACCGCCAGTTCGCTGCCCATCATCGGCCTGGGCGCCGTGGAGCGCGCGGTCAAGCTGCGCCGCCACCGCCCCATCATGATGGTGGACCTGGCCGTGCCGCGCGACGTCGAGCCCGAAGTCGCGCGCCTGGATGACGTCTTCCTGTACACCGTGGACGACCTCGGCGCCATCGTGCGCGAGGGCAGCGCCATGCGCCAGGCTGCCGTGGCGCAGGCCGAGGCCATCATCGAAAGCCGCGTGCAGAACTTCATGCACTGGCTGGAAACCCGCAGCGTGGTGCCGGTCATCCGCGACCTGCAGGCGCAGGGCGAGGCCATGCGACAGGCCGAACTGGAGCGCGCGCGCCGCATGCTGGCGCGCGGCGACGACCCGGAGGCGGTGCTCGAAGCACTGTCCGGCGCGCTGACCCGCAAATTCCTGCACGGCCCCACCCACGCGCTGAACCACACCCAGGGCGACGACCGCGAAACCCTGCTGCGCCTGGTCCCGGGCCTGTTCCGCCACAGCAGCCACTCCGAGCGCTAGCCGCGCTCACCTCGGCCGCGTGCGTTCCGCGCGGGGCCAGCTTTGCGTTGCCCGGCCCGTTGCGCCGCCCAGCACGCAATCCCCGCGCTGCAACCGCATTGCAACATTACGCACCCACCACTTCATCGCGCCCCGGAAATTCATGAAAGCCAGCATGCTCACCAAGCTCGACCAACTGGCCGAGCGGCTCGACGAAGTCAACGCGCTGCTCGCGCGCGAGGACGCCACCGCCAAGATCGACCAGTACCGCAAGCTCACCCGCGAGCACGCCGAACTGTCGCCGGTGGCCGAGCAATATGCGCAGTACTGCCAGGCCCAGGAAGACCTGGGCACCGCGCAGGCGCTGCTTGACGATCCCGAGATGAAGGAGTTCGCCGCCGACGAGATCACCGCGGCCCGCGGACGGCTGGAGACGCTGGAAGGCAGCCTGCAGAAATTGCTGCTGCCCAAGGACCCCAACGACGACCGCAACCTTCTGCTGGAAATCCGCGCAGGCGCGGGCGGCGAGGAAAGCGCGCTGTTCGCAGCCAACCTGCTGCGCATGTACACGCGCTACGCCGAGCGCCAGCGTTGGCAGGTGGAGGTCATGAGCGAATCTCCGTCGGACCTGGGCGGCTACAAGGAAGTGATTATCCGGATCGCCGGAGACGCGGCGTTTTCCAGGCTCAAGTTCGAATCCGGTGGCCATCGCGTGCAACGCGTGCCGGCAACAGAGGCGCAGGGGCGCATCCATACCTCGGCCTGCACGGTGGCGGTGATGCCCGAGGCCGATGAGGTGGGTGAGGTCGAAATCAATCCCTCGGACCTTCGCATCGATACCTTCCGCGCTTCGGGCGCCGGCGGCCAGCACATCAACAAGACCGATTCGGCGGTACGTCTCACCCACCTGCCCACCGGCATCGTGGTGGAATGCCAGGACGATCGCAGCCAGCACCGCAACAAGGACAAGGCCATGAAGGTCCTGGCCGCGCGCCTGATGGACCAGAAACTGCGCGCGGCCCAGGCGCAGGAAGCCAGCACCCGGCGCAACCTGATTGGCACCGGGGACAGAAGCGACCGTATCCGCACCTACAACTTCCCGCAGGGGCGGGTGACCGATCACCGCATCAACCTGACGCTCTACAAGATCGACATGATCATGGATGGCGACCTGGAGGAACTGTTGTCCGCGTTGGCCGCGGAACACCAGGCCGACCAATTGGCGGCACTTGGCGACGGGCATTAATAGCGAGTGAATGCTCTGCAATACCACGTTATTGCGAAGAAACAACCATCACGGGGATAATTAATCGAGTCACAAGGCATAAACCGCGAGATTTGAACGAAAGCCTTTGTATCTGTTGTAAATGCTTGCAACAGCACTAGCGTGTCATTTTTCGCTGTCTATAATCGTTTTCGACTGAGCCACCATCAAGAGGTCGGCGTGTCGCCACTCGAAACGGACAAAAGGACGAAAATCATGAAGAAATTGCTCGCGCTGTTGATGATCACTGCCGCCATGGCTGCCTGCGGCAAGAAGGAAGAAGCGCCTGCCACCTCTGGCGCCGCCATGGAGAACGCCGCAGAATCCGCCAAGGCCGCCGCCAGCGATGCCGCAGCCGCCGCCGGCCATGCCGCCGATGCCGCCAAGGCCGCCGCTAGCAGTGCCGCCTCCGATGTCTCGGCCGCAGCCGACAAGGCCAAGGAAGACGCCRGCAACGCCATGGCCAAGGCCAAGGACGCTGCCAAGGATGCCGTCAACGCAGGCGCCGATAAGGCCAAGGACACCGTCAACAAGTAATTCCGGCCAGCGATGCCAGAATGACGCGCGGCGTGCCGGGACTACGCAGGTAGCCCGAAATTCCCGCTGTCCGGGCAAGCGCGTTACACTGCAAACCCCGTCCGGATGCATGCCGACGGGGTTTTGCTTTTGGTTGTCCGCCTCGCCCTGCTTCCGCCCCATGTCCAGCACCACGCCCAACACGCCCTCCGCAGCCGCCCCCGCCAGCCCAGTCGCCATGCCCGAGGCGGCCACCGTGCGCGAAGCACTGGCGTTGGCGGCCGCGGCAGGATTGCCGGCGCTTGAAGCGCGGCTGCTGGTGAGCCGCGTCACCGGGCTGAGCCGCACGCAACTGATCACCCGCGATGACGAAACGCTGGCCCCGGCCCAGCGTGAAGGCATTGCCACCCTGCTGGGACGCCGCCTGGCCGGCGAGCCCGTGGCCTACTTGCTGGGAGAACGCGAATTCTTCGGACGCCGCTTCCGCGTCACTTCCGACGTACTCATTCCGCGGCCGGACACGGAAATAGCCGTCGAAACGGCGTTGAAGCTGCTGGCGCCGCTGGCGGCCCCAAGTGTGCTCGACATGGGCACCGGCTCGGGTGCGCTGGCCGTCACCCTCGCTTGCGAGCGGCCGGATGCCGAGGTCTGGGCCACCGACATATCGCCCGGCGCCCTTCGGGTTGCCGAAGATAACGCACGCGCGCTGGGCGCCGCCAATGTGCGCTTTCTCGTCGCCGACTGGTACGCCGGCCTGCCCGACGGCTTGCGCTTCGACCTGATTGTCAGCAATCCGCCCTATATCCCCGCCGGCGATCCGCACCTGGTGCAAGGCGACCTGCGCTTCGAGCCGATCGACGCGCTGACCGATCACGGCGATGGCTTGTCCGACCTGGCCGCCATCGTGTCCGGTGCTGCCGCGCGCCTGCATGCGGGCGGCTGGCTGCTAATGGAACATGGCTATGACCAGGGCCAGGCCGCCCGCGACCTGCTGGCCGCGGCCGGCATGACGGAAATCTTCACGGCGCGCGACCTTGCAGACCACGAGCGCTGCACCGGCGCCCGGCTGCAACCCGCGCCCGTGGCGGTCGCCTGAAGCAAGCCGCCGATTCCGGTAAAATCAACTGCTAGCAGGCGCGTGGATCATGCGCCCTTCGATTTCCCGATAGCGGCGCCCGGCCCGACCGGCATCGCATTCAACCGTAAAGAGACATCATGAGTGACGCGCAGCAAAAGATCGACCAGATCGTCAAGGGCAGCCCGGTGGTCCTGTTCATGAAGGGCACCGCCCAGTTCCCGATGTGCGGATTTTCAGGCCGCGCCATCCAGATCCTGAAGGCCTGTGGCGTCGACGCGCCGACCACGGTCAACGTGCTGGAAGACGAAGGCATCCGCCAGGGCATCAAGGAATACGCCAGCTGGCCGACCATTCCGCAGCTCTACGTGAACGGCGAATTCGTCGGCGGCTCGGACATCATGATGGAGATGTACCAGAACGGCGAACTGCAATCGCTGCTCAAGGACTGAGCGCGCGATGACCGCAGCGGGTGACGCCAAGCCGCGGCGCATCGTCGTCGCGATCACCGGCGCCACCGGCGCGGTCTATGGGGTCCGCCTGGTGCAGATACTGCATACTGCGCCCGGCATCGAGACCCACCTGCTGATTTCGCCGGCAGGCGTGATGAACCTGCAGCATGAACTCGATATCGGCAAGGCCGAGGTGGAAGCGTTTGCCCACGTCGTGCACAACGTGCGCGATATCGGCGCCACCATTGCCAGCGGTTCCTTCGCGGCCCACGCCATGGTGGTCGCGCCCTGCTCCATGCGCACGCTGGCGGCGGTAGCCCACGGCCTCTCGGACAATCTCATCACCCGCGCCGCCGACGTCACGCTCAAGGAGCGCCGCAAGCTGGTGCTGATGGTGCGCGAAACGCCGTTGAACCTTGCGCACCTGCGCAATATGACCGCCGTCACCGAGATGGGCGGCATCATCTTTCCCCCGGTCCCCGGCTTCTACCAGAAGCCGCAGACCGTGGCCGAACTGGTCGACCATACCGTCGGCCGCGTGCTCGACCTGATCGACGTACCTCAAACACTGGCACCAAGCTGGGCCGGACTCAACGGCCAGGCCTGAAGCCGCCGGCGGCGATCAATGCCAATAGCGATAACGGCGGCCATACCCGCCGTGATAGCCATAGTAACCATAACCACCGTAGTAACCCGGGCTGACCACCACCGCCGGCGCGGCATACACCGGCGCTGGCGCCACGGCCACCTCACCGCCATAGCCATAGCCGGGATAAGCCGGGTACACCGCGCAGCCGCCCAGCATGGCGGCGCCCGCTACCACGAAACCCATCATCCACGTTTTCATTTCATCGTCCTTATGGCTTTGTCTAGCCTTAAGAACGTTATACGGGGCAGGTTAGTAATACAGGGTCAACGCGCTGTAACCCTTGTTACGAATCGCAACGTTTGGGTGACGGTATAAATGCAGCGCGACCGCCCTGTCCGACATCAAACCTCAAACCTGATTCCCTGCGCCAACGGCAACGCATCGCCATAATTCACCGTATTGGTAGCCCTGCGCATATAACCCTTCCAGGCATCCGACCCGGATTCACGTCCCCCGCCAGTCGCCTTCTCCCCGCCAAACGCCCCGCCGATCTCCGCCCCGCTGGTCCCGATATTCACATTGGCAATCCCGCAATCGCTCCCCGCGTCCGACATGAAGCGTTCTGCCTCGCGCAGCGACTCGGTGAAGATGCAAGACGACAAGCCATGCTCGGACGCGTTATTCAGCGCGATGGCTTCCTCCAGCGTGGTATAGGGCATCACATAGAGAATCGGCGCGAAGGTCTCCGTGAGCATTGTCTCGTGCTGCCGATCGGTCAGCACCAGGGCTGGCCGCACATACTCCGCATTCGGGAAACGATCCGCCAGCACGCGCTCGCCGCCATGCACGGTGTTGCCGTGCTCGTGGCAACGCAGTAGCGCACGTGCCATGGCCGCACCGGCGGCGCCATCGATCAGCGGGCCGACCA
This sequence comes from Cupriavidus sp. 01T418, assembly GCF_056398885.1. Lineage (NCBI taxonomy): Bacteria > Pseudomonadati > Pseudomonadota > Betaproteobacteria > Burkholderiales > Burkholderiaceae > Cupriavidus > Cupriavidus sp. 01T418. The sequence goes on from NZ_JBFTQG010000019.1 coordinate 68,662, forward strand.
GCGTCGACTCGGCGAGCGGATCGCCGACCTGCAGGCGGCCGAACACCTGGATCAACCGCGAAGTCACGGCTTCCAGCACGTCGACATGCACAAAGGCGCGGCGCAGCGAAGTGCAGCGTTGCCCCGCGGTGCCGGCGGCGGAAAAGGTCATGGCGCGGATGGCCAGTTCGAGATCGGCCGAAGGCGCGATGATCGCGGCATTATTGCCGCCGAGCTCCAGGATGGCGCGCTTGAAGCGCTCGGCGCAGGCCATGCCCACTTCGCGGCCCATGCGCGTGGAGCCGGTCGCGCTGATCAGCCGCACGGCGGCATGCTCGACCAGATGCTGGCCCAGCACCTGCCCGCCCGGCAGCACCGTGGCAATGCCAACATGCTGCGGCGCGGCGATCTCCAGCACGCCGTCGAGCAGGCCTTGCATGGCCAGCGCGCTCAGCGGGGCTTTCTCCGACGGTTTCCAGATCACGCCATTGCCGCACACCAGCGCCAGCGCCGCGTTCCAGGCCCATACCGCCACCGGAAAGTTGAAGGCCGAGATCACGCCGCACAGGCCATAGGGGTGCCAGGTCTCGCGCATCGCATGCTGGGGGCGCTCGGAAGCGATGGTCAGGCCGTGCAACTGGCGCGACAGCCCGACCGCGAAGTCGCAGATATCAATCATCTCCTGCACCTCGCCCAGCCCTTCCTGCAGGATCTTGCCGGCTTCGAGCGAGACCAGTTGCCCGAGTTGCTTCTTGTGTTCGCGCAGCACTTCGCCGAAGCGCCGCACGACTTCGCCGCGCACCGGCGCGGGCACCAGGGCCCAGCTTGCCTGCGTTGCGCGGGCACGCTCGATGCGCGCATTGGCCTCGGCCAGCGAGCACGCGGGCAGGTGCCCGAACGCCTCGCCGTCGATGGGCGAGCGCACCGGCAACGCGCCGGTGGGACCTTCGCCGTTGCGCCAGGGCGCCGTCAGGCCGATGGCCTGCCAGCAGGCCGCGAATTCCTTTGTTTTCATACGGTTGCCTCATTAAGCGGATGACGGGTGTAGTGCCGGCCGAAACGATTGGCCAGGAAAGCGTCCAGCGGCATCGCCTCCTGCGGCACGAAGCCGGCCTGCGGCAGCGCGCCGCTGGCGACCAGGTCCAGCGCGGTGCAAATGCCCGCTGCCGTGGTGAGCTGGATCGCGTTGACGTGGCCCGCCGCCGTGTCGGCGCCGCCGATGCGCACCGAGAACGAGGCCTGCGTCAGCGCGCCGCGCCCGCCCTTGCCGCCCGCCGCATAGCCGGTGGCGTTGGCAAACACGATCACCACATCCTGCTGCGTGGCGGGAATCGCGCTCTCGAAGATTTCCCGCATCCAGTCGCGGCGTTCGCGCAGGCGCAGGTCGTTGAGCAGCAGCTTCATCACCGCGCAGTGCCCCGGATAACGGATCGACTTGTAGTCCACGTCGCGCGCCCGGCCCGCCAGTGTCTCGGGCAAGGTGCCGAGCCCGCCTGACGTATTAAAGGCTTCGTACTCGATGCCGTCCAGCGCGAAACTCTCCAGCCCTTCCAGCGCCGGCACTTCCACGCGGCGGCCGTCGACGATGGCTTCGCACGGGTTGCAGTATTCGTTGATCAGCCCTTCGGTGCTCCAGGTCAGGTTGTATTTGAGCGCGTTGCTCGGGTAGCGCGGTAGCGCGCCAACCCGCATTTTCAGGTCAAGCAGTTCGCCGCCGCCACGCAGGAAGCGCTGGGCGAGGTCGTTGCCGACCACGCCGATAAAACCCGGGGCCAGCCCGCACTGCGGCATCAGCACGGAGCGCGCGCCGTCGGCGAGGCGGCGGATGGCGTGGGTGGCGGCGACATCTTCGGTCAGGTCGAAGTAGTGCACGCCGAGGCTGGCCGCGACCGTGGCCACGGCGACGGCGGCGTGGAATGGCAGCGCATTGAGCACGGCGTCGGCGCCGCCGAGCAGCGAGGCGCAATCCTGGGCCTGGTCCGGATCGCCGACGCGCACGGCGATGCCTTCGGGCAAGCCTTCGAGGTGGGTGAGCTCACGGTCGACCAGGGTGACGCGATAGTCGCCGCTGTCATGCAACATGACGGCGATGGTGCGGCCGATCTTGCCCGCGCCCAGCACGACCACGCGCAGCGGCGTCTGCCTGGCGACGCGGGTGGGCGTGGCAGGGACGGCGGGTTGCACGGCGAGCGCCGCGGCTTGGGTGGTTTGTCCAGTCTGGTCCAGATGGCCGGTTGGCATGGTGCAGGTCATGATGTCCCTCGTGGAAATCGTTGATCGGCGTGGATCGGCGTTCGTGTGTGACTGAAGTATGGTTGCGGGCATAGTCAGAATGAAGGGACAAGATTGACGAAAGGGCTTCATAATCGAACGATTCGACGAAACTATCGGTCGAATCGTCGAGGCCGCTTCATCTTGTGCCGCCACCCAGACCGCCAGCGAACTGCGCCAGGCCCATGACCGAACTCGACCAGACCGACCGCCACCTGCTCTCCCTGCTGCAGGCCAACGCCCGCGATAACGCCGCCAATCTCGCGCGCAAGCTCGGTATTGCCCGCACCACCGTGGTGGCCCGTATCGCGCGGCTCGAACGCGACGGCGTGATCGCCGGCTACGGCGTGCGGCTCGGCAAGGAGATGGAAGACAATGCCATCCTGGCGTTCTGCGGCATGTCGGTGATGCCCAAGACCGCGCCCGCCGTGGTGCGGGCGCTGCAGCGCTTTCCCGAGATCGAGGAACTCAACTCGGTCAGCGGACCGGTGGACTACATGGCGGTGATCCGCTGCGACACGCACGCCCGGCTGGACAAGCTGCTCGATGAAATCGGCGCGCTGGACGGCGTCAACCACACCACCACGTCGATCGTGCTGGCGCGCAAGATCGACCGGCGCCGGGCTGCGGGAGAGTCAGCAGCGTGAGCGTAAAAGGCTTATGCTGCACAGCACGGCAGGCAGCCCGATAAACCATCCAGATCAGGAGAGCAAGACGATGAGCAATCGCATTCGAGTCGCCGTGGGCGGCGTGACCGGCTGGGCCGGCGGCGAACTGGCGCGCGGCGTGGCGCACGCGGACGATATGACGCTGGTGGCCGGACTGTCGCGCGGCGCGGCGGGGCAAACCCTGGCCGAACTCACCGCGCACAAGGGCACGCCCGGCGTGGCCGTGGCCAGCATCGACGAACTCGCGGACGGCGCCTGCGACGTCTATGTGGAGTACACCAGGCCGGACGTCGCCAAGCGCAACATCCTGCAAGCGCTGGCAAAAGGCGCGCACGTGGTGGTGGGCACCTCGGGGCTATCCGACGAGGACTACGCCGAGATCGATACCGCCGCGCGCCAGGCCGGGCGCGGCGTGCTGGCTTGCGGCAACTTCGCCATCACCGTGGTGCTGCTGCAGAAGTTCGCGGAGATGGCGGCGCGCCACCTGGAACACTGGGAAATCATCGACTACGCCAAGGCCGGCAAGGTCGATGTGCCGTCCGGCACCGTGCGCGAGCTCGCTTACCGCCTGGGACAGGTCCGCGAAGCCGCGCAGCTGGTGCCGATCGACCAGGTCAAGGGACCCAGGGAAACCCGTGGCGCGACGATGTCCGGCAGCCAGGTGCATGCCGTGCGGTTACCCGGATACCAGTTGGGCGTGGAGGTGATTTTCGGTGCCGACGGCCAGCGCCTGCATATCAAGCACGAGGCCGGCGATGGCTCCAAGCCTTATGTGTCCGGCGCGCTGCTGGCGATCCGCAAGGTGCACACGGTGACCGGACTGGTGCGCGGGCTGGACAAGGTGATGGAGGGGCTTTGAGGGAGCGCTGAACACGAATCCGGTTCGGGCCTCTCTCCCACTTGCGCACTTGCGGGAGAGAGGCCGGGGGAGAGGGAGTCACCGTCGTCATTGCAAGCGGCTCTGGCGCATCCCTACCAGAGCCCTGCCTTCCCTTTCTTGGCCTCCGCCTTGCTCGCCGGCGCCGCCTGCGCGGCCGAGGCGGCACTGGGGTTGAGCTGTTGCGCCATGGCCTTGTCCTGGTCGGCCATCAGCACGCGGGCCTGGGGCAAAAGCATTTCGATGGTGCCGTTATTGGGATCTTCCGGAATCGCATAGAGCTCCACGGTCAGCGGCCTCTTCGTCCAGCCGGCATGCGTGCTCTTGACGGGCTGCCCGGTCTTGTCGTTCATGCTCACCTGCTCCGAGCGGAAGGGCTTGCCGTAGCGTGCGGTGAGGCTCTCCAACGCCGCCTTTTCCGAACGCATGCCATCGGTGGGCACAATCAGGCCGACCAGGGCGTTACGGTCGACAAAAGCCACCACGTGGGGGCCATCCATGAACGCGGGCCGCTTGTCGCGTGGCACGCCGACCTGGCGCATCACGCCGTCGCCGCGCACTTCAACGCACAGGGCAGTCACGTCGCGGCCGTCGGGGGTGCGCTTGTCGGCGCAATCTGGCAGCGCGGGCAGCGGGCTGCCGATCTCCAGGCTGTCCAGCATCGGCGCCAGCAGGTCGGCGGCGCCATCCTTGGGCGCAGCGCCGGCCCAAGGCGAAACCAGCAGCAGGCTGGCGAAGGCCAGCCCGGCGAGGGGGTATTTCATCCAGACTCCTGAGGAAAACTCCGGATTGGAGTGCCCCCTGCGCGCGTGGTTCCTGCCGCCAGCCACAAGGTGGCAAGGCAGGCACTTCGCCGGGGGGTTGATGCGACGTTAATGCGACGGACTAACCCATCCTATGTGGCATGAGTCACTTTTCGCGTGACGGTCAGCGCTTCGCGCCGGAAGGCATGCGCGACATGGTGATAGAAGGGGTGGGGGCAGAACTGGCGCGCCAGAAAGGAAGCGAGCAGCGAAGCCGCCAGCAGGAAGAGGGTGAGATCCTGCGAGCGCGTCATCTCCATCACGATCACGCTGGCCGTAATGGGTGCCTGGGTGGCGGCGGCCAGAAAGGCCGCCATCGACACCAGCGCCAGCACGCGCGGCTCGGTCATGCCGCCGAAGGCGTGGCCGACAAACTGCGCCACATTGGCGCCGATACCGGAGCCGATCGCCAGCGAGGGGGTAAAGATCCCGCCGGGAATGCCCGCGAAATACGACACCACGGTAGCCACCAGCTTGGCGATGCCGAACCACAGCGTGCTGTGCGGCTCGCCGTTGATCAGCCCGGCGGCCTGCCCGTAGCCGGTACCGAAGGTGGCGCCGCCGGTGGACCAGCCGATCACCGCGGCCACCAGGCCGCACAGGAATGCCACCAGCACCGGATGCTCCGCCGGCCAGCCGTGCAAGCGCGCCGGCAGCAGCGCCGGCACGCCGCCGATCAGCAGCTTGGCGAACATGCCGCCGAGCACGCCGTTGATCAGCGCGCACAGCAGCACCGGCCCCCAGGCATCATGCAGCGCAAGGATCGGCGTCTTGACGGTGAAATACGGATTGTTGCCCAGGACCGCCAGCGACAGGAAACCAGCAGTCAGCACGCCCGATAGCACCAGCCGGTCCCAGCGCACGGCAGTGCCGCGGCCGAGTTCCTCGATGGCAAACACCACGCCGGCCAGCGGCGTATTGAAGGCCGCTGCCAGGCCCCCGGCGGCGCCGGCGGCAATCAGGGCATTGGGGTGAAAGCCGATGCGGAACTGCAGGCGCTCGTGGCACCAGCGGCCCCAGGCCAGCATGGCGGCGGCGCCCACCTGCACGGAAGGACCCTCGCGTCCGATCGAGGCGCCGGCCAGCAGGCCGCCGGTGGTCAGCAGCACTTTCCACATCGACTGGCGGAACGACACCAGCACGTTCTGCGGCGGCCCCGAGGGCGGCAGCGTGACTGCTGCGATCACCTGCGGGATGCCGCTGCCGCGCGCCTGCGGTGCCAGCCGGATGGTGAGCCAGCGCAGCGCAGCCAGCCCGAACGGCAGCAGCACGAAGGCCAGCCATGGCGTGGCGGAGGTCAGCCTGTCGTTCCAGCGCAACGCCACTTCGGCAATCCACGCGAAGATCAGCGAGAACACCGCCACGCAGCCAGCGCCGCACATAAAGACGGCGTAGCGCAGGGTCGTCCGGGAGATGCGCCATATCTGGCGCGATTTACGGTCGGCGGCAAGACGGGCGCGGCGGCGCAGGGCATGCAGGCGATCGGATTCGACGCTGGCGTCGCGCAGGGGATTGTCGTCGGGATCGCGCTGGGGATCGCGCTGGGGATCGCGTTGGGAATTTGGCTCGGAATCGTTCATGGAGCGGCCGGCATGGGCAAAAAAACACCGTGACCCGCCCGCAGGTGGACACATCATGGCGTGGCAGAACTATACGCCCATCGCCGCTGCAGGTCTCTTGCCGGCGCGCCCTGCTCCCAAGCGCACCTTGCCGCGTCAGTCCAGCGAAATATGATTGGCCTGGATCACACCGGCCCACCTGGCACGGTCGGCCTCCACATAGCGCTGGACCTCGGCGCTGTCGCGCGGCCGCTGAATCACCAGCCCGAGCGCCGCGAAGACCTGGCGGAACTGCGGATCGCGGGTGGCCTTGGCTGCGGCCGCCTGCAGGCGCGCGATGGCTTCGGGTGGCGTCTGCGCCGGCACCGCCAGGCCGAACCAGGTGGCAGCCTGATAGTTGGGATGCCCGCTCTCCGCCACGGTGGGCACATCGGGCAGCACTTCCAGGCGTTCCGTGCTGGTCACCGCCAACGCCTTGAGCTTGCCAGCCTTGATATGCGGCAGCGAGGTGCTGACCACGTCGATCATCAACTGCACGTCGTTGCCCAGCAGCGCCGCCAGCGCCGGCGCGCTGCCGTTGTAGGGCACGTGGGTGAGGTTGATGCCAAGTTCGCTCTTGAGCATCTCGGTGGCCAGCTGCAGCGGGTTGCCGAGCCCGACCGACGCATAGTTCAGCTTGCCGGCGTTGGCCTTGGCATAGCCGGCGAACTCGCGCACGTTGGCGGCCGGCACCTGGGTGTTGGTGACCACCACCAGCGGGATTTCGGCGGCGATGGCGATGGCCTTGAAATCACGCTTGGCGTCGTAGCTGACCTTCTTGTAGAGCATCGGGTTGAGCACCATGCTGGCGTTGCTGGCCAGCAACACGGTGTAGCCGTCGGCGGTGGCACGCGCCACGCCGGTGGCGGCGATCATGGTGTTGGCGCCGGGGCGGTTTTCCACCACCACCGGCTGCTTGAGCTCACGGCCCATGCCATCGGCCAGCGCGCGGGCGAGCTGGTCGGCGGAGCCGCCCGGCGCGTAGGGCACGACCAGCTTGACCGGCCGCTCGGGGTAGGCGGCGGCCACGGCGAACTGCGCGCAGGCGAGTGCGCCCGCGCCGAGCAAGGCGCGCCATCCGGATATCCAGCGTTGCATATCGTCTCCTCTATTTGCTTGTTGGTTTGGTGCTACGGTGCCACGGACCTTGGACCTTGTCGCCAGGCGCATCACACGCGCCGCGTGCGCCCTTCCCAGTACTTGTCGCGCAGGCGGCGCTTGGCCAGCTTGCCGGTATCGTCGCGCGGCAGTTGCGCCTCCACCACGATGGTGCGCGGCACCTTGTAGCCTGACAGGTGCTGGCGCAGCCATTCGATGATCGCGCCCTCCTCCAGCCTGGCGCCCGACACCGGCTGCACCATGGCCAGCAGGCGTTCGCCATATTCGTCGTCGGGCACGCCGAAGACTACGCAGTCGGCCACGCCGGGATAGCGCACCAGTTCGTGCTCGATCTCGGCCGGGTAGATGTTCACGCCGCCGGAGATCACCATGTCGGAGGCGCGGTCACAGATAAAGAGGTAGCCGTCCCCGTCGAGGTAGCCCATGTCGCCCAGGCTTACCAGGCCGTCGCGGTCGATGGCGCGGCGGGCTTCTTCGTTGTTGCGGTAGGTGAAGTCGGGGTAGGCCGGCTGGCGCACGTAGACCAGGCCGATCTCGCCGGGCGCGCAGGGGACGCCCTGCTCGTCGAGGATCCGGACTTCGCCCTGGTCCACCGCGCGGCCGGCGGTGCCGGGCTTGGCCACGGCGTCGTCGGGCGTGGCCACGGTGATCATGCCGGCTTCGCTCGACGCATAGGTTTCGTGGATCACCGGGCCGAACCAGTCGAGCATGGCGCGCTTGACCTCGGGCGCGCACGGCGCGCCGGTCGAGGCGACGAAGCGCAGCGAGGAAATGTCATAGCGCGCGCGCACCTCGGGCGGCACCTTGAGCATGCGCACATACATGATGGGCACCAGGTAGAGCACGTCGATGCGGTGCTTCTCCACCAGCGCCAGCACCTGCTCCGGTTCGAAGCGCGCGCACAGCACCAGGCGCTCGCCGAGTTGCAGCGCGTTCTGGATGAACACGCCCGGCGCGCTGTGATACAGCGGCGCGGCCATCAGCGCGCGGCTGCCCTCCACGATACCCATGGTCTGCGCCACCACCGAGCGCATGCACCCGAGTTGCTCCTCAAGCGTGGCCAGCGGCAGCGGAGCGCGCAGTACGCCCTTGGGGCGGCCGGTGGTGCCGGAGGTGTAGGCCATATGGCCGCGCGGCGCCACGCGCGGGCCGTCGTAGGGCTGCTGGCCGGCGAGCCAGCTTTCGTAATCGTTGACACCGGCGGGGCTGTCCTTGCCCGGCACCGCCACTGCAATCACCTGCACGCCCTCCGGCACGGCGGCGCGCACGCCGTCCAGCAGGTCGGCGTGGACGATCAGTGCGCGGGCACCGCTGTCGGTCATCAGGAAGCGGATTTCTTCCACGGTGAAGTGCCAGTTGATCGGGCAGTAGTACATGCCGACGGTACGGCAGGCATGCACGATGTCGGCAAAGACCGGGTCGTTGCGCAGCAGCACCGCCACCACGTCGCCTTCCTCGAGGCCGAGTGCGCGCAGCCCGCCAGCCAGGCGCGTGCCGCGCTCGCTCAGCTCGGCGCCGGTGCGGTGGGTATCTTCGAACCAGAGGTCGGCGGCCATCAGTTGTCTCCAGCTTTGGTAGGCGTAAAGGTAAAGGTTGGGGCATTCACCGTGTGCGTGGCCATGATCAGACCCAGCCAGGTACCACCGCCGGTGCTCAGCACGTGCTGGCCAGCCAAAAGATCGTTCTTGAACATGGTGTCTCCTTCTTGTTGTCGTCGTCGCCAGGCGTCGTTGCACCCGTCTGGCCCCGCTCGTGGCGCTCCGGCAGGGAACGCTCACTGTAGCCTCGGCATCGGGCATCGACAATTCCCCTGGAGAGACTCACAATGTTGAGCGATACGCGACAATACTCCAGAGAATCCCGGATGGACCTGAACCTGATCCAGGCTTTCGTCGACATCGTCGAGGCCGGCAACCTGTCCGAGGCGGGACGGCGGCGCGGCGTCACGCGCTCGCAGGTCAGCCGCCAGTTGCGCGAACTGGAGCACCAGGCCGGCGCGCAGTTGCTGCGCCGTACCACGCGCCGGCTGGAGCTGACCGAGCCGGGGCACGCGCTGTACCAGCATGGCCTGCGCATCCTCCAGGAAGTGGCCTCGGCCCAGGCCGAGATCGATAGCCTGGGCACCACGCTACGCGGCCACGTGCGCGTGAGCGTGCCGACCGGGCTGGGTGACACCATCCTTGCGCCGCTGCTACTCGCATTCACCGGGCAGCATCCCGGTATCTCGCTGCGCGTGTTCTTTGCCAACCGCGTGGTGGACCTGATCGCCGCCGAGATCGACGTGGCGCTCAAGATCACCTCCCAGCCGTCGCTGGACTACGTGGCACGCGACATCTGCGCCATCGACTGGCAGCTTTGCGCGTCGCCCGCCTACCTGGCGCGCAGCGGGCCGCTGCAAAGCCCGGCCGACCTGGCGCGCTGCCAGTTCCTCTGCCCGCCCTACCCCGCGCGGCGCTTCGTCCTCACGCTCGACCGCGGCGATCAGCGCGAGCAGGTGGAGCTGATCCCGCACCTGCAGTGCGAGCATTTCCCCTTCCTGATACGCGCGGTGCGCGACGGCCAAGGCGTGGGACTGCTGCCGGTGTACGCCGGCTGGGAGGATGTGCGCGAGGGCCGGCTGGAACCGGTTTTGCCAGACTGGAAGCCCGAGGGACTGGGCAGCCGGCTCTACATCATCACCACGCCCAACCTGCATCCGTCGATGGCCACGCGCGCGCTGATCGACTTCCTGCGCGAGCGGATTCCGGCGCTGGATGTGTTCAGCGGCCAGGGCGGCGGCATGCCTGGCTAATCCGCCGCGGCCAAAACCGTAACTGACTCTTGAATGTGCCGGCCAGCAGCCTCAACTACCTACGTCATGCAAGGTGCGGCAAAAGCGATGCCGACCCGACCTGCACGCGCAAGCGTGACGGAATGCCTGCTTTTCATCTGCGGTTCTGCCTGCGTCATGGCGCCGGAATGAACTAAAACAAAACTGGACGCCGGGATGTTCCGGGCGTTCGCTCTCCTGGAGGTGGCATGCCCCCTCGCACCACCGTTTTCGTCGCGGCCATTGTGGTCGGGCTGCTGCACGGCTACATCGGCCTGCGCCTGCTGCCCGGGTTGCCGGTACCGTTCGTCGTCAAGGCGCTTGCCGTGGCGTGGCTGGCGCTGTCCTGGCCACTGATTCCCGCCGGCTTGCTGGCGCGGCGCCTGGACCAGCCGTGGTGCGACGCGCTCACCTGGGTAGGCATGCTGGCGATGGGTTTCTTCTCCTCGCTGCTGGTGCTGACGCTGGCGCGCGACGTTGTGCTGCTGGTGAGCGCCGTCGCGGGCTGGCAGCCGGCCTGGCTGCTACCCCGCACCGCGGCGGCGGTGCCGGTGCTCGCGCTGGTGGTCACCGCGCTAGGGCTGTTCAACGCGCGGCGCCTGGCGCAGGTGGTCGAGGTGGAAGTGCCGATCGTTGGACTGCCCGACTCGCTGCACGAATTCACCATCGTGCAGATCAGCGATATCCACGTTGGCCCGACCATCAAGCGCGCCTATCTGGAACGCATCGTCGCCCGCGTCAACGGGCTGAAGCCGGACGCCATCGCCATCACCGGCGACCTGGTCGACGGAACGGTACGCGAACTGGCGTCGCACACCGCCCCGCTGGGCGACCTGAAGGCACGCCATGGCACCTTCTTCGTCACCGGCAACCACGAGTACTACGCCGGCGCCGAACCGTGGATCGTCGAACTGCGCAGGCTGGGGCTGCGCGTGCTGATGAACGAGCATGTGGTGATCGGAGAGGACGAGGAAGCGCTGGTGCTGGCCGGGGTGACCGATTATTCCGCCCACCGCTTTGACGAAAGCCACCGCAGCGACCCGGCGCGCGCGCTGGACGGCGCGCCATCCGTCGTCGCCGCACGCGTGCTGCTGGCGCACCAGCCGCGCACCGCGCCCGCCGCTTCGACAGCCGGCTTCGACCTGCAGCTCTCCGGGCATACGCACGGTGGCCAGTTCTGGCCGTGGAATTTGTTCGTGCCGATGCAGCAGCCCTATACCGCCGGGCTGAACCGGCATGAGGCGATGTGGGTGTATGTGAGCAGGGGCACCGGCTATTGGGGGCCACCCAAGCGCATTGGGGCGCCGTCGGAGATTACCAGGCTGAAGCTGGTGCGCAAGCCGCCGCCGCCGCTCAACGCGGATGTGGCGTAACTCGCGGACACGCACAAAGCAAAGGGCCCCGCGCGAGCGGGGCCGTGCTTAACGCGCGATAGGCTTGTAGCGGATACGCTTGGGCTTGGCGCCCTCCTCACCGAGGCGGCGCTTCTTGTCGGCCTCGTATTCCTGGTAGTTGCCCGGGAAGAACTCCACGTGCGACTCGCCCTCGAAGGCCAGGATGTGGGTAGCGATCCGGTCCAGGAACCAGCGATCGTGCGAGATCACCATCACGCAACCCGCGAACTCCAGCAGCGCGTCTTCCAGCGCGCGCAGCGTTTCCACGTCGAGGTCGTTTGACGGTTCATCGAGCAGCAGCACATTGCCGCCGGCGATCAGCGTCTTGGCCAGGTGCAGGCGCCCGCGCTCGCCGCCCGAGAGCGTGCCCACGTGCTTCTGCTGGTCCGAGCCCTTGAAGTTGAAGCGGCCGATATAAGCACGCGACGGCGTTTCATAGCGGCCCACGGTCAGCACGTCGGCGCCGCCGGAGATCTCCTCGAACACGGTCTTGTCGCCGTCGAGCGCATCGCGGCTCTGGTCCACGTAGGCCATCTTCACGGTCGGCCCAATCTTGATCTCGCCGCTGTCCGGCTGCTCCTTGCCCGTGAGCATGCGGAAGAAGGTCGACTTGCCGGCGCCGTTCGGGCCGATAATGCCGACGATGGCGCCGGGCGGCACCTTGAAGCTGAGGTCGTCGATCAGCAGGCGGTCGCCGTAGGCCTTGCTCACGCCGTTGAACTCGATCACCTCGTTGCCCAGGCGCTCACCTGCGGGGATGAAGATTTCCTGGGTTTCGTTGCGCTTCTGGTATTCCTGGCTGTTCAGTTCGTCAAAGCGCGCCAGACGCGCCTTGGACTTGGCCTGGCGCCCCTTGGGGTTCTGCCGCACCCATTCCAGTTCCTTGTGCAGCGCCTTCTGTCGGGCCGACTCGCTCGACTCTTCCTGCTTCAGGCGGGCTTCCTTCTGGTCCAGCCAGGAACTGTAGTTGCCCTTCCAGGGAATGCCTTGGCCACGGTCCAGTTCCAGGATCCATTCGGCCGCGTTGTCGAGGAAGTAGCGATCGTGGGTCACTGCCACCACGGTGCCGGGAAAGCGCGTGAGGAACTGCTCCAGCCACTCCACCGATTCCGCATCCAGGTGGTTGGTCGGTTCATCGAGCAGCAGCATGTCGGGGCGCGACAGAAGCAGGCGGCACAGCGCCACGCGGCGCTTCTCGCCGCCGGACAGGTTGCCCACCTTGGCTTCCCACGGCGGCAGGCGCAGCGCGTCGGCCGCGATTTCCAGCTGCAGCTCGGCGTTGTTGCCGTCGCTGGCCGCGAGAATAGCCTCGTACTTGGCCTGGTCCGCCGCCAGCGCGTCGAAATCCGCATCCGGCTCGGCATAGGCCGCATAGATCTCTTCGAGCTTCTGGCGTGCCTCGAACACGCCGCCCAGCGCCGCCTCCACCGACTCGCGCACGGTCTGCTCGGGGTCGAGCTGCGGCTCCTGCGGCAGGTAACCGATGTTCAGGTTAGGCATGGGCGTGGCTTCGCCCTCGATTTCCTTGTCGATGCCCGCCATGATCTTGAGCACGGTCGATTTGCCCGAGCCGTTCAGGCCCAGCACGCCGATCTTGGCGCCCGGGAAGAAGGACAGCGAAATGTTCTTGAGAATGTGACGCTTGGGCGGGACGATCTTGCCCACGCGGTTCATGGTGAAAACGTACTGTGCCATGCGGATCCGGGTGAAATGGGGGGAATCGGGCAAGTGTAGCAAAGCCGGTCCTGCCGCGGCCCTTCAGGACGCTTTTCCCCCGCGCGGGTCGATCTCCAGGCGGGATGCGAACGCACTGCAACATCGGCGATGGCTTCGGCGACGGCACGTCGAAAGCGGTAGAGACCCTTAATCGGTAATACCGATTTACCTGCCGGAAAGACTGAACTAGACTCCGCTCACTCGGCATGTGCGCGGCAAGGCAGTGGCGGTCGCAGGCATCCGGATCTGCATCGCACAATCGAGCGGGCATCAGCATACGTGGCGCGAAACCCTGGACGTCGTTACGCGGCCCCCGCGGAACGCAGGAGACCCGAGTGAACGACGAAAGGCCGATACGCCGCCAAGTCCACAGATTCGCCCTGCACCCCTCTGCGCCGCATCCAGGCCTGGTTCGGCCGGCTCGGTCGCGATGGCTTCATCTACCGCTCGTGGCTGAAAAGCCGTGGCATCCCCCACGACCAGTTCGACGGCCGCCCGGTCATCGGCATCTGCAACACCTCGCACGAGCACAACCACTGAATCCCGCACGCTGACGCACCCAACGCAATGAACCGGGCATGACCCGGACACGGCAGACAGGGAGACACCTGGCATGGCATCGGTACAGATTCGCGGCGTCCAGAAGTACTTTGGCAGTACGCAGGTCATCCGCGGCGTGGACATCGACATCGCCGATGGCCAGTTCACCGTGCTGGTCGGCCCGTCCGGCTGCGGCAAATCCACGCTGCTGCGCATGATTGCCGGGCTGGAGGAAATCACCACCGGCGAGATCGCCATCGGCGGCCGGGTGGTCAATCGTCTGCCGCCCAAGGAGCGCGACATCGCCATGGTGTTCCAGAACTATGCGCTTTACCCGCATATGACGGTCTATGACAACATGGCCTTCTCGCTCAAGCTCGCCAAGGGCGACAAGGACGAGATCAGGAAGAAGGTGGACAAGGCCTCCGCCATTCTCGGCCTGGGCAGTCTGCTGGACCGTTACCCGCGCCAGCTCTCGGGCGGGCAGCGCCAGCGGGTGGCGATGGGCCGCGCCATCGTGCGGGATCCGCAGGTGTTCCTGTTCGACGAGCCGCTCTCCAACCTGGACGCCAAGCTGCGCGTGCAGATGCGCGCGGAGATCAAGGAGCTGCACCAGCGCCTGCGCACCACCTCGGTCTACGTCACGCATGACCAGATCGAAGCCATGACCATGGGCGACCAGATCGTGGTGATGCGCGACGGCCGCGTGGAGCAACGTGGCAAGCCGCTTGAACTGTACGATCATCCCGACAATCACTTCGTGGCCGGCTTCATCGGCTCGCCGGCGATGAACTTCATGCCCGGCGTGCTGCGCCGCCAGGGCGGCGCGACCGTGGTCGAGTTCCCCGATGGCACGTGCCTGCCCACCCCCGCGCGCTTCGACGCCAGCGCCGAAGTGGAAGGCCAGCGCGTGATCTATGGCGTGCGGCCCGAGCACCTGAGCCTGGGCGCGCCGGGCCAGGGCCTGCGCAACCGCGTGTCGGTGGTGGAGCCCACCGGCGCCAACACCGAGATCTATTCCCGCTTCTGCGAGACGGACTTCATCTCGATCTTCCGCGAGCGCCATGATTTCGCAGCGGGCGACATCCTGAACCTGGTGCCCGACCACCAGCACACCCACCTGTTCGATGCCGATTCGGGCCAGTCGCTGCTGCGGCATCGCACGTCGGGTGCGCAGGGCAATCCGGGACACAGGCATGACCAGCACGGGGCAGAACCCCTGACCACGGAGGAGACAAAACGATGAGCGCACCGACCAGCTTCACGAGACGCGATTTCCTGGTATCCACGGCTGCCGTCGCCGCCACCACGGCGCTGGGCAGCCATGCCTTCGCCGCCCCGGCACCGCTGCTATACAAGCCCGAAGCGGGCGCCAAGCTGCGCGTGCTGCGGTGGAAGCGTTTCGTGCAGGGGGACGAAGACCTGTGGAATGCGAACACGAAGAAGTTCACGGAGCTGACCGGCATCGAGGTGCGCGTCGACAACGAAGGCTGGGAAGACGTGCGGCCCAAGGCCGCAGTGGCGGCCAGCGTCGGCAGCGGGCCGGACATCATCCTCGGATGGTTCGACGATCCCCAGCAATACCCCGACAAGCTCGTCGACCTCACCGACCTCGCCAACTACCTTGGTGGCAGGTACGGCGGCTGGTACGACGTCTGCCGCAAGTACGGCACGCGCAACGGCAAGTGGATCGGCCTGCCGCTGGGCGTGGTCGGCAACGCGCTGGTCTATCGCGAGAGCCATGTCAAGGCCGCGGGCTTTGACACCATTCCCAAGGATCTCCCCGGCTTCCTCAAGTTGTGCCAGGGCCTGAAAGCCAGGAACACGCCCTGCGGCTTCGCGCTAGGCAAGGCAGTCGGCGACGGCAACAACTGGGCGCACTGGCTGCTGTGGTCGCATGGCGGCATGCTGGTCGATACCAAAGGCAAGGTCGTGGTCAACTCGCCCGAGACCTGGGCCGCGCTCGAGTATGCCAGGCAGCTCTATGCCACCTTCGTGCCCGGCACGCTGTCATGGCAGGACCCGTCGAACAACAAGGCCTTCCTGGACGGGCAGATCAGCCTGACCGCCAACGGCATCTCGATCTACTACGCGGCCAAGAATTCGAAGGAACCCAGGATGCTGGAAATGGCGCGCGACATCCAGCACGCGCATTTTCCAATCGGCACGTCCGGCAAGCCCACCGAACTGATGCAGATCACGCAGATGATGCTGTTCAGGTATTCCAAGTATCCGAACGCGGCCAAGGCCTACTTGCAGTTCATGATGGAGCCGGAGCAGTACAACCCGTGGATGGAAGCCGCCATCGGCTATGTCAGCCAGCCGCTCAAGAGCTACGAGGCCAACCCGATCTGGACGGCCGACCCCAAGCACACGGTCTACCGCGACGCCGCCGCGCTGATGCTCGACAACGGCCACGCCGGGCCGCTGGGCACGGCCTCGGCCGCGGCCATGGCCGACTACATCGTGGTCGACATGGTGGCCGAAGCGGCCAGCGGCGCCAAGACGCCCAAGGAGGCGGCGGCACGCGCGGCAGAGCGTGCGCAGCGGTATTACAAGGCCTAAGGCCACCGGAGTCTGCCGCCGATGGCTCTACAGATGGCTTGCTCCCCTCTCCCGCCAGGCGCAGGAAGGGGCGAAGCGGCAGCCAGGGCGTGAAACCAGACCCCTTGGGGGAAAGGAGGCCCGATGGGCCAAGGCATGGACAAGGCACCCGCCAGGCCGGAGCCGCCGCCGCCGGACACGCCGGCGCTCTCCCGCCTGTTGAACAACCGCCACGCGCTGGGGCTGCTGTTCATGCTGCCCACGGCGCTGTTGCTGCTGGTCTTCCTGACGTATCCGCTCGGGCTTGGCGTCTGGCTCGGCTTCACCAATACCAAGATCGGCGGCACTGGCGAATGGATCGGCCTGTCCAACTACAACTACCTGGCCGGGGACTCGCTGACGCAACTGGCGTTGTTCAACACCATCTTCTACACGCTGGTGGCCAGCGTGCTGAAGTTCGCGCTGGGACTGTGGCTGGCGCTGCTGCTCAACAAGAACCTGCCGTTCAAGTCCTTCTTCCGCGCCATCGTGCTGCTGCCGTGGATCGTGCCGACAGCGCTGTCGGCACTGGCCTTCTGGTGGATCTACGATGCGCAGTTTTCGATCATCAGCTGGAGCCTCGTCAAGCTCGGGCTGATCGACCGCTATATCGACTTCCTCGGCGACCCGTGGCTGGCCCGCTTGTCCACCATCGCCGCCAATGTCTGGCGCGGCATTCCCTTTGTCGCGATCTCGCTGCTGGCCGGCCTGCAGACCATCTCGCCCACGCTGTACGAGGCGGCCTCGATCGACGGCGTCACGCCGTGGCAGCAGTTCCGCTACGTCACGCTGCCGCTGCTCACGCCGATCATCGCCGTGGTGATGACCTTCTCGGTGCTGTTCACCTTCACCGATTTCCAGCTGATCTACGTGCTCACGCGCGGCGGCCCGCTCAACGCCACCCATCTGATGGCCACGCTGTCCTTCCAGCGCGCCATCCCCGGCGGCTCGCTGGGCGAAGGCGCGGCGATCGCCACCATGATGGTGCCCTTCCTGCTGGCAGCCATCCTGTTCTCCTACTTCGGCCTGCAGAGGCGCGCCTGGCAACAGGGAGGCGACAAATGAAAGCGAACGCGATGACCGCGCCCGAGCAGCAAGGCATGGATTACCTGCAGTCGATACCGCGGCGCTGGGTGACCATCTACATCCCGCTTGGCATCTTCGTCTTCGTGCTGTTGTTTCCCTTCTACTGGATGGCGATCACCGCCTTCAAGCCGGACGGCGAACTGCTGATGCGCAGCGCCAACCCGTTCGTGGTGATGGCGCCCACGCTGGCGCACTTCAGGAAGCTGCTGTTCGACACGCCCTATCCGGCCTGGCTGCTCAATACGGTGATCGTCTCGACGGTCTCGACCTTCGCCTCGCTGGCCGCCAGCGTGCTGGCCGCCTACGCGATCGAGCGGCTGCGCTTCCAGGGTGCCAAGCCGGTCGGGCTGGCCATCTTCCTGGCCTACCTGATCCCGCCCTCGATCCTGTTCATCCCGCTGGCGTCGATCGTGTTCCAGCTCGGCCTGTTCGATACGCGCTGGGCGCTGATCCTGACCTATCCCACCTTCCTGATCCCGTTCTGCACCTGGCTGCTGATGGGCTACTTCCGCTCCATTCCCTACGAGCTGGAGGAATGCGCGCTGATCGATGGCGCCACGCGCTGGGAGATCCTGGTCAAGATCATCCTGCCGCTGGCCGTGCCTGGCCTGATCTCGGCCGGCATCTTCGCCTTCACGCTGTCGTGGAACGAGTTTATCTACGCATTGACCTTCATCTCCTCGTCCGAGGTGAAGACGGTACCGGTGGGGATCGTCACCGAACTGGTCGAGGGCGACGTCTACCACTGGGGCGCGCTGATGGCCGGCGCACTGCTGGGATCGCTGCCGGTGGCGCTGGTCTATTCGTTCTTCGTCGAGTACTACGTATCGGGCATGACCGGAGCGGTCAAGGAATAGGCGGGCCGTGGCGCCAAGGCTGGGACGAGAACGCCTAGCAAGGGCAGGTTAAAATGCGCGTTGTCCTGCCGGGAACCACCGGCACCGCCGAATCACTCCGTATTCAAGCCCGATCCAATGAGCAAACCCGCCCGCACCCTCACCTTCAAGTGCAAAAAGTGCACCAAGCCCGTCACGCTGTTTCTGCAGAAGGTATCCGCCTGCTCGCACATCACGCCGTACCAGGGCTGGTGCAAATGCGGTGAGCTGGTTCGCCACGCCACCGGCGACAAAGATGCGGTTGAGTCCTTCGTCAGTTCCGTCGACGGCAACTGGGCGCACCATCACCATCACCACCATTGAGCCACCGTAGCCACCCCGCCCCCGGCAGCGAAACCTGGCGCCCCGGCGTCAAGGATCCACTGCGCTTCCTGAGCGCCTATCCCGATGGCGTGCTCGACCAGGTGCGCCTGCTGGTTGCCACCAATCGCCTGGGCGAGCACCTCGCCAGGAAATACCCTACGCGCCACACCGTGCAGACGGACCGCGCGCTGTACGACTACACCGCCGAGCTGAAGCAGGAATTCCTGCGCACCGCGCCGCCGATCCACAAGGTGGCTTTCGATGCCAAGATCGACGTGGTGCACCGCGCGCTCGGGCTGCACACCGCGATCTCGCGCGTGCAGGGGGGCAAGCTCAAGGCCAAGAAGGAAATCCGCGTGGCGTCGCTGTTCAAGGAGGCGCCGCCCGAGTTTCTTCGCATGATCGTGGTGCACGAACTCGCGCACCTGAAGGAAAGCGATCACAACAAGGCGTTCTACCGCCTGTGCGAATACATGGAGCCGGCCTATCACCAGCTTGAGTTCGACACGCGCCTGTTCCTGGCGTGGCGCGAACTGGAGCCAGCGCAGGGCTAGCCGCTGCGCTTCTCAGGCGCCCCCGCACGCATCGCCGCGCAATCGCGGGACACTCGGCACTCGCGGCATTCCTCGCGGTGGTATTGCCGCTCGCAAAAAATACCAAGACCGCTGAAGCGTACAAAAATCTATATTTTTGATTCTGTTGTATCTACAATCGGCCAAGGTCAATGCCTGCATCGCCCTGTAGCCGAATTGGGTCTGCGGCAGTACGTGGCAGGAGATGCAGCTTTCCAGAAATAGAACAAGAAGGCTATGGCAACACTGATTCCTGCGCTTGGGTCGGTCACGTCGCGCATGACGAGTGGAGAAAAACGCTTTGCGGAGCGGCTCGAAGCCAAACTCGAGGACGACTATCTCTGTTGGTACGACGTCGCCATCGGCGAGAAAACCCGCCACCCCGATTTCATCGTGTTTCACCCAAGCCGGGGACTGCTGGTGCTTGAGGTCAAGGACTGGAAGCTAAGTACCATCCAGGCCATCGACCAACGCTCCGCCGCCTTGATCACCGAGCGCGGCGTGGTGCATGAGATGAATCCGCTGGAGCAAGCCCGGCAGTTTATGTTCTATGTGCTCGACTTGCTGCAAAGAGATCCTCAGCTCGTCTGGCCCTCTGGCTCGCTCAAGGGCAAGCCGTTCTTTCCGTATGGTGCGGGGGTTGTGCTGGCCAACATCACGCGCAGCCAATTCGACCAGACCAACCTGGGCGAAGTCCTGCCTGCGCATCTGGTGGTCTGCAAGGATGAGATGCTGCCCGAGGCGGACCCGGAGGCATTCCAGAAGCGCCTCTGGGAAATGTTCCCCGTCAAGTTCACCTTCAAGCTGTCGCTGCCGCAGATAGACCGCATCCGCTGGCATCTATTCCCGCAGATACGCATGCCCGAGCAGCGCGCCCTGTTCCCGGAAGACGCACAGGACCCGCAAGATATTCCCGACATCCTCCGCGTGATGGACCTCCAGCAGGAACAGCTCGCCCGCAGCCTGGGCGAGGGACATCGCGTCATTCACGGTGTTGCCGGGTCCGGCAAGACGCTGATACTTGGCTATCGGGCGGAGTATCTCGCCAAAGCGGCCACGCGGCCTATCCTCGTACTCTGCTTCAACAAGACGCTGGCAGCCAAGCTATCCGCGACCATGGCGGAAAAGGGCATCGAAGACAAAGTGCATGTGCACAACTTCCATGCCTGGTGTTCGCGCCAGTTGCAGGCCTTCCATATCGAACGCCCCAAGGGCCGGCCTGACGATGAACTCTTCGAAGCCTTCGTGTCGCGCGTCATTCGTGGCGTCGAACGCAAGGCGATTCCCGGCGGACAGTATGACGCCGTGCTCATCGACGAAGGCCACGACTTCCGGCCGGAGTGGTTCAAGCTCGTCGTGCAGATGGTCAATCCGGAAAGCAATTCGCTGCTAGTGCTATACGACGACGCGCAATCCATCTATGGAGGCACGAAGAAGCTCAAGTTCAGCTTTGCCAGCGTCGGCGTACAGGCACAAGGCCGCACCACCATTCTCAAAGTGAACTACCGCAACACGCAGGAAATCCTTGCCGTGGCGAGTGCCTTTGCCGATGATCTGCTGCAGCCCAATGACAACGGGGAAGATGAAGCGCCCACGGTACAACCGATCGGCGCAGGCCGCCGCGGACAGAAACCGCTGCTGATCGAACTCCCGACCATCGAAGCCGAAGCGGACCGGATCGCACAACTCCTGCTGGAGGAGAATCGCACCGGTACGCCATGGGCGGATATGGCAATCATCTATCGGCATTGGGACACGGCGGGCCACGTCACCAGCGCGCTCAGCCGCAGGGGCATTCCGTTCGAATGTCCGCAGATTACCAAGCGCTTTACGCCGGGCGGAGACAGCGTCAAGGTGGTGACCATGCACAGCAGCAAGGGACTGGAGTTTCCGCTGGTGTGCATCCCCGGCACTGGCGCGCCGCACAAGAAGGAAGACAGCGTGGAGGACGAGGCGCGCCTGCTTTACGTCGCGATGACACGCGCCACCCGCCAGCTGGTGATGACCCACGGCGCGACCTCGCAATTCTCCGCACGGTTGCGCGCTGCGCTGGAGAATCTCGCTTAGGCGCAGGCACCGGCGTCAACCCCCATCGAATGCCGCGCAGAACGCCTGTGCGGCGGCACTAACGGCCATCATCACTGGCTGCCATTGGCCACGGGTCGTCTGCCGAAAGAGCCTGGCGTTCGAATACC
This sequence comes from Cupriavidus sp. 01T418, assembly GCF_056398885.1. Classification (NCBI taxonomy): domain Bacteria; kingdom Pseudomonadati; phylum Pseudomonadota; class Betaproteobacteria; order Burkholderiales; family Burkholderiaceae; genus Cupriavidus; species Cupriavidus sp. 01T418. The sequence goes on from NZ_JBFTQG010000019.1 coordinate 90,071, forward strand.
AGGGGCTGTCCTCGCGATCCAATTGCCAGCGCCAGTCAGGCGTGAACGGCAACAAGATCCAAACCGGCTTGCCCAGTGCCCCGGCGAGGTGTGCGACCGCGGTGTCGACGCTGATCACCAGGTCGAGTTCTGCGATGAGCGCAGCCGTATCGGAGAACGAGCCGAGCTGCGCAGCCGGGTTGCGCAGTGCACCGAATTGCGCCATGGCATCGAGATCACCGTCCCTTAGCTCTTTTTGCAGCGAGATGAAGCTGGCATCGCCATCGAATACCGTGGCCCAGTCTTGCAGCCGGGTCGAGCGGTTGCGGTCATTGAGATGCCATGTGCTGCCGCTCCATACCACCCCGATCCGTGGCCGTCTTGCGGGTCCCCCGGACTCCGCCGGCTGCGCCAGCCAGGCCCGCCACTGCGCCCGCAGCGCCGGGTCGGCCTCCAGGTACGGTGTTTCCGCGGGAATGCTGGCGCTCATCGCTCGCAACGCGTGAGGCAGACTCAGCAAGGGGCAGTGATAGTCAAAGGCAGGGACCTCGTCGCTCTCCCCGATCACCTGGCTCGCCCCCGGCGTATCGGCCAGCAGTGCACGCAGGGCATCCTGCACACGCAGCACGATCTTGGCGCCAGTGCCTTCCAGCAGACGAAGGTAGCGCACGAATTGCAGCGTGTCGCCGAAGCCCTGTTCGTTGTGGATGAGGAGCGTCTTGCCCGCGAGCGGCGCCTCCCCAAGCCAGATGCGTTCGCCGAAGGCATGGCGCTGGACGCCGTCTCGCCAGCGCCATTCATACTCTCGCCAGCCGTGTTCGAACTGTCCGAGCAGCAGATTGATTTGGGCGCGGTTCGTCCTTGCCCCGACATTGTTGGGGTCCAGCTGCACCGCCTTCTTGTACATGCGCATGGCTTCGTCGAAGCAATGCAGGTCGCGCAGTGCAACCCCCAGGTTGACATAGGCATCCACGCAGTCCGGTTTCATCTCGATCACGCGCCGGTATTCCGCTATTTCAGCTTCATAGCGCCCTAGCAGGCCCAGCGCGCGGCCTATGTTGTAGCGGATCTCCCAGGCTCCGGGATTGAGGGCAGCGGCTTGCTTCAGCCTGTCGAGCGCACGCTCGTGCTCGCCGAGCGCCGACAGCGAGATGGCTGCCGCGTGCAGCAGCGCCAGTTGGCGCGGCGCGAGCGCTATGCCCTGCTCCAGCAACTCGACGGCGCGGCGGTGATTGCCGGCCGCCTGGTTGACAAGCCCGACGGTGTGGCAGCGTTCCGCGGTTGCCGGAAGGACGGCTAGCGCCCGGTCAAAGTACTCGGCGGCGAGGGCGGGATTCTGCTGCCTGGCGGCGATGTAGGCCAGCCCCTCCAGGGCGTCGCCGTGCGCGGGGTCGGTGTCAACGACTTCCAGCAGGATCTGGGCAGCGGCATCCAGCCGGCCTGCGGTGAAATGACGCTGCGCCGCGTCGAGTTGCGTGGCGATAGGCTGAGGCATGGCTCGGTGACTCCCTTTGTTGCCAGTTGATGAGGGGTTACACGGAAGCCAGAAAGCATAAAGGGTTACAGCGGAATCGCTGTAACCCTTCGATGTTATTGGTGCCGGCTGCAGGACTCGAACCCGCCACCTGATGATTACAAATCAACTGCTCTACCTGATGAGCTAAGCCGGCATGTTTGGTGCAGACCGCGATTCTACTGCATGCGGCGCAAAATGACGAGGCTACTTGCGCTTACTTCACCACCTTCAGCGAAGGCTTCTTGGCACCGATGCGGGAAACAGGCGGCGGTGTGGGTTCGTCGTCACCGTTGTGATTGTCGGTGACAGCCACGGTGACCGGGGCTTCGCTTTCCACCGAGGACAGCTTGGGCGGCGGATTGTTCTCGCGTTCGGTCGCGGCCTGGGTGTCGGGGATGCTGCGTTCCACGGGGAAGGCCATGCCCTGGCCGTTCTCGCGCGCGTAGATGGCGAGCACGTTTTCGATGGGCACCTCGATCTTGCGCGAGATGCCGCCAAAGCGGGCACTGAAGCTGATCCACTCGTTGCCCATGTCCAGGCCGCTGGTGGCGTCGAAGCTGACGTTGAGCACGATCTCGTTGTTCTTGACGAACTCGCGCGGCACGCTGGCGTTGGCGTCGACGAAGACGGCAATGTATGGCGTGAAGCCGTTGTCCGTGCACCATTCGTAGATGGCGCGGATCAGGTAGGGCTTGGTGGAGGTTTCAGGCATTGTGCTTCCAGTGGCGCAGTCCGGCGGCCCGAAGCGCTGGCTTCGGGCCGGGCCGGTTTAGCGGCGCATCACCTTTTCGGACGGGGTGAGCGCTTCGATGTAGGCCGGGCGGCTGAAAATGCGCTCGGCGTACTTGAGCAGCGGCGCGGCGTTCTTCGACAGTTCGATGCCGTAATGGTCCAGGCGCCACAGCAGCGGGGCGATGGCGACGTCGAGCATCGAGAACTCTTCGCCAAGCATGTACTTGTTCTTGACGAAGATCGGCGCGAGCTGGGTCAGGCGGTCGCGGATGGCGGCGCGGGCGCGCTCGTGGTTCTTCTCGGCGGCCTTGCCCTTTTCGTTCTCGAGGGCGTAGACGTGCGTGAAGAGTTCCTTTTCGAAGTTGAACAGGAACAGGCGGGCGCGGGCGCGCTGCACCGGATCGGCCGGCATCAGCTGCGGGTGCGGGAAGCGCTCGTCGATGTACTCGTTGATGATGTTCGACTCATACAGGATCAGGTCGCGCTCGACCAGGATGGGCACCTGGCCGTAGGGGTTCATCACCGAGATGTCTTCCGGCTTGTTGAACAGGTCGACGTCACGGATCTCGAAATCCATGCCCTTTTCGAACAGGACGAGGCGGCAACGTTGGGAGAACGGGCAGGTGGTGCCCGAGTACAACACCATCATGGTTGGATTCCTTTGATGCGGGGTCGATTGACTGGATCGGTATTCTGGCAGAACCGATATAGAGAAAGCAAATTAGGGATGCATAAGGCACATATAAAGGCGATTTTGATGCGCCGTAGCGCCCTAAAGCGCATATTTGTACCCGGGATTCTGTCAGCAGGAAAAGCAAAAGGGCTGGAGCGGCATTGCCTGGCGCAACGTCCACTCCAGCCCTCGCCCCCTCAAACCAGCGGGTTTTCCGGGGGATTTACCGCACCTTACTTGATGTCCTTCCAGTACGACGCGTTCAGGCGCCAGGCGAAGACGGTGAACACGCCGAGGAACATCAGCACCCAGACGCCCAGGCGCTTGCGCTGGTTCTGGGCGGGTTCGGCCATCCAGTCCAGGAAACCGACCAGGTCGGTCACCGCCTGGTCGTACTCGAGCGTGCTCATCTTGCCCGGGGTGACCTGCTCGAAGCCGGCGAACTTGTGGACCTTCTCGCCGTGTTCTTCCGCTTCGACGAACTTGGCGGTGCGCTGGCCTTGAAGTTCCCACAGCACGTGCGGCATGCCGACGCTCGGGAACACCAGGTTGTTCCAGCCCGTGGCGCGGTTGTCGTCACGGTAGAAGGTACGCAGGTAGGTGTACAGCCAGTCGTCGCCGCGCGCACGGGCAATCACCGACAGGTCCGGCGGCTGGACGCCGAAGAAGGCCTTGGCCTCCTTCGGCTGCATGGCGATGGTCATCATGTCGCCAACCTTGTCGCCGCTGAACAGCAGGTTTTGACGGATCTGGTCGTCGGTCAGGCCGATGTCCTTGAGGCGGTTGTACCGCATCATGGACGCGCCATGGCAGTTCAGGCAGTAGTTGACGAACAGCTTGGCGCCGCGCTGCAGCGAGGAGAGATCGCTGGTCTGCACGGGCGCCGGCTCGAGGGGGTAGCCCCCTTCGCTGGCCATGGCGGGCGCGGCGGCAAAGCAGGCGCCGGCCAGCGCGAGAATCGAAAGCAGCTTTTTCATCTTGTGTCCTTGTGCTCTTGTGCTCTTGTCGGGGGTTCGTCCGGGCTCAGTGCGGGTGGAACGTGACACGTTCCGGCACTGGCTTGAACTGGCCGACACGGCTCCACAGCGGCATGGTCAGGAAGAAGGCGAAGTACAGCAGGGTACCCAGCTGCGACACCTTTTCACCCACCGGCGACGGGGGCATGACGCCCAGGTAGCCGAGCACGATGAACACCACCACGAACACGATCAGGATGCTCTTGTGGAAGGACGGGCGATAGCGGATCGATTTCACCGGCGAGTGGTCCAGCCACGGCAGGAAGAACAGGATCACGACCGAGCCGCCCATCACCAGCACACCCCAGAATTTGGCGTCGATGAAGTAGAAGCCCACGGCCAGGATCACGGCGATGGCGAGCGCGCCCACCTTGATGCGGGCATCCTTGCTACGCAGGAACACCAGGCCGAGCAGCACCGCGAAGAACACCCACAGGATCGGCAGGAAGTTCGAGGTGGTGGCACGCAGCATCGAGTAGAACGGCGTGAAGTACCAGACCGGCGCGATGTGCGGCGGGGTCTTGAGCGGATCGGCCGGGAAGAAGTTGTTCGACTCCAGGAAGTAGCCGCCCACCTCGGGGAAGAAAAAGATCACCGCGGAGAAGATCATCAGGAAACCGCCCACACCCATCAGGTCGTGCACCGAGTAGTAGGGGTGGAAGGGGATGCCGTCCAGCGGGATGCCGTTCTCGTCCTTCTTGGCCTTGATCTCGACGCCGTCCGGATTGTTCGAGCCCACTTCGTGCAGCGCGATGATGTGCGCGATCACCAGGCCCAGCAGCACCAGCGGCACGGCGATGACGTGGAAGGAGAAGAAGCGGTTCAGCGTGGCGTCGCTCACGACGTAGTCGCCGCGGATGAACAACGACAGGTCCTGGCCGATCACGGGGATGGCGGAGAACAGGTTCACGATCACCTGCGCGCCCCAGTAAGACATCTGGCCCCAGGGCAGCAGGTAGCCCATGAAGGCCTCAGCCATCAGGCACAGGAAGATCAGGCAGCCGAAGATCCAGACCAGCTCACGCGGCTTGCGGTACGAGCCGTACAGCAGGCCGCGGAACATGTGCAGGTACACCACCACGAAGAAGGCCGAGGCGCCGGTGGAGTGCATGTAGCGCACCAGCCAGCCCCAGGGTACCTCGCGCATGATGTATTCCACGCTTGCGTAGGCCACGGGAATGCCGGCGGCGTTGAGCGTGCCGTCCGGCTTGTAGTTCATCACCAGGAAGATGCCGGTGACGATCTGGATCACCAGGACCAGCAGGGCCAGCGAGCCGAAGAAATACCAGAAGTTGAAGTTCTTCGGTGCGTAGTACTTGGAAAGGTGATCTTCCCAGAGCTGGGTTGCGGGGAAGCGCGCGTCGATCCAGCCAAGCAGGCCGGTCGTCTTTACTTGTTTTTCGGCCGCCATGGTCAAGCGTCTCCTTTTTCATCCTTGCCGATCACGATCTTGGTGTCGGACAGGAACTGGTATGGGGGTACGTCGAGGTTTTGCGGGGCCGGCTTGTTCTTGAACACGCGGCCAGCCAGGTCGAAAGTCGAGCCGTGGCAGGGGCAGAGGAAACCGGGGTCGGAGCCGAGTTGCGGGTTGGAACCGGAGCCGAAGGGGCCGGAGGGGGAACAGCCAAGGTGGGAACAGATGCCTACTACGACCAGCAGGTCTTTGTGTTCCGCGCGGGAACGGGTTTCGTTCTTGCAGTACTCGGGCGTCTTCATGGTGAAGGGCACGTCCGAGTTGGGGTCGGCGACTTCCGCATCGGTTTTCTTGAGCGACGCGAGCATTTCCTCGGTGCGCTTCAGAATCCAGACTGGTTTGCCACGCCATTCGACGGTCATCATCTCGCCGGCCTTCAAGGCGCTGATGTCGGCTTCGACCGGTGCTCCGGCGGCCTTGGCCTTTTCTGACGGCGCAAACGTACTGACGAACGGAACAGCTACCGCCACGCCTCCGATGCCGCCAGCGACAGACGTCGCAATCAACCAATTGCGGCGACCCTTATCCACGTTCTTCACGTTTTGCTGGTCACTCATTCCAAACCCCAGGGGATGTCAAATTAGATTTTGCGTCAACCGTAAATTGTACCTTAGGCATGTGCGCCATTGAAAGGCGCACTGTGGCTCACCTGCGTACGATTATCGGACAAAATCAGCGATATGGCCTGCACGCTTGCGTTATAGGCAGCGATGCGGCAGGCTTTCGCCGTTACCACCGTTCAACGCGGGCAACACTGGGAGAAAAGCATGGGAATGATGTCGGAGTTCAAGACCTTTGCAATACGCGGCAATGCGATCGACCTCGCCGTCGGTGTGATTATCGGCGCGGCTTTCGGCAAAATTGTCGATTCGGTGGTGAATGACCTGATCATGCCGGTCGTTGGACGGATTATCGGGAAACTGGATTTCTCCAATCTCTTCGTGGTGCTATCCGAGCCGCCGGCGGGCGTGCCGCATACGCTCGACGCATTGAAAAAAGCGGGCACACCGGTTTTTGCCTATGGCAATTTCCTGACCATCCTGGTCAATTTCGTGATCCTGGCCTTTATCATCTTCATGATGGTGCGCACGATCAACAGGGTGCGCGCTCGGGAACCCGAGCCTGAAGCGCCCGCCGCCACGCCGGAAGACGTGGTGCTGCTGCGCGAAATCCGTGACAGTCTGAAGGCGCGCCCGGCTTGAGCGAACACGCCGCGTCCCGCCCGGGCGCGTTTCAGACCGGGTTGGGAATATCGATAAAGGTGTGGCGCAGCCCGAATTGCTGCGCCAGGTGCTCGCCCAGCGACCGGATACCGTAGCGCTCGGTGGCGTGGTGGCCCGCCGCCAGGTAGGCGACCCCGCTCTCGCGCGCCAGGTGCGTGGTCTGCTCCGAGATCTCGCCGCTCAGGTAGGCGTCCACGCCCGCTGCCACGGCTGCGTCGAAATAGCCCTGCGCACCACCAGTGCACCAGCCCACCGTGCGAATCGGCTGCTCTGGATCGCCAATGGCAAGCGGCTCGCGCGCGAGCACGCCGCCCACGTGCGCTGCCAGCGCGGCGAGCGGCATGGGCTGGGGCAAGGTACCGGTCCAGCCGAGCTGGTCGTCGCCGAAGCGGCCGGTGGGCGTGAAGCCGAGCTGCAGGCCGAGCTGCGCGTTATTGCCGAAATCAGGATGGTTATCCAGCGGCAGGTGATAGGCGAGCAGGTTTACGTCGGCGCCCAGCAGACGCTTTAGCCGCGCATGTTTTTGCCCGATCACGCGGGCATCTTCGTTTTTCCAGAAATAGCCGTGGTGGACCAGGATGGCATCGGCGCCGGCTTCGATGGCGGCTTCGACCAGGGCCAGGCTGGCGGTCACGCCGGTCACGACATGTTCCACCTCCGGGCGGCCTTGCACTTGCCATCCGTTCGGGCAATAGTCCTTGTATCGAGCGACTTGAAGCAGGTCGTTCAAGTACAATTCAAGATCTTTTGTTTTCATTTCCTGCCCAAACTCCAATATGTTGCGCCGCTTTTGGCTGTTCTTTGCCCAGGCTGTCACCGTTGTGCTGGCGGTGTGGTTCGTCGTGGCCACGCTCAAACCCGAATGGCTGCAGCGCGGCCGGGTCGCCGTGCAATCCGGTTCGCCCATCGTCGCACTGAAGGAGGTCATCCCTAACGTGGCCGGCTCCTCGGCGCCGGGCTCGTATAGCGAAGCGGCGCAGCAGGCGATGCCGGCCGTGGTGAATATCTTCACCAGCAAGAACGGCAACAAGCATACGCCCAACCCGCAGGCAGAAGACCCCTGGTTCCGCTTCTTCTTCGGCGACCGCCTGCCGGAACGCCAGGAGCCGGTGTCCAGCCTCGGTTCGGGCGTCATCGTCAGCGCGGAAGGTTATATTCTAACCAACCACCATGTGGTGGACGGTGCCGATGAGATCGAGGTCGCGCTCACCGACGGGCGCAAGGCCAACGCCAAGGTAGTGGGCTCGGACCCGGAAACCGACCTGGCGGTACTGAAGATCACGCTCAAGGACCTGCCGGCGATCACGCTGGGGCGCATCGAGAACGTCAAGGTAGGTGATGTGGTGCTGGCCATCGGCAATCCCTTTGGCGTCGGCCAGACGGTCACCATGGGCATTGTCTCGGCGCTGGGCCGCAGCCACCTGGGCATCAACACCTTCGAGAACTTCATCCAGACCGACGCGGCAATCAACCCCGGCAATTCGGGCGGCGCCCTGGTGGATGCCCAGGGCAACCTGCTGGGCGTCAACACCGCCATCTATTCCCGTTCGGGCGGATCGCTGGGCATTGGCTTCGCCATTCCCGTTTCCACCGCCAAGCAGGTGATGGAGTCGATCATCTCGACCGGCTCGGTGACGCGCGGCTGGATCGGCGTGGAGCCGCAGGACATGACGCCCGAGATCGCCGAGTCGTTCGGCCTCGACGCCAAGGAAGGCGCGCTGATCGCGGCCGTGGTCCAGGGCGGCCCGGCCGACAAGGCGGGCGTGAAACCGGGCGACGTGCTGGTCTCGGTGGATGGACTGGGTATTACCGATACCACCGCCCTGCTCAATGCCATCGCCCAGCTCAAGCCGGGTGCGGCGGCAAAGATGAAGGTGGTGCGCCGTGGCAAGCCGACCGAACTGACGGTGACGATCGGCAAGCGGCCGCCACCGCCGCGCCGGGCCCTGCCGCTGGATGAGGAAGAGTAAGCCAGCCAGAATCCCCGGACAACACGTTGCTTCACCAGACCCCGCCCTTTGTGGCGGGGTTTTTTATTGCCGGAAAGGACAGGTATCAGCGCGTGCCACGCTGGGCCTGCCACGCGGACCCGGTGCTGCGCAGCAACCCGGATTGTKGGCCGGCCGAGACTGGCAGCGTGACTGGAGATCGGCGTACCCGGGACATGGCGCAGGCCACTGCCCGCAATCGGGCCTGACCGACCTGGCCGCGATGCTGGACCTGGTCGGCGGCGCATTCAGTGGCAGCGGAAAGCCGCGCCACCCATCGTCAGTTACTGAGTGCCAACCGGAATGCCACGCGGCGCACTTCTCGCGGCATCGCGGAACATGATTGCGCGGCATTGCACCGCGCGCGCCCCATTTGTCATGGCGCACCACTGCCAGCCAGCGGCATAAAACAAAACGCCGGCATCCTTACGGATGCCGGCGTTTTGAGTTCAAGCCAACCTAGAGCAGGCTTACGCCCGCGCTAAATTAGAACTTGTGGCGAACACCAACGATGCCGCCGAACTGGTTGCCACCAGTTTGGACGAACGGGCCAGCCGAGCCAATTTGGTCGTTGAAACCATTCACGCTCAGAGCCGACTTGTTGCCCTTGTTCAGGATGTACGTGGCCGAGGCGTACACGTCGGTACGCTTCGACAGCGCGTAGTCGGCGGTCGTCACGAACTGCCACGGATTAGCCTGAGCGGTACGCAGGTTCTGGTAGTACGCGGCGCCCGACAGCGACAGAGCCGGCGTCAGCTGATAGCCCACACCAGCCCAACCCAGGTTCGAGGCGGTGTTCTGCGCACCCGAAGCACCCGGCAGGGTCGCATTGTTGTAAGCGTGAGCGTAGCGGTAGCCAGCGTAAATCTTGGCCGGGCCGAAAGCGTAGGTACCAGCGATGGTAGCGCGACGGATCAGCTGATTGCCGGAGTTGAAGGTTGCCGTCGAGGTGTTCGACTGGTCATAAGCAGCACCAACCGAGAACGGGCCTGCAGCGTAGCTCGCCAGGAAGCCGTACTCACGGCCATTGGTGAAGTTACCTGCAACTTCTTGGTTGTTGTTGTTGAAGCTGTAGAAGGCCGAAGCGGTCAGGCCACCGAACGTGCCGGTGTACTTAACGGTATTGTCGGCGCGGGAAGCAAATTCCGGACCCGTAGCGGTGATCGAGTAGCGGGTCGAAATGGCCATCGGATCATAGATCAGGCCGAAGTCATAGAACGTGGTCTGCTGGCGGCCCAGGGTCAGCTGGCCGTACTGGCTTTGCAGACCAACATAGGCGTTACGACCGAACAGACGGTTGCTTTGAGCCGAGGTGCCGTTGTCGACGTTGAAGCCGCTTTCCAGGACGAAAATGCCCTTCAGACCGCCGCCCAGATCTTCCACGCCACGCAGGCCCCAACGCGAACCGGACTGGTTGCCCGACTGCAGGGCAAACAGGTTGTGGTTGCTGGTAGCAGTTGCGTTCTTGTTGGTGTATTCAATACCAGCGTCAACCACGCCGTACAGGGTCACGCTCGACTGGGCATACGCACCACCGGCGGCCAGGGCAGCTACAGCGGCTGCAAACAGTTTCATCTTCATATCGACACTTTCCTTGTCAACTGATTGGGAAATCTTGGCTTGCCCAAGTGCTTGGGCGACGCATTAACGTTCACGTCTGAAGCGTATTATGGGTCAGCCCCCCCAGCCGCCAGAAGGCTTTTTCGTCGTAAACCATGGTTAGGGACTGATTATGTTGTGATGTCGCAACAGCATGGACGGCAGCTTTCACCGTTTTGGTGCAAAAGTCACGTCCCCTGGCTTTGCTTTTTGCTAGCGATCACTACAGTTAGTCTGGCTGCGCTTCGCTGGCCGGAGCGTCCGCCGCGGCCGGCCGCGTGGTGAATCGGGCCATGATCAGCCCCAGTTCATATAGCGCGATCAGGGGCACCGCCAGCAGCAATTGGGACAGCACATCCGGCGGCGTCACCACGGCGGCAATCACGAACGCGCCCACGATCACGTAGGGGCGGATCTGCTTGAGCTTCGCCAGTTCGACCACGCCAAAGCGCACCAGCACGATCACCACCACCGGCACCTCGAAGGTGATGCCGAAGGCCAGGAACATGGTCATGGCGAAGCTGAGGTACTTGTCGATGTCGGTCGACATCTCCGCCCCCAGTGGCGCGTTGTAGTGCGCCATGAAATGGAACACCGTGGGGAATACGAGGAAATAGGCGAAAGCCACGCCGCAGATAAACAGGATGTAGCTGCTGCTGACCAGCGGGACGATCAGGCGCTTCTCATGCTGATACAGCCCCGGCGCGACGAATTGCCAGACCTGGTAAAGCACCCAGGGCAGCGCGATCAGGAAAGACACCAGCAGCGTGACCTTCATGGGCACGAAGAAGGAGCCGGTGACATCGGTGACGATCATCCTGCCGCCCTTGGGCAGCGACTCCATCAGGGGGCGGGCGAACAGGTTGTAGATGTTCGGCGCCCAGTAGACCAGGCTGACGAACACCAGGATCACGCCCGACGCGGCCTTGACGATGCGCGAGCGCAACTCGACCAGGTGAGAGATAAAGGTTTCCTGCGGCGCTTCGTCTTGCGGTTCTTGGGGATCTTGGGAACGGGAGTCGCTCATGGCGTGGGCCGCTCAGCCGGGCTGGCTGGCATTGAGAAATCAGTGGCAATACAACGGCACGGCGCGCAAGTCGGAACGCACGACAGCGATGGCCGGCCGGGTACCGGCGTGTGGACAGGCCCCATCATGCTCACTCGAAGAAAGAGCGGGCGGGACCTGTGGCGGGACGGTGGCGCTTGACGCGCGCGGCGCCGGATTGCGCCCACACGCGTACATTGTGCTGGCGCTTGTACCACACAGGCCGCGCGCCTTGCTTGACGCGCCAGCTCTTGCGGCCGTTATGAACCTTGTGCGCGGCGTCCCAGGACGGCACGTAGCCGCTGCCCTGGCCGGCCCCGTCGTGTACGCTGGAATCGGTACCGGTCAGCGCATCGTTCAGGGAGCTGGTGTGCTCGTGCACTTCCTTGTGGATGGTGCGTTCGACGTCGCGCGCGGCGTCCTCGAATTCCGTGCGCATCTTGCGCAGTTCGTCGAGTTCAACCTCGCGGCTGACCTCCGCCTTCACATCATTGATATAGCGCTGCGCGCGGCCGACCAGTGCGCCGACCGTGCGCGCCACCTTCGGCAGCCGCTCTGGACCGATCACCACCAGCGCCACCGCGCCGATCAGTGCAAGCTTTGAAATGCCGAGATCGATCATGCGAGGTTCGGAAGGAAGGAGCCGCCGCCATGGCGAACGGCCGGGCTGCCGCAACGGCCACCCGGACCCGCGCGCAAGCCGTCACGCGGACGGGCGTGGCGCGGCGGGCATGGCCGGCCTGGCATTGCTGCCGGGAAGAAAGACATCGGGCGTGCCGACAAGAGTTGGCGCGCGCTCACTGCTGGCGCGACTTTTCCTTGGCTTCCACGTCGATGGTGCCCGCGTCGCGCAGCTCCTTGGCGGGAGCAGCCGGAGCATCCGCAGCGTCGGCGTTGGCGTTGGCATCCTTCATGCCATCCTTGAAACCTTTCACGGCACCACCCAGGTCCTGGCCGATATTGCGCAGCTTCTTGGTGCCAAAGACCAGCATGACGATCACCAGCACGATGAGCCAGTGCCAAATGCTAAACGAACCCATTTTCTGCTCCTGATGAAGCCAAGGATAGCGCCTCGCCACCCCGGCTCGTTGTTCCGTCACTGAAGGCCATGCCGGGCGACGGTTGCCGGCACGGCATCTGACCGAAGGCCACAGGGCCTGCGATCCTGCATGGGTTGGCTGCCAGTTTCCTTATGGCAGCGGCACCTTCCACTGGGCACGCGGACCGCCAAGCACGTGCAGATGGAGGTGATACACCTCCTGTCCGCCATCCGGGCCCGTATTGATGACCGTCCGGAAACCATTGCCGCAACCTGCCGCGCGCGCCAACTCCGGCACCTTCAGCATCATTTTAGCAAGCACAGCGCTTTCGCTGGGTCCGCATTCGGCCAGCGAATCGACATGCGACTTGGGAATGAGCAGGAAGTGTACCGGGGCTTTCGGGTGGATATCATGGAAAGCCAGCATTTCGTCATCTTCGTACACCTTGCGCGAAGGAAGCTGGCCGGCCACGATCCTGCAGAAGGGGCAATTTTGCTGTGAATTCATGAAAATTTCATTGCGCGCAGCAAATCAGGCGCGTTATACGCGGCGTTGTCCTGGCTCGCGGGCAGTCGTGCTGGCCATCCACCTGCTTTTCAGGCATGTCCGGAGCGCCTCCGCCAGCCGGCTGGCTGTCAAAAACGCTGATCCGGCTACATTGGCTTGCTGTCGTTCAGGTAGAGCCAGCCCTTGACGATACGATACAACATCCATAAGGACAATACGCCCCATACGGCAAAGGCCAGCGGTATCAGGAACACCGTGGCAAACAGCAGTCCGCCGAGGATAGCCCATGCCACCGACCACCAGAAGGACCGGATCTGCCAGGCGAAGTGCGAGGCGTAGAGCGTGCCCTGGGCGTCGTCGCGCTTGACGTAGTCAACCACGATGGCGATCAGCGCGGTAACGCCACCGGTCAGCCAGAAGATGGCGTACAGCGCATAAAGAATGTGCATCAGCTTGCGCAGGCTGGCGAGCCGGTCATGGTCCGTGGTGATCACCTCTCCCATCTCGTGGTTGCTCCTCGTGGCCGCAGGTTGCCGCCGGACTGGCCGGCGAGTACGCGATTCAGCTGCCGTCGGTCTTGCGCCGGGCCTTTTCCTCGAGGCCGGACAGGCCCTCGCGGCGGGCCAACTCGCTGACCACATCGGCCGGCTTCATGCCGAAGCGGGACAGCAGCACCATGCTATGGAACCAGAGATCGGCCACCTCGTACACCACCTTGGAGACCGACTCCTGGCTCAGGCCGGCCGCGCGGGCATCCTTGGCGGCCATCACGGTCTCGGTGGCTTCCTCGCCGATCTTCTTCAGGATGGCGTCATCGCCCTTGTGGAACAGCCGCGCCACATAGGATTTGTCCGGATCGCCGCCGTTTTCGGGCTTGCGCGATTCCAGCACGGCGGCCAGGCGGGCCAGCATGTCCGCGCTGCTCAACTGTTCTTCGCTCATGGCTTGGCCGCGTAGATGGTGGACGGATCCTTGAGCACGGGCTCCACGGTCTGCCAGTCGCCGTTGTCGACGTCGCCGTCGAACTTCTGGAAGAAGCAGGAATGGCGTCCGGTATGGCAGGCAATGCCATCGTTCTGGGTGACCTTGAGCAAGACCACGTCTTCGTCGCAGTCGAGACGGATCTCGTGCACCTTCTGCACATGGCCGGATTCCTCACCCTTATGCCACAGGCGCTTGCGCGAGCGCGACCAGAACACGGCCTCGCCGATCTCCACGGTGCGCTGCAGCGCCTCGCGGTTCATGAACGCGAACATCAGCACATCGTTCGAGCCGACTTCCTGGACGATCACAGGCACCAGGCCGTTGTCGTCCCACTTAACCTTGTTGAGCCACTTCTTTGCCATGTCGGTTCGCCGTGTTCAGATCCGCACCGGAATGCCCTCGCGGGCCATGAATGCTTTTGCTTCGCCAACGGTGTGCTGGCCGTAATGGAAGATGCTGGCGGCCAGCACCGCGTCGGCGTGTCCCAGCTTGATACCGTCGGCCAGGTCCTGCAGGCCGCCCACGCCCCCCGAGGCAATCACCGGCACGGACACCGCGTCGCTGACGGCGCGGGTCAGTTCGAGATCGAAACCGCTCTTGGTGCCATCGCGGTCCATGCTGGTGAGCAGCAGTTCGCCGGCGCCGCGCGCAGCCATTTCGCGTGCCCACTCCACCGCATCCAGCCCGGTGGCCTTGCGCCCGCCATGGGTGAAAACCTCCCATCGCGCCGGCTCGCCGGGCGCGGAACTGCGCTTGGCGTCGATGGCGACGACAATGCACTGCGAGCCATAGCGCGCAGTGGCGTCCGACACCAGTTGCGGGTTGGCGATGGCCGAGGAATTGACGCTGATCTTGTCCGCGCCGGCATTGAGCAGGCGCCGCACGTCTTCCACGGCGCGCACGCCGCCGCCCACCGTCAGCGGAATAAAGACCTGCGAGGCGACCGCCTCGATGATGTGCAGGATCAGGTCGTGCCCGTCGCTGGTCGCGGTGATGTCGAGAAACGTGATTTCATCGGCACCCTGCTCGTCATAGCGGCGCGCGATCTCGACCGGGTCGCCGGCGTCGCGCAATTCGACGAAGTTGACACCCTTGACCACCCGCCCGTTGGTCACGTCGAGGCAGGGGATGATACGTTTGGCTAGCATGAGATTCCTTGCCCGCCGCGGCGCCGCGCATGCGCGGCGCCGGTGGCTGCAAATGTCGCGCGCAAGGCGCGTTGTCTTACTGCTCGGCGCCGAGCTTGTCGGCCAGCGCCTGGGCTTCGGCGAAATTAAGATCGCCCGAATAGATCGCGCGGCCGCAGATGACGCCTTCGACGCCATCTTTCTGCACGCCGCACAGGCGTTCGATATCCGTCAGATTGTGCAACCCGCCACTGGCGATCACCGGTATCGTCGCCGATTGCGCCAGCTTGACGGTGGCCTCGATGTTGATGCCTCCCAGCATGCCGTCACGGCCGATATCGGTGTAGATGATGGCTTCCACGCCGTAGTCCTCGTACTTGCGCGCGAGGTCGGCGACTTCGTGGCCCGTCAGCTTGCTCCAGCCATCGGTGGCGACCTTGCCCTCGCGGGCGTCCAGGCCCACGATGATATGACCGCCGAATGCCGTGCACGCATCCTTGAGGAAACCGGGATTCTTGACCGCGGCCGTGCCGATGATGACGTAGGACAAACCGCCGTCGAGCCAGCGCTCGATGGTGTTCAGGTCGCGGATGCCGCCGCCGAGCTGGATCGGGATCTCTTCGCCCACCTCGGCGATGATGGCCTTGATGGCAGCTTCGTTGCGGGGCTTGCCGACGAACGCACCATTGAGGTCGACCAGGTGCAGGCGCCGTGCGCCCTGCTCCACCCAGTGACGTGCCATGGCGGCGGGATCTTCGGAAAAGACGGTGGCCTGGTCCATGTCGCCTTGTTTAAGGCGTACACATTGACCGTCCTTCAGGTCGATGGCCGGAATGAGCAACATAAGTGTGACGAGCGTGTTTGAGTGAAAAAGAAAATTGAACTAGCCAGCGTAGCCGGTCAGCCCCGTCCCAAAAAAGCCACTATCGACGATCAGGGATTCCAGTGCACGAAGTTCCGGTACAGCTGCAAGCCCATGGCGGCGCTCTTTTCCGGGTGGAACTGCGTGGCAAAAATGTTATCGCGCGCAACCGCGCTCGTAAATATGACACCGTAGTCGGTTTCGCCGGCAATATGCGCCGGATCCTGCGCTTGCACAAAGTAGCTGTGCACGAAATAGAACCAGCTTTCGTCGGGAATGCCAGCCCAGAGCGGATGGGGCCGGGCTTGCCTGACGCGGTTCCAGCCCATCTGCGGCACCTTGTAGCGCGAACCGTCCGGCTGGATCATGCCTTCCAGCTCGAAGCGGATCACCTCGCCGGGCAAAAGCCCCAGGCACGGGGTGCTGCTACCGTCGGTCCTACTTTCCTTGCTGAAGTCGAACAGCATCTGTTCGCCAACACACACTCCCAGCATCGGCTTGCTGGCAGCGGCCTCGATAACGGCCTGTTGCAAACCCGACGCACCCAGCGCGCCCATGCAGTCGGGCATCGCCCCCTGGCCGGGCAGCACCACGCGGTCCGCTGCGCGGATCGCCTCGGGCTGGTCCACCACCTGCACGTCCGCCTCCGGCGCCGCGGCACGCAGGGCCTGCGCTACCGAGCGCAGGTTGCCCATGCCGTAATCCACAATTGCTATGGTAGTCATGATTTCAAAACAGGCAACAATGTCTTCAGCCCGTCCACAATGAATTCTACGGCCAGCGCAGATAGGATCAGTCCCATCAGGCGCGTGCCTATGTTGATGCCGGTGCGACCGATCACGCGGGCGATCGGGTCAGCGGCGCGGAACACCATATATACCACTGCGCCCAGCGCGATCCCGATCCCGACGAGAATCAGCAACTGCCACCAGTGCTGGGTCTTGCCGGCATAGACGATCACCGTGCTGATCGAGCCGGGCCCGGTCAGCAAGGGCAGCGCCAGCGGCACCACCGCGATGCTGGCTTTTGCTTCCGCCTCGTCCTCTTCCTCCGGCGTCGCCTTGGTGCGGCTGGTCTGGGCGTTCAGCATGTTCATCGCCATCATGATCATGATGAGGCCCCCGCCCACCTGTAGCGAGGCCACCGAGATATTGAAGAACTCGATGATCTGCTGGCCCAGCAAGGCGGAGATGCCTACCACCGTCGCCACCGAGATCGATGCGATCTTGATGGTATGCAGTTTTTCTTCTTCAGTCTGCTGGGTCGTCAGGCTGATGAAGAACGGAATCGCCCCGATCGGGTTGATCAGCGCCAGCAGCGAGATAAACGACTTGAGCGTATCCATCGGGTTGGGCAAATATCGCAAATGTCGCGAATGTCGCGCTAGTGCCGCGTAAGTACCGCATTGATCGAAGGTTCCCGGCGGCGCGCAACGCACTGGCACGTACTGGCACGTGAGAGAGGTGGCACGCCGGCGAATCTCAGCCGACGAGGGTGCCCTTGGTCGATGGAATCGTGTTACCCGCGCGCGGATCCATCTCCACCGCCATGCGCAGCGCGCGGCCGAAGGCCTTGAACACGGTTTCGCACTGATGGTGGGCATTGATGCCGCGCAGGTTGTCGATATGCAGCGTCACCGCGGCATGGT
Source organism: Cupriavidus sp. 01T418 (assembly GCF_056398885.1). NCBI lineage: Bacteria > Pseudomonadati > Pseudomonadota > Betaproteobacteria > Burkholderiales > Burkholderiaceae > Cupriavidus > Cupriavidus sp. 01T418. The sequence continues at coordinate 107,484 of NZ_JBFTQG010000019.1, forward strand.
TGACGAAGCCGCGGAAGAACTCGATGGTCAGGTCGACGTCGAAGCTGCCCACCCGCGCGCGGGTGAACGGCACATGGAATTCGAGTCCGGGGCGGCCGGAGAAGTCGATCACCACGCGCGACAGGCATTCGTCCAGCGGCACATAGCTGTGGCCGTAGCGGGTGATGCCTTTCTTGTCGCCGATGGCCTTGGCCACCGCCTGGCCGAGCGCGATGCCGACGTCTTCCACCGTGTGATGGTCGTCGATATGGGTGTCGCCGCTGGCTTCGACCTCGAGATCGAACATGCCATGCCGGGCGATCTGGTCCAGCATGTGGTCGAGGAACGGCACGCCGGACGCCAGTTTCTGGCGGCCGGTGCCATCGAGATTCAGCGAAACGCGGATTTGCGTTTCCGATGTATTGCGGGTGACCTCTGCAACACGCATGGTGTTAATCCTGCAACGCCGCCTGGAAGGCAGCGAGAAATTGCGCGTTCTCTTCGGGAGTGCTGACCGTGACGCGCAGACAATTGGCCAGCAATGGGTGCATTTTACCCACGTTCTTGATCAATACCTTGCGTGCAAGCACGCCTTCGAACATACGGGCGGAATCCGCCACGCGCACCAGCAGGAAATTGGCCGCGCTGGGGTATACGGTCACGCCCGGCAAGGCAGCCAGGGCGCTGGCCACGGTGGCACGCTCGGCACGCAGTTGCGCGGCCTGCTGGTCGAGCACATCGACATGCTCGAGCACGAACAGCGCGGTGGCCTCGGTGAGCACATTGACGTTGTACGGCGGGCGCACCTTGTCGATCTGCGACAGCCATTCCGGCGCGCCGGCCAGGTAGCCCAGCCGGATGCCGGCCAGGCCCAGCTTGGAGACGGTGCGCATCACCAGCAGGTTGCCGAACCCGGCCAGGCGCGGCATCCAGGTGTCCTGGGCGAACGGCTGGTAGGCCTCGTCGACCACCACCAGGCTCTGGCAGACCTCGCCCTGGGCGGCGCGCACGATGGCTTCCATATCGGCGGCGTCGAACAGGTTGCCGGTGGGATTGTTCGGGTAGGCCAGGTAGACGATGGCCGGCTGGTGCTCGGCCATGGCCGCCAGCATGGCGGCGCGATCCAGCGTGAAATCCGCCTTGAGCGGTACGCCGACGAACTCCAGCCCGGCGAACTGGGCCGACATGGCGTACATGACGAAACCCGGCACCGGCGCCAGCACCTTGGCACCCGGCTTGGCCACGGCCAGCGCCAGCATGCTGATGATCTCGTCCGAGCCATTGCCCAGCAGCACATCCATGCCCGCGGGCACCGCCATCACCGTCTTCAGGCGCGCGCGCAGCGCTTCGCTGCTGGGTACCGGATAGCGGTTGAGCGCCACCTCGGCCAGCCGCGCGGCCAGCTGGTCGCGCAGCGCGTCGGGCAGGCGGTAGGGGTTTTCCATCGCGTCAAGCTTCACCAGACCGTGCGAATCCGGCACATGGTAGGCGCCCATGGCGCGTACGTCGTCACGGATGATGCGTTCGATCAGGGAAGGCGGCACTACGGACATTGGAGTTACCTCTTGGCTAGGTGGTCGTCGGTGGTAGTTGCTGGAATCTGGCCGGTCCGGGACAAACCCGGAACCGGCCGCTGTGCCTCAGCTACGCCTGAGGCGGTACTCGGCGCTGCGGGCGTGCGCCTGCAAGCCCTCGCCGTAGGCCAGTTCGGCGGCGATCTGCCCGAGCATCTGCGCGCCCTGCTCGCTCACTTCGATCAGGCTCGAACGCTTCTGGAAGTCATACACGCCCAGCGGCGACGAGAAACGCGCGGTGCGCGAAGTGGGCAGCACGTGATTCGGCCCGGCGCAGTAGTCGCCCAGCGACTCGCTGGTATAGCGGCCCAGGAAGATGGCGCCGGCGTGGCGGATCTTCTCGGCCCAGTGGCGCGGGTTCTCGGCGGAAATCTCCAGGTGCTCCGGCGCGATCAGGTTGGCGATCTCGCAGGCTTCGTCCATGTCGCGTACCCGGATCAGCGCGCCACGTCCGGACAGCGAGGCGCGGATCACATCCCTGCGCGGCATGGAGTCCAGCTGGCGGTGGATGCTTTCCTCGACCTGGGCCAGGTAGTTGGAGTCCGGGCACAGCAGGATCGATTGTGCGAGTTCGTCGTGCTCGGCTTGCGAGAACAGGTCCATCGCCACCCAGTCGGGGTCGGTGGTGCCGTCGCAGATCACCAGGATCTCCGACGGGCCGGCGATCATGTCGATGCCGACGGTGCCGAACACGCGACGCTTGGCCGCCGCCACATAGGCGTTGCCCGGACCGACGATCTTGTCGACCTGGGGCAGCGTGGCGGTGCCGTAGGCCAGCGCCCCCACCGCCTGCGCGCCACCGATGGTGAACACGCGGTCCACGCCGGCGATCTGCGCGGCGGCCAGCACCAGCTCGTTGCGCACGCCGCCCGGCGTGGGCACGACCATGATGATCTCCTTGACGCCAGCCACGCGCGCGGGAATCGCGTTCATCAGCACGGACGACGGATAGGCCGCCTTGCCGCCCGGCACGTAGATGCCGACGCGGTCCAGCGGGGTCACCTTCTGCCCCAGCACGGTGCCGTCGGACTCGGTGTACTCCCAGCTATGGCTGCCGCACTCGATCTTCTGCTTTTCATGGTAGGCGCGCACGCGCGCCGCCGCGGTTTCCAGCGCCGCGCGGCGTTTGGGCTCGAGTTCGTCGAGTGCGGCCTCCAGCTTGGCCGGCGACACTTCCAGCGCGGCCATGGAGCCAGCTTCGACGCGGTCGAAGCGCTGCGTATATTCCAGCACCGCGGCGTCGCCGCGGGCCTTCACATCGGCGAGGATCTGCGCGACGGCGCGATCGATCGCCTCGTCCTCTCCGGCATCGAAGGCCAGCACTTCGCGCAACTCGGCCGCGAAGCCCGGCTCGGTCGAGTCCAGCCGGCGGATTTCCAGGTTTTCCATAGAATTTTCGTTCATGACTCCATTCCCCAGGCCCTGCTCGCGCGGCGTCAGGCCAGCGCGGCGGAGGCCCGTTCAAACGCGTCGAGAATCGGCGCGAGCCGCTCACGCTTGAGTTTGAGGGCAGCCTGGTTGACCACCAGGCGCGACGATATCTGTACGATCTCTTCCACTTCGACCAGGTTGTTGGCGCGCAGCGTGCCGCCGGTGCTGACCAGGTCGACGATGGCGTCGGCCAGCCCCACCAGCGGCCCGAGTTCCATCGAGCCATACAGCTTGATCAGGTCCACGTGCACGCCCTTCTTGGCGAAGTGCTCGCGCGCGGTCTGCACATACTTGGTGGCCACCGCCAGCCGCGCGCCCTGGCGCACGGCGCTGGCGTAGTCGAAGCCGGCCGAAGTCGCCACCGACATGCGGCACTTGGCGATATTCAGGTCGATCGGCGCATACAGCCCGGCCATGCCGTGCTCCATCAGCACGTCCTTGCCGGCCACGCCGAAATCGGCCGCGCCGTATTGCACGTAGGTCGGCACGTCCGAGGCGCGCACGATGATGACGCGCACGTCCGGATCGGAGGTGGACAGGATCAGCTTGCGCGAGGTTTCCGGATCCTCGGTGACGTGGAGGCCGGCCGCTTCCAGCAGCGGCATGGTTTCGGTGAAGATCCGGCCTTTGGAGAGGGCCAGCGTCAACTGGGTCGGGGAGGGGCTCATCTGCGTCCTTGTGTCTTTTCTTGCGCGCTCAGGCGATGCGGCGGATCTTGGCGCCCACGGCCGACAGCTTGTCTTCCATGCGGTCGTAGCCACGGTCCAGGTGATAGATGCGGTCGATCACGGTCTCGCCCTCGGCGATCAGCCCGGCGATCACCAGGCTGGCGGAGGCGCGCAGATCGGTCGCCATCACCCTGGCGCCCGACAGCCTGGGCACGCCGGTAACCACCGCGGTATTGCCTTCGACCGCGATATCGGCGCCCAGCCGGTTGAGCTCCTGCACGTGCATGAAGCGGTTTTCGAAGATGGTTTCGGTAATGCGGGCCACACCGCCGGCGACGCTGTTCAGCGCCATGAACTGCGCCTGCATGTCGGTCGGAAAGGCCGGGTATTCGGAGGTGCGGAAGCTCACCGCCTGCGGGCGCTGGTCCATGCGCAGGCGGATCCAGTCCGTGCCGGCCTCGATGGCAGCACCGGCTTCGCGCAGCTTGTCGAGCACGGTGTCCAGGATGCCCGGCTGCACGCCGCGCAACACCACATCGCCCAGCGTGGCGGCGGCGGCGCACAGGAAGGTGCCGGCCTCGATGCGGTCGGCGATCACGGTATGGCTGGCGCCGTGCAGGCGCTCCACGCCCTGCACCACCAGGCGGTCGGTGCCGATGCCCTCGATGCGGGCACCCATCTTGACCAGCAAGCTGGCCAGGTCGGCCACCTCGGGCTCGCGCGCGGCGTTTTCCAGCACGGTCTCGCCGTCAGCCAGCGTGGCAGCCATCAGCAGGTTCTCGGTACCGGTCACGGTGATCATGTCGGTGACCACGCGCGCACCCTTCAGGCGCTTGGCGCGGGCGTGGATGTAGCCGTGCTCGATGCTGATCTCGGCGCCCATGGCCTGCAGGCCCTTGATGTGCTGGTCGACCGGACGCGCGCCAATGGCGCAGCCGCCGGGCAGCGACACGCGGGCCTCGCCGAAGCGCGCCACCAGCGGACCCAGCACCAGGATCGAGGCGCGCATGGTCTTGACCAGCTCGTAGGGCGCTTCGGGCGAGTTCACGTCGGCGCCGTTCAGCGTCACGCGCGCGCCGTCCTGCTCGGCCTTCAGGCCCATCTGGCGCAGCAGCTTGAGCGTGGTGCGCACGTCCTGCAGGTCGGGCACATTGTCCAGCGTCACGGGTTCGGCCGCCAACAGCCCCGCGCAAAGGATTGGCAGCGCGGCGTTCTTGGCGCCCGATACGCGGATCTCGCCTCGCAGCGGGCCATTGCCCTGAATCTCGAGTTTGTCCATGTTCAATCGTTTCAGGCCGGCCGCCCAGAGGCATCCGGCGTCATTCATCACGGCCCCCGCTTGTGCAATCAAGCGCACAACCGCGGCATCTGGTACCCGAGGCCGCCGTCTTGCGAGGCGACCTGATTGTCATGTCCGGCCTGTCGGGCGGCCAGCTTGTTAGTCCGTCCTGTCTTGCTTCTTACTTGGCCTGGCCCGCCTGCGCCTGCCATTCGGCCGGCGTCAGCGTCTTCATCGACAGCGCATGGATCTCGGCGCGCATGCGGTCGCCGAGCGCGGCATAGACCTGCTGGTGCCGCTGGATCAGCCGCTTGCCGTCGAATTGCGCGCTGACGATGGTGGCGAAGAAGTGCTGGCCGTCGCCCTCCACTTCGAGGTGTTCGCAGGGCAGGCCTTGGGCGATGTAATCCCTGACTTGTTGAGGTGTGGGCAGCATGATTGTCTTTTCGCGTTGTTTCGCCGTGTGTGGATGCAGCGCTCAGTGGCGCAGCTTGAAACCGCTCTTGAGCAGTTGCAGCGCCAGCGCCGCAAGCACCAGGAAAGCCGTACCGACCACGGCAAGACTGAAGGTCGGCGCCACGTCGGAGACGCCGAAAAAGCCGTAGCGGAAGCCGTCGATCATGTAGAAGAACGGATTTGCGTGCGACACCGCCTGCCAGAAGGGAGGCAGCGAGTGGATCGAGTAGAACACGCCGGACAGGAAGGTCGCCGGCATGATCAGGAAGTTCTGGAAGGCCGCGAGCTGGTCGAATTTCTCGGCCCAGATCCCCGCGATCAGCCCCAGCGTGCCAAGGATCGCCGCGCCGAGCAGGGCAAACAGCAGGATCCAGCCGATGTTGGCGAAATGCAGGTTGGCGAACCAGGCCGTCACCAGCAGCACGCCCAGGCCAACGGCCAGGCCGCGCACGACGGAAGCCACCACGTAGGCACCGAACATTTCCCAGTGCGACAGCGGCGGCAGCATGATGAACACCAGGTTGCCGGTGATCTTGGACTGGATCAGCGACGACGAGCTATTGGCGAAGGCATTCTGCAGCACGCTCATCATTACCAGGCCCGGCACCAGGAAAGCGGTGTAGCTGATCTGGTCGTACACCTTCACGCGGTTTTCCAGCACATGGCCGAAAATCAGCAGGTACAGGATGGCGGTCAGCACCGGCGCCGCCACGGTCTGGAAGCTGACCTTCCAGAAACGCAGTACTTCCTTGTAGAGCAAGGTGCGGAAGCCTACCAGGCCACCTACCGCCATCGGCGCCAGGTGCGTGTTGATGGCGTCTTGCGCGCCGTCGAATTCAGTTGGCATCTTCATGCTGCGGCCTCCACCGCCGTATCCGGCAGCGCACCCGGCATATGGCCTTCGCGCCGCATGATCTGCACGAACACGTCTTCCAGGTCTGCCTTGTTGATTTCCATGTCCTCGATCTCGCAGCCGGCCTCGCGGCAGGCGGCCAGGATCGGCTCCACCGCCGCATAGCCCGATAGCCGCAGCCCGACCGCGCGCTCGCCCGGGTTGGCGGGCATGCGCAGCGGCTCCAGCGCGGCGGGCAGCGTGCCCCTGGAGAAAGTCAGTGCCAGTTGCAGCCCGGCGAACTGGCTCAGCAGGTTGCTGGTGCGGTCCAGCGCCACCACTTCGCCGAACTTGAGCATGGCGATACGGTTGCACAGCGCCTCGGCTTCTTCCAGGTAGTGCGTGGTGAGGATGATGGTGTGGCCCTCGCGGTTCAGGCGCGAGATGAACTTCCACAGGGTCTGGCGCAGTTCCACGTCGACCCCCGCGGTCGGCTCGTCGAGCACGATGACCGGCGGCCGGTGCACCAGCGCCTGGGCCACCAGCACGCGCCGCTTCATGCCACCGGAAAGCTGGCGCATATTGGCGTCGGCCTTGTTGGTGAGATCCAGGTTGGCCATGATCTCGTCGATCCAGTCGTCATTGCGGGTCAGGCCGAAATAACCGGACTGCAGGCGCAGGGTTTCGCGCACCGTGAAGAAAGGATCGAAGACCAGTTCCTGCGGCACCACGCCCAGCATGCGCCGCGCCAGCCGGTAATCGGACACGACGTCGTGGCCGAGCACGCTGACGCTGCCGGAATCGGCACGGTTCAGGCCCGCCAGGATGGAGATCAGCGTGGTCTTGCCTGCACCGTTGGGGCCGAGCAGGCCGAAGAATTCGCCCCGCTCGACGGTGAAGCTGACGCCCTTGAGCGCTTGCAGGTTGCGGTAGCGCTTGCGGACGGCTTTGAGTTCGATGGCTTTCATGGCCGGATACTGTTTGGCAGGCGCGTCGGGCCCTGTTGAGCTCGCACGCCAGCCTCCTTGAAATGGCGGGGGACCGCCCGGGTGCTTCGACCGTGTCTTGTCCGAGCCTTATATGCCGGAACGGTCGAACAACCCGGAATTATAGGGGATGCGGGGGCAGTCCCGCTTTGAGCGCAAGGCGTGGCGCGGAGCCATCGCCCGGGCATCGCGGTAGCAAGCGGGGACCAGCACCAGCAGCTTGCCACGGATGCCGGTTCAATGTCGGTGGGAGATGGTGTCCTGCGCGCCCTGGGCGTTCGCCAGGCCCGCCTGGGGTGTCACCCGCAGCAGGGAATCGACGCCATACAGGGCGGCCAGCTCAGCCAGTTGGGCCGGTACACCGGTAATCGCAAGCGACTGGCCGCGGCTGCTGGCTTCGCGCTGCCAGGCCAGCAGCACGGCAACGGCGGCGGAGTCGACCTGAGTGAGCTTGCTGCAATCCACCTGGGCTTCACCCTGGGCCAGGCGTGCCAGGCCGTCACGCAGCACGGCGGCGGCGTTGCGGTTGGTCAGCGAGGTGTCGAGCGAAAGCATCTGGCAGTGGTCCGGGGGTGCGGGTCTGGAAAAAAACACTCCCGCGGGTGCGGGAGTGCTCATTGTAGAACAGTTCGGCATGCCACGCTGGGCCAGAACCTGCACTCCGCGGCGCGGGTACCGGTCAGTTCTTGGCGTTGGCGAGCTGGCGGTTGCGGTCTTGCAGCGTCTTGATCACGCCCTCCACGCCCTGCTGGCCAACGATGGTATTGAAACTGCCCTTGTAGGCCTCGGTCAGCCAGGCGCCCAGCACATTGATGTCATAGACCTTCCAGCCCTGCGGCGTCTTCTCCAGGCGGTAGTCGAGCTGGATCGGCTCGCCCTTGTTGATGACCTGGGTGCGGATGGTGGCGTCGGTATCGTCGGGGCTGCCGCGATACGGACGGAACTGCACGGTCTGGTCGCGAATCTGCGCGATGGCGCCGGAGTAGGTACGGATCAGCAGGGTCTTGAACTCGTCGGCAATCTGCTTTTGCTGCTCCGGCGTCGCCTTGGACCAGTTGCGGCCCATGGCGATCTGCGTGGTCCTCTGGAAGTTCGCGTTGGGCAGGATCTTCTGTTCCACCAGCGCGGAGATCTTGTTGATATTCCCGGCCTGCATGTCCTTGTCCGCCTTGACGGAGGCCATTACGTCGCCGACCACGGCCTTGACAAGGCCGTCGGGCGTGCTGGCATCGTGCGTCTGGGCATGGGCGGCGCCCGCAAAGGCAACAACGGTAAGAAAAGGCAGCAACAGTCGCTTCAGCATCATTTCGTCCTTATCAAATCGAACGCGCGGATCACCATGGTACGGCAACCTTTGCGTGTCCCGGCATCAAGGCCGGTAATGGTCACGCGCCGAGTTGGAGTTCGGGCGAGCCGGGGGAGTTCGCGGCGCCGGGGCCCCCGACGCCACATCTACATATTTTGTTGCACCACTCACAGCCACGACACGCGGCGGGAAGCCCGTTCGCCCGGCCATCGTGCCGGCATGGAAACCGCCGTCAGCGCAAGCGGATACCGCCGGGCATCTGCACAGGTGGCGTGGGTATTGTCTGATTTTCCTGCCTGGAATCCGACGGTTCATTGACGGGAGCGGTGTCATCGCTTTCCGGCGGATTGCCATCATAAATCTGGTACTCGCGGCGCTGCAGGTACGCGTCGCGCATGAATGCATACTTGTCGAGCGCCGCCAGCTCGATCAGGCTGGAGGCGCCCAGCAGCGAGGCCCGGGTGCTGACGATGCGCACGCCCGTCAGCGAATTGCGCAGCCAGACGGGATCGAGGTACGCCGACGGATCGATCTGGCGGTCGACCAGCATGCCGGTGGTATCGCGCACCGTGCTCGGCCCGAACAGCGGCAGCACCAGGTAAGGTCCGGCCGGCACGCCCCATACGCCCAGCGTCTGGCCGAAATCTTCCTTGTACTTGGGCAAGCCGGCCGGGGTGGCGATGTCGATCAGCCCGCCAATGCCCAGCACACTGTTCATGGCCACGCGCATGGTGTCTTCCACGGCGCGGGTGGGCTTGCCTTGCAGCAGGTTGTTGACGGCCGAGTAGACGTCGCTCACGTTGGAGAAGGCGTTTTCGACCGCGGTACGTATCGGCGACGGGATGTAGTCGGCGTACAACTGGGCAACCGGACGCAGCACGCCCTTATCGAAGTCATCGTTGATCTTGAAGACTTCCCGGTTGAAAGGCTCGATGGGATCCTTCGGGTTGGCGGTCGGGCCAGTCGCGCAGCCCGCCATCACCAAGGCTGCCAACGCCGCCAGCAACCCTTCTCGACCCGCGCGCCGGCGCGCGGCGGCACCTCTGCCGGTCATTTCAGGCTCCCTGCGGCACCGCTGGCGGCACCTGCGGGTCCCCCGCCAGCGCTGTTGCCGCCGCCGGCGCCCGCGTCGGCGGCCTTGTTATACAGGAACTGCCCGATCAGGTTTTCCAGCACCACGGCCGATTGCGTCATGGTGATGCGCGAACCGTCCGTCAGCATGGCAGTATCGCCACCCGCCTCAAGACCCAGGTATTGCTCACCCAGCAGGCCGGAAGTCAGGATCTTGGCCGAAGTGTCCTTGGGAAACTGGTAGCGCTTTTCCAGGTTTATCGTCACGGTCGCCTGGTAGGTCTTGTCGTCGAAGCGGATGTCGGCGACGCGGCCGACCACCACGCCGGCGCTCTTGACCGGGGCGCGTGGCTTCAGGCCGCCGATATTGTCGAAGCGTGCCTGCACCGAATAGGTCTCCTGGAACGACAAGGAGCTCATGTTGCCGGCCTTCAGCGCCAGGAACAGCAGCGCCACGAAACCCGCCACGACAAACAGCCCAACCCAGAAATCGAGTGTATTTCTTTTCATCAGTTCACGCGGGAAACATCGGCCTTCAGGCCGGTGAGGGATAGCGCGCGACGCGAAGCGTCGTCCCTGCGCCCGCTCTCCTTCGTGGATGGCGCTACGAGTGAATAACCATATCCGTCGCCGCGTTGCATGATCTGGCAATAGCGGTGCGAGACACCTTGGACGACGCCTTCGGCGGTCTGAATGTTGAAGGAGCCGGTGGCGCGAATCGCCACCCGCCCAAAATGCCTGCCAGCCTTCTTCCCGGACGGGACATCGGCCCGCACCCTATCACCGGTCTGAAAACCGAATGCGCGCTTGCTGTGCATGAGGTAGCCGCGAGGAAAGCCGGATGCGGTGAGTCGCGTGCGCTGGTAAGCGCCGCGGCCCGCGCACTTGATCGCCAACGTGGGCTTTTGCCATCCCGAAACCGAGTCGATCACCCCAACGCACGCGGCGTCCAGCGCGTGCGTCTTTGGCAGATCGAATCGTCGGCGATTGTACTTCGTCCGTGCACCCGACCCAGTCTC